>JACPYV010000191.1 GCA_016195825.1 Burkholderiales bacterium | reverse complement strand
GAGGCCGCCACCGATGGCCAGCGCTGAGAACGCACGCAGCGTGCTAACGGCGACGTGGTGCGCCAGCTCGCCCGAGCGCAGCAGTTGCCAGAACGCCGCCAGCACGGCAGCCGGCTCCGGCAGGATGCGAGCGGACAGCAGACCTCTGCGCGAGGCCAGCTCCCAGGCGACCAGGATGGCGGCGGGCAGCAGCCAGGGGGTGAGGCGCTTGAGCATGGTCAGCTCGCCGAGACGGCCTTGGGGGCGTAATTGTTGGCGACCACTTCGCCGAACGGCCCGGTCAGCACGGGTGCGCTGAGCTTCTCGCGCACATCCAGCGGCAGCAGCGGGAACACCAGCTCGGCGAAGCGGTGGGCTTCGTCCAGGTGCGGGTAGCCGCTCAGGATGAAGTACTCCAGGCCGATGTCAGCGTATTCCTTGATGCGGTCCGCCACCTGCTGCGGGTTGCCGACCAGGGCCGTGCCGGCGCCGCCGCGCACCAGGCCCACGCCAGCCCACAGGTTGGGCGAGATCTCCAGCCCCTGGCGCACATCCGCCTTGTTGAACTGGCCGCCATGCAGCTCGGCCATGCGGCGCTGGCCCACCGAGTCCATGCTTCTGAAGCGTGCCTGCGCGGCTGCCACCGTGGCTTCGTCCAGCTCGGACAGCAGCTCGCCGGCAGCGCGCCAGGCTTCGTCTTCTGTCTCGCGCACGATGACGTGCAGCCGGATGCCGTAGCGCAGCTGGCGCCCGTGCGTGGCGGCGCGCTCGCGTACGTCGGCGAGCTTCTTCTGGACTTCGGCCGGTGGCTCGCCCCAAGTCAGGTAGGTGTCGACCTGGGCTGCGGCCAGTTCGTGCGCGGGCCCGGAGGAGCCTCCGAAGAAGACCGGCGGGTACGGCCGGTTGACGGGCGGGTAGAGGATCTTGCCACCCTTGACGCTGAGGTGCTGGCCATCGAAGTCGTAGCCCTCGCTGCTGTGCGAGCGGGCCAGCAGCTCGCGCCAGATGCGGATGAATTCGGCTGACTGCTCATAGCGCGCCGCATGGTCCAGGAACTGGCCGTCGCCGGCCAGCTCGTCGGGGTCGCCGCCGGTGACCAGGTTAACCAGCAGGCGGCCGCCCGAGAGACGGTCGAGTGTCGCGGCCATGCGGGCGCTCTGTGCGGGTGCGACGAGGCCCGGTCGCAGCGCGACGAGGAACTTCAGGTTTCGGGTGGCGTCGATGAGGCTGGCGGCGACGATCCACGAGTCCTCGCAGGAGCGGCCGGTGGGCAGCAGCACGCCCTCGTAGCCCAGGCTATCGGCGGCGATGGCGATCTGCTTGAAGTAGGCGTGGTCGGCCACGCGTGCACCGCGCGAGCTGCCGAGGTAGCGGCTGTCGCCGTGGGTGGGGATGAACCAGAAGATCTTCATGCGCGCTCCTTGGGTGTGAGCACCGCGTCGGCGACGCGGATGGGGCGAGGGATGAGGCCTAACTCGGCGAAGGCGTCGGCCACTTGCTGCTGCTCGGCGATCAGCTGAGGGGTTAGCGGCCCGACCGGCGCCGCGCCGCGCCGGTCGACCATGCGCTGCACCGTGGCCACAGGAAGCCCGGCGAATTCGGCATAGCGCTGCACCGCATCGCGCCGCTCTGCGCGCACGCGCGTGTCGGTGTCGGTGAGCGCCTGGAACAGCGTCTTTAGCAGCGCGGGCTGCTGACTCAGCGTGCGCGAAGCCAGGTAGAAGGTGTTGTTGCTGCTCAGCCCACGGCTGGTGGCCAGTGCGCGCAGCTCGCCGCTGATCTCGGCCGCTGCGTAATACGGGTCCCACACGGCCCAGGCATCGACCGAGCCGCGCTCGAATGCGGCGCGGGCGTCGGCCGGCGGCAGGTAGACAGGCTGGATGTCGGCCCAGGCCAATCCCGCACGGCGAATGGCCTGCACGGTCAGGAAGTGCGCGCTGCTGCCCTTCTGCAACGCCACGCGACGACCCTTCAGGTCGGCCAGCGTCTTCAGCGGCGAGTCGGGTTTCACGAGCACGGCCGAGCTGTCGGGCTTGGGAGGCTCGGCGCCGACGTAGACCACGTCCTTACCCGCCGCCTGCGCGAACACGGGCGGCGCATCGCCGGTCGCGCCCAGGTCCACGCTGCCCAGCGCCAGCGCCTCCAGCAGCTGCGGGCCGGCGGGGAACTCGGTCCACTGGACCTTGGTGCTCGGCAGGCGCTGCTCCAGCAGGCCGTAGTTCTTCAGCAGCGCGAGGTTGAACGAGCCCTTCTGGAAGCCGATGCGAAGCGTGGCCGGTGTCTGCGCGCGCACCCACAGCGAGGCCGTGGTGGCGAGGATGGCGATGGTGGCACGCCGCGTCGTCTGGGCGCTCATTTGGCAGCCTCAGCCAGCTTGGCGGTGCCGGGCAGCGCGTCGGCCACGCGAATGGGCTTCGGGATCAGGCCCAGCACGTGGAAGGCGTCGGCGATCTTCTGCTGCTCGGCGGCGACTGCGGCGGTCAGCGGCTTCACGCCGAACTGGTAGCGCGCGAGGCTCTTCTCGACCACCTCGTGCTCCAGACCCTGCAGCGGCGCGATGACGGCGGCGGCGGCCTTGAGGTTGGCCTTCAGGTAGGCGGCCTGGGCCTGGGTGTCGTCGAACAGGGCCTGGATGATCTGCGGTTGCTTCTCGGCAAAGCCACGTTCGGCCAGGTAGTAGGCGTAGTTGTTGACCAGGCCTTTGCCATCGGCGAGCAGACGTGCACCGCTCTGCTTCTCCACGGCGGCGAGGAAGGGGTCCCAGATCACCCAGGCGTCTACCGCACCGCGCTCGAACGCCGCGCGCGCGTCGGCCGGCGGCAGGTAGACGGGCTGGATGTCCGTGTACTTCAACCCCTGCTTTTCCAGCGCCTTGACGAGCAGGTAGTGCACGTTGTTGCCCTTGTTTAGGGCGATTTTCTTGCCCTTGAGGTCGGCCAGCGTCTTCAGGGGCGAGTCCTTGGGCACGACGATGGCCTCGGCCTCCGGAGCGGCCGGGTCGTAGCCGATGTATACAAAACGGGCGCCGGCGGCTTGCGCAAAGATGGGTGGGGCTTCGCCGACGAAACCCACGTCGACGGCGCCGACGTTCAGGCCTTCCAGCAGTTGCGGGCCGGCGGGGAACTCCACCCACTTCACGGCCACGCCCAGGGGGGCGAGCTTCTTCTCGAGCGAGCCGCTGGACTTCTGAAGCGTCAGCAGGCTGGCGGATTTCTGGAAGCCGATGCGTAGCGTCGTCTGAGCGGTTGCGTGCAGGCTGGCTGCTGCGAGCAACAGGGGCGCGGTCCAGCGGAGCAGGGAGCGGATGAGCATGAGTTGTCCTGTGCAAAAAGATCCCGGCGCTCGGGCGCACCCGATCAGCACCCGAGGCGCCGGGATTGAAGTCGCCGATCCCGAGACGGGTGGCGAGGAGACAAGCGGTGGGAAGGCGGTTTCAGCGGCGACAGCTGACTTCGACGTCGGGATGCATTCGCGCCGACAGCTGCGGGGCCACGGGCGCAAGTGCCCGGTCCAGCCGCGCCAGCAGCTCGGGCTCGGGCACATAGCCACCGGCTTCGTGGCGCAGCAGTTGCGCGTCGGTGGCGAACACGCTGTCGAGCACGTGGCGTGCACCCAGCGCGGACAGCACGGGCTTGAGTGCGTAGTCCAGCGCCAGTAGATGCGCTGCGCTGCCGCCTGTGGCCAGCGGCAACACGGTCTTGCCGCGCAGCGTCTCAGGTGGCAGCAGGTCCAGGAAGAGCTTGAGCAGGCCCGAGTAGGCGGCTTTGTAGATGGGCGTGCCGACGATGACCAGGCCGGCGCCGGCCACCGCGCAGACTGCCTGCGCGATGGCGGGGTCCTGTGCATCCGCGGCCAGCAGCGCCGCGGCAGGGAGCTCGCGCACGGCGATGTGCTCGCTGCGCGTGGCCACGCCTTCGAGGCGGGTCAGCGCGAACTGCGTCAGCCACGCCGAACGCGATCGCTCGCTGGGGCTGCCGGAGATGCTGGTGATGTGCATGGTGGCCTGGGTGTGTTCAGGCCTCGCACGATAGGGAAGAGGGCTTCCTCGCGGAACGAAGGAAAGTGGCGATGCTTATGCGGCGAGCGTTTCAGGCGGCAGCTGCGGCCGACCGGCGCATGCGTCGGTGAGCGTCTGTGGGAGCCGGGGTCAGGCGGCCGGCCAGTTCGTCCAGCCGGCTGCGTGCATGGTGGATGCCGTCGACCCGGCGAACGCCGCTGCGAGCCGGGGACCAAAGAGCGGGCTGGGGACGATGGCCATCAGCACGCGACCCTGGCCGTCGCGGGCCGTGATCTGGCCTGCGCCTTGGTCGAAAGCCCATTCGACGACCTGGGGCCCGAACGCCCGGGTGCGGCTGCCCGCCTCAAGCACGGATGTGGCGGACATCGAAGTCCGTCTCCTGCCATTCGACGCAAGGCAAGTTGCCCGGTTTCACGGCAGCCGGTGCCTTCTCCGCATGGCGTTCGCCGGCGGCGTGGACGTGCAGCGCGGTGGTGCGGCGCAGGACGTCCCGCAGCTGCAGGACCGAGGCCTGGGCAAGGGTGGCGAGTTGAATGTGCATGGCGGGCTCCGATGTCGATGACTTCAGTCTCGGCGCCGGCCGGCGTGGCGGATATCACCCTTGGGGGGGGCCCGTTGGGGGGGTGGGGGAGAGCATCCCCCGTCGTATCCCCCTTTGGAGGGATGGCGCTGCACTCACGACGCGTGCCAGCGCTACTGGTCCCTCCGGCGGGAATCGAGAATCTGGCTGTAGGCCGCATGGATTCCGGCTTTGAGTCACTTGCAGCCGGGCTTGTTCCCCCATTTGTTTCCCCAGTGCGCTATCGCTGCCGGGTTCCGACTTGCTGAAGCCTGGATGGTGGAGCGCGCCTTTGAGTCGACGAGGTCCGCAAGTTGTAAGGGGTTTCCCTGATGAGAAGCGTTGGCGCCCAAATCGTCATAGGAGGAGGGCGCTGCTCGTCGCGGGCGCTGACCCTCAACCCAGCCGTCGGAGTAGCAAGGCGCCGGCAACCGGATTTGCAATCCTTAGGTCGAGTGTTCGAGGCACTCAGAGCCGACCAAAATTTAATAATGAAAACAAGCACTTGGCGCCGAACCGGCCTAAGTTCTTTTCTCTTGCCTGCGCCATGCAGGCGTCGATGTATGCGCGGCACGACATCAGTTGACAAGTGTTCGTGACGGAGTTTTTGTGATGCATTAACTGCTCGTTGTGGCAAACTTATTCACATGCCGATCGTCCTCGTCGACTTCAACGAAACGTCTCGCCAAGCCTTCAAGCGCGGTGTTGCGAAGGGCATGGCTGCGCCGTTGATGCTGTTCGCATCGAATCAAGCTCACGTCGATACGCTGCACGCGGTGAAGATCCCACAAGTGTCGCCCGTGCGTGTGCCCGGGGCGTTGACCGCGCTCACCGACATGGAGCGGTTGGGGATGGACTTCAACGCAGCCCTGGGAAAGCATGAAAAAGAGATCGGGGAATCAACCGCCAGGGGCTCTAAGGCCGGCTGACGCCGCAGCCAGGGAGGCGCTGGGCTCAGTTGCCCAATCAATGCAGCAGACTGTGACGGTGCAAGAGCAGAGCGTCACAGTTCATGTTCAGTTGCCCCCACCAGGTCTTCTGGCCGAGTACGAGGATGTTCGCCCCGGCACCATGGATCTATTGGTCCGCTGGAACGAGGAAGAGCAGTCCCATCGGCGTCGCATGGATCAGCTTGCGATTGAAGCCAATATAGAAGCGCAGAGGCGTCAGCTCGACCTGGCGGAGGGTCAACTCGATGCTCAGCGCACCGCGGCGATGTATCAAGCCCAAACGGTCCGGCACAGCGACATGCTCGGTCAAGTGTTCGGGTGGGTATTGAGCACGGGTGCAATTGTTCTGGCGGCCTATCTTGCGATAGAGGGGCACGAGGTGGTCGCAGCTGCGCTTGCGGCCTTGCCCACGGCCGCCGTCATCCAATCCTTCCGCACGTTAAATCGCCAAGAGGCAAAGGCGCTGCCGCCTTCAAGCGAGAAGAATTAGCGTTGGCTCGCTGGGTGAGCTTGGCGTTCACTCCTTCGGCGGCGGGCGCATCAGCACCGCCGACGGTCGGGCCGCTGCCCCGGCGCCAAAAACGAAGTCTTGCCGTGTGACAAGCCCGCCCGATCGGTGAACAGTGCAGATCCCAACCAACTTAGGCCGCTATGCCCTATCTGGACACTCACCGCCACGATGACGACCTCGCCGACATTGACCTGAGCATGTTCGACGAGGTTCAGCTGAAGAGCAGGCACGGCGGCTTCTTCGGAGAAGACCTCTGGTCCCGACCCAACCTGGTCGCCACAGTGCCCCGTGGTGCCATCGCACAGCCAGTGGTCAAAAGGCGCCTGCTCGTGCATGTTGATCATGAGCGCGACCTCGAGACAGTAAAGCGAACTCGCGTCGCTCTAGGGCTGCCGCCCGACGGGGCGCATCCGCTAGTTGACGGTCGTTGACATGGCCGACGTCAGGGGCGCAAAGCGCTGAAGTGGGTCATTCATCTGGTGGGCGATGTCCACCAGCCACTGCATTTGGGCTTGGCCAGCGACAAGGGCGGCAACCTGTTCCAGGTGCTGGCGTTCGGCTGAGGCTCCAACCTGCACGCGGTCTGCAATGGCGAGCTCATCCGGCCACGGCGTCACCTACCCGAGTTGCCGGGCAAGTCCCGTTGACGGTGACCGGCGTTCGGATACCGTCTCCGGAACAACCCAGGGAGACACCATGAAAGCCTTTCACATCGCCGTCGTCGCGGCACTGGTCATCGCTGCCCAGCCTGCGTTTGCCAAGGGCGGCGGGCATGGCGGTCGCAGCGGTAGCCACTCGTCCGGTGGATCGCACTCTTCGGGCGGTAGCCACGCCGTTAAAGGCCACACGAAGAAAGACGGGAAGTACGTCGCTCCAACTCGGGCGACCAACCCCAACAAGTCGAAGCGCGACAACTACTCGTCCAAGGGAAACACCAACCCTGCGAACGGCAAGCAGGGCACCAAAGATCCGGACAAGAAGCCGTAGCCAGCCAGGGCACCCGCCCGCAACCTCGGGAGAGACACGATGCTGACTACGTTCCTTGCGGCTGTTCTTTGTTTCGCTTGCGCGGCGTTGATGTCCGGACACTCGGTTGCGGTCGCTCAAGAGGGAAAGCTGGCCGTCTATGCGTCCCACATCGGCGAGGACAGTGTCGGTAAGTAGTTCGCGTATGCGGTCAGAGAGGCCGTTCGGGGTTCGAACGGCTACAGCCTTGTGGATCGCCCTGATTCAGCAGTCCAAGTGACGCTCATGTCCGTGGACCCGGAGTCCTCAAGCAGTACGGGCGATTGGACCGTGGCAGCCGTGACTTACACGATGACGAACTGCATTCCCTTGCAGAAGGGCAATCCCCAGACTTGAGATGGTCCCTCCGGCGGGAATCGAACCCACATTTGCCGCTTAGGAGGCGGCCGTTCTATCCATTGAACTACGGAGAGGACTGCTCGTACCGGGCAGCGCCGGGTGCGAGGGCGCGGATTCTCGCATGCACGGCCAGCCGGCCGCGCGGCCCCAGGGCCATGCATTTCTGCCTATCGCTGCCATTGGGAGGATTGCATTGATCCGGCACGGGGCGACTTCTAGACTGCCCCGGCATTGCGGACAACCCATGGAGGCAACGATGTCCACCGAATCCAAGTGCCCGTTCTCGGGCAGCACGACTCACCAGCACACCTTGGCCGGCGCCAAAGGCAACCGCGACTGGTGGCCCAACCAGCTCAACGTGGCCATCCTGCACCAGCACTCGCCACGCGCCAATCCGATGGGCGCAGCCTTCAACTACACGGAGGCCTTCAAGACGCTGGACCTGGACGCCGTCATCCAGGACCTGCATGCCCTGATGACCGACTCGCAGGACTGGTGGCCGGCCGACTACGGCCATTACGGCCCGTTCTTCATCCGCATGGCCTGGCATGCCGCCGGCACCTACCGCACCTTCGACGGCCGCGGCGGCGCGGGCACCGGTGCGCAGCGCTTCGCGCCGTTGAACAGCTGGCCCGACAACGGCAACCTCGACAAGGCCCGCCGGCTGCTGTGGCCCATCAAGCAGAAGTACGGCAGCAAGATCTCCTGGGCCGACCTCATCGTGCTGACGGGCAACGTCGCGCTGGAGTCCATGGGCTTCAAGACCTTCGGCTTCGCCGGTGGTCGCGCCGACATCTGGGAGCCCGAGGCCGACATCGACTGGGGCCCGGAAACCACCTGGCTGGGCGACCAGCGCTACAGCGGTGACCGCGAGCTGGCCAACCCGCTGGCTGCCGTGCAGATGGGGCTGATCTACGTCAACCCCGAAGGCCCCAACGGCAACCCCGACCCGGTGGCCTCGGGCCGCGACATCCGCGAGACCTTCGCCCGCATGGCCATGGACGACGAGGAGACCGTGGCGCTGGTGGCCGGCGGCCACACCTTCGGCAAGGCGCATGGTGCCGGTGACCCCAAGCACGTGGGTGCCGAGCCCGAGGGCGCGGACATCACCCAGCAAGGCTTGGGCTGGTCGAGCAGCTACGAGAGCGGCGTCGCAGGCCATGCCATCACCAGCGGCCTGGAAGGCGCTTGGAAGCCCAACCCGACGACCTGGGACAACGGCTACTTCGAGACGCTGTTCGGCTACGAGTGGGAGCTGACCAAGAGCCCCGCCGGTGCCCACCAGTGGCGACCCAAGGGCGGTGCCGGTGCCGACACGGTGGTGGACGCGCATGATCCGGCCAAGCGCCACGCGCCCATGATGTCCACCGCCGACATGGCGCTGCGCCTGGATCCCGCCTACGAAAAGATCTCGCGCCGCTTCCTGGCCAACCCGCAGCAGTTTGCCGACGCCTTCGCCCGCGCCTGGTTCAAGCTGACACACCGCGACATGGGCCCCATCGCCCGCTACCTGGGGCCGCTGGTGCCCAAGGAAGAGCTGATCTGGCAGGACCGCGTGCCGGCCGTCGACCACCCGCTGGTGGACGCGCAGGACGTGACTGCGCTGAAGGCCCGGCTGCTCGCATCCGGGCTGACCGTGGCGCAACTGGTGACCACCGCCTGGGCCTCGGCCTCCACCTTCCGCGGCAGCGACAAGCGCGGCGGTGCCAATGGTGCTCGCATTCGCCTGGCGCCCCAGAAAGACTGGGCCGTCAACCAGCCAGCCGAATTGGCACAGGTGCTGTCCAGGCTGGAGGACGTGCAGCGTGACTTCAATGCGGCGCAGACCGGCGGCAAGAAGATTTCGCTGGCCGACCTCATCGTGCTGGGCGGCAGCGCCGGCATCGAGGCGGCGGCCAGGCAGGCCGGTCAAGACCTGGAGGTGCCGTTCACACCCGGGCGCACCGACGCCTCGCAGGAACAGACCGACGTCGACTCCTTCGCCGTGCTGGAGCCGCTGGCCGATGGCTTCCGCAACTACGTCCGCCCGGGCCTGGAGGACAGCGCGCCGCGGCTGCTGCTGGACAAGGCGCAATTGCTGAATCTTGGCGCGCCCGAGATGACCGCGTTGATCGGGGGCCTGCGTGTGCTGGGCGCCAACGTCGGCCTCTCCCCGCTGGGTGTGTTCACCACGCGGCCCGGCTCACTGACGCAGGACTTCTTCGTCAACCTGCTGGACATGGGCACGAAGTGGCAGCGCTCCGCGAACTCACCCCACGTGCTGGAGGGGCGCGACCGCAAGACCGGCGCCGTGAAGTGGACGGCCAGCGTCGTCGACCTGGTGTTCGGCTCCAACTCGCAACTGCGTGCCGTGGCCGAGGCGCTGGGCGCCAGCGATGCGAACGCGACCTTCCTGCGCGACTTCGTGACGGCCTGGGTCAAGGTGATGAACGCGGACCGGTTCGACCTGGCTTAAGAGCGGCCAGGCTGCTCTTATTGGCCCCAGGTCCTGCAGGCCGATGGCGCTTGCAGGACCTGGGGCCATTACTTTTGGCCACCTTTCGCTGGCGAGGGCTTTGTCGTCGGCGACCGGTGCGCGATGCCTTGCGGGTATTGATCCAGTCTCAATGCGTCTTGGACCGGGACCCGGTGCATCCCTACCATTTCGTCGTGGCCAAGCAAACGCTTGACCGCCGGACCGCACCGCGGCCAACGAGATGCCGGTTCACGGCATGACGCAAAGAGACAAGCCATGATCGACAAATTGGTCGCCTCCCCGGAGGCCGCGCTCGCCGACGTGAAGGACGGCGCGACGGTGATGATCGGCGGCTTCGGCACCGCCGGCCTGCCCAACGAGCTGATCGATGCCCTGCTCGACGGCGGTGCGCGCGAGCTTGTCATCGTCAACAACAACGCCGGCAACGGTGACACGGGACTGGCTGCGTTGCTGGCCGCGCGTCGCGTGCGCAAGATCATCTGCTCCTTCCCGCGCCAGGCCGACAGCCATCACTTCGATGCGCTCTACCGCGCTGGCCAGATCGAGCTGGAGCTGGTGCCACAAGGCAACCTGGCCGAGCGAATCCGCGCCGCGGGTGCCGGCATCGGCGGGTTCTTCACGCCCACCGGCTACGGCACCGAACTGGCCAAGGGCAAGGAGACGCGCGAGATCGATGGCCGCATGTATGTGCTGGAGTCGCCCATCAAGGGCGACTTCGCGCTCATCAAGGCCGAGCAGGGCGACCGCTGGGGCAACCTGACCTATCGCATGACCGCGCGCAACTTCGGCCCCGTGATGGCCATGGCGGCCACCACCACGGTTGCCACGGTGCATGAGGTGGTCGCGCTCGGCAGCCTGGACCCGGAGGCCGTGGTCACGCCCGGGCTGTTCGTGCAGCGCGTGCTGCAGGTCGAGCGCACGGTCACTGCGGCCGGCGGTTTCAAGCGTGCGGCCTGAGGACAAGATGATGAGCGAAACCCTGCAAGACATCCGTCGCTGGACCCGCGATGAAATGGCGGCCCGCGTGGCCGCCGACATCCCCGACGGTGCTGTCGTCAACCTCGGCATCGGCCTTCCCACGGCGGTGGCCAACCATCTGGGCCGCGACAAGGAAGTGGTGCTGCACTCCGAGAACGGTGTCATCGGCATGGGCCCGGCGCCCGCCCCCGGCGAGGAGGACTACGACCTCATCAACGCCGGCAAGCAACCGGTCACGCTGCTCCCGGGAGGCTGCTTCTTCCACCATGCCGACAGCTTCGCGATGATGCGCGGCGGCCACCTGGACTTCTGCGTGCTGGGCGCCTTCCAGGTCTCCGCCACGGGTGACCTGGCCAACTGGCACACCGGTGCGCCGGACGCCATTCCCGCTGTGGGCGGCGCGATGGATCTGGCCATCGGCGCGAAGAAGACCTTCGTGATGATGGACTACCTGACCAAGACCGGCGAAGCCAAGCTGGTGCCTGCCTGCACCTACCCGCTGACCGGCATCGCCTGCGTCAGCCGCATCTACAGCGACCTGGCCGTCATCGAGCTCGGCCCGCGGGGCGCGACTGTGGTGGCGCTGGCCGAGGGCCTGACGCTGGATCGGCTGCAGGCCATCACGCCAGGCGTGACGCTGCACATGGCCTGAGCCACCACAGAATCACATCACAGGAGACCCCGTTGATCCGCCACGCCTACATCTGCGACGCGCTGCGCACTCCCTTCGGCCGCTACGGCGGCAGCCTCGCCAGCGTGCGGGCCGACGACCTGGGCGCTGTGCCGTTGCGCGCGCTAATGGCCCGCCACCCTCGGCTGGACTGGGGCGCGGTGGACGACGTCGTCTACGGCTGCGCCAACCAGGCCGGCGAGGACAACCGCAACGTGGCGCGCATGTCGGCCTTGCTGGCCGGGCTGCCGCTGACGGTGCCGGGCTCCACGGTGAACCGGCTGTGCGGCTCGGGTATGGACGCCGTGGGCAGCGCCGCGCGTGCCATCCGCAGCGGCGACGTGGGCCTGATGCTCGCCGGTGGCGTGGAGAGCATGAGCCGTGCCCCGTTCGTGATGCCCAAGGCCGAGTCGGCGTTCAGCCGCAGCAACGCCGTCTACGACACCACGATCGGCTGGCGCTTCGTCAACCCGCTGATGAAGGCGCAGTACGGCGTGGACGCCATGCCCGAGACGGCCGAGAACGTGGCGACCGACTTCAAGATCAACCGTGAGGACCAGGACCGCATGGCCCTGGCGTCACAGCGCAAGGCCGTGGCGGCCCAACTGGCCGGCGTGTTCGACAGCGAGATCACGCCCGTCACCATCCCGCAGAAGAAGGGCGAGGCTCTGGTCGTCGTCAAGGACGAGCATCCACGCGACACATCGATGGAAGCGCTGGCCCGGCTCAAGCCCATCGTGCGCCCGGACGGCACAGTCACCGCGGGCAACGCCTCGGGTGTGAACGACGGCGCCTGTGCGCTGCTGCTGGCCGGTGAAGCCGAGGCGGCGCGCTATGGGCTCACGCCGCGCGCCCGCGTGGTGGCCATGGCCACGGCGGGCGTGGCGCCGCGCATCATGGGCATCGGCCCGGCGCCGGCTGCAGTCAAGGTGCTGGCGCAGGCCGGCCTGACGCTGGCGCAGATGGACGTCATCGAGCTCAACGAGGCCTTTGCGGCGCAAGGCCTGGCCGTGCTGCGCGAGCTGGGCCTGCAAGACGACGACCCGCGCGTGAACGCATGGGGCGGCGCCATCGCGCTGGGCCACCCGCTGGGTGCGAGCGGCGCGCGGCTGGTGATGACCGCGGTCAACCAGTTGCATCGCATGAACGGCGGTCGCGGCGGCCGCTATGCGCTGTGCACGATGTGCATCGGCGTGGGGCAGGGCATTGCCGTCATCGTGGAGCGCGTGTGAGCGACGCCCGAGACGGCTTGAGCGTCACGAGTCCGCGGCTGCACTACCGGCTGCAGCAGCCTGCTGCCGGCGCAGTCGCTGGCCCGGCCTTCATGCTCGGCCATGCGCTGGGCTGCGACCTGCGCATGTGGGATGCGCTCGCCGAGCATCTGGTGGCCCGGGGCGGCCGGGTGCTGCGCTACGACCAGCGCGGCCACGGCGGCAGCGACACGCCCGCCGGGCCGTACACCCTGGCCGACCTGGCCGACGACGCGGCGCGGCTGATCGATGAGCTGGCCCTGGGCCCGGTCGTCTGGATCGGGCTGTCGATGGGCGGCATGGTGGGCCAGGAGCTGGCGCTGCGCTACCCTGACCGCGTGCAGGCGCTGGTGCTGGCCAACACCACGTCCGGCTACCCGGCCGAGGCACAGGCCGGCTGGTCGCTACGCATCGCCAGCATCGAGCAGGGCGGGCTGGAAGCCATCGTGGACGGCGCATTGCAGCGCTGGTTCCATGACGGCTTTCGCGCGGCACACCCTGAGGTGGTGGCGCTATGGCGCGGCCGCGTGCTGGCCTGCCGCCAGACCGGCTACATCGCCTGCTGCCAGGCCATCAGCCAGGTCGACACGACGAGCCGCCTGCCGGCCGTGCGCCAGCCCGCGCTGGTCATCGCCGGGGCGCTGGATGCCGGCACACCGCCCGCAATGTCCGAGCTGATCGCGGCCGGCATCCCGGGCGCCGAGCTGGTCGTGCTGCCCGAGGCCTCGCACCTCAGCGTGCTGGAGCAGCCGCAGGCCTTCATGCATTGCATCGACCAATGGCTGACCCGCTTGCCGGCGCCTTGACGATGCTGGCCCGTCTGCGCCGCGACCTGTCGTTTTCGGCGTTGGCGGCCGGCTTCCTGGCCGTACTGATCTCCTATGCGGGCCCGCTGATCCTGTTCTTCCAGGCCGCGCAGGCGGCCCAGGTCCCGGCCGAGATGACGGCGTCCTGGGTGTGGGCAATCTCGGTGGGGGCTGGCGTTTCGGGCATCGTGCTCAGCCTGTCGCTGAAGGCGCCGGTCATCACCGCCTGGTCGGCGCCGGGCACGGTGCTGCTGATCACACTGTTCCCCGGGCTGTCGCTGCACGAGGCTGTCGGGGCCTACATCACGGCGGCGGGCCTGATCCTGCTCATCGGCCTTAGCGGCAGCTTCGACCGGCTGATGCGCCACATCCCGCCGGGCATTGCCAGCGGCATGCTGGCCGGCATCCTGTTCCAGTTCGGCGCGAAGGCCTTCAAGGCGGTGGAGATGGCGCCGTTGCTGGGCCTGGGCATGCTGGCGGGCTTCCTTGTGTTCAAGCGCGCGTGGCCGCGGTATCACATGGTCGCCGTGCTGGCGCTCGGCGTGGCGCTCACGTCAGCGTTGGGCCAGGTGCCCTGGCACACGCTGGAGCTGCGCCTGACGACACCGGTGTTCATCACGCCGGCCTGGTCTTGGGCGTCGACGCTTAGCCTGGCGGTGCCGCTGGTGATGGTGAGCCTGTCGGGCCAGTACCTGCCCGGCATGGCCATCCTGCGCGGCGCGGGCTACGGCACACCGGCCCGGCCCATCGTGGCGCTGACCAGCCTAAGCAGCTTGCTGACGGCACCGTTTGGCGGCATCACCACCGTGTTGGCTGCCATCACCGCGGCGCTGTGTACCGGCAAGGAGGCCCATGCTGACCCGGCGCGGCGCTACGTGGCGGGTGTGGCCAACGGGGTGTTCTACCTGTTGGCAGGGTGCGTCGGCGGCAGCCTGGTGGCGCTGTTCACAGCCTTGCCTCCAGCGCTGGTGGCCGTGCTGGCAGGGCTGGCGCTGCTGGGTGCCATTGGCGCCAACCTTACGGCGCTGGTGCAGGACACAGCTCACCGAGAGGCCGGCCTCATCACTTTCCTGGCGACGGCCTCGGGCCTGAACTTCCTCGGCCTGGCCTCGGCTTTCTGGGGCGTGGTGCTCGGCGGCGCGGCGTATGTGCTCCTGAGGCCGGCGCGCGGCTGAGCCCAGTCGATGGGCCACGCCTCAACGGGGGGCTGATTGCCACTGTTCGCGGTGCGCCGCCTAACTATTTGCTCCAAGCGGCGGACTGCATCCAGTCCGGCGACCCTGTGCCGGCAGAGCTCGAACAGCTGTTTGACGCGGGGCCGAGCATGGGTGGCGCGCGTCCGAAAGCAGTCGTCACCAGAGGTGGGAAGCAGTACCTCGCCAAGTTCCCAACCGAGAGCGATGGATTCAACATTCCTGCAGTGGAGCGTGCGACGCTTGAGCTCGCGCGAGCGTGTGAGCTATCCGTTCCGGAAACGGACCTGGTCCGCTTGCCTGATGGTCGGGATGTCATGCTGATCGAGCGCTTCGACCGGTATGCATCTGGGGATGGTTTCGCCAGACGTCATGCAATCAGCGCGCTCACGGCCCTTGAGCTTCGCGAGACTGACTCGGCCAAGGCGTCGTACTCGGACATATCGCTAAAGATGGCTGACATTGGAGCTGCCGGTCGTGTCCAGCAAGACCGACGCGAGCTGTTCGGTCGCATGGTGTTCAACATCCTCGTTAGTAACGACGACGACCACCTGCGCAATCACGCATTCATCTGGGAGCCTGATGCCAACGGTTGGGCGCTCAGCCCCCTCTACGACGTCTTGCCGAAGCCTCAAGTTGCTCAGGAGAGGTACCTGCATCTCGGCATAGGCAAACAGGGGCGGTTTGCCAGCATTCCGAACGCCCTCAGTAGGGCAGCACTATTCGGTCTTAATGACGCGCAGGCGCGCGAGATTGTGGGACGCATCTGCAGGTGCGTTCGTGAATGGCGGACTTCCTTCGACGAGTTCGACATCGACCCGAAAGACATGGCGGCGGTCGCGATGGCAATCCGCCATCCAAGGGACGTTGGCTGGAACTAGGCCTGGCGGCGACCCACGCGACCCATCACCCGCCCTGCGCCTGCGCGGCCTCCCTCGCCGCGCGCTGTTCGGCGTAGATGTCGTCGATGAGCTGGCGCAGCAGCGTGATGTCGGCCGACTGGTCCTGCAGCCGCGTGCTCATGATGATGGGCGACACCGCCTGCGCCTCGGCGAGCGGCCGGTAGACGACCTCGTCGGGCCGCAGCCGGTGCACGCTGGCCGGCACGACGCACAGGCCCATGCCCGACGCGACCAGACCCAGCGCCGTCTGCATCTCCTGCACCTCGTGCACGCTCACCGGCTCCAGCGCCAGATCGCGGAACAGCGACAGCACCTGGTCCGCGTAGCTGGGCCGCGGGCTGCGCGGGTAGACCAGCAGCGCATGGCGGGCCACCTCTGGCAGCGTCAGCGGGTCGTCGCTGCCCGCCAGCGCGTGTTCGCCGGGGATGGCCACCACCAGCCGCTCCTCGCGCAGGATCTCGCGCTTGATGGACGGGTCGTCCAGTCTGACGCGCCCGAAGCCCACGTCGATGCGGCCGTTCTTCAAGGCTTCGATCTGCTCGACTGTGGACATCTCCACCAGCGCCAGCTCCGTCTGCGGGCTGGCCGCCCGGAACAGCCGCACCAGCCGCGGCAACGCGCCGTACATGGTGGACGACACGAAGCCGATCACCAGCCGCCGCTCCAGTTGCGCGATGCGCTTGGTGGAGCGCACCGCCTGGGCCGCCTGCTCCAGCAGCCGGGTGGCATGCCAGTAGAAGAAACGGCCCGCGTCGGTGAGCTTGAGCGGGCGCGAGCCGCGCTCGAACAGGGGCGTGCCCAACTCTTCCTCCAGGTCCTGGATCTGGCGGCTCAGCGGTGGCTGTGAGATGTGCAGGCGCTCGGCCGCACGAGTGAAGTTCTGCTCGTCGGCCACGGCGACGAAGTACTTGAGATGGCGGAAGTCCACTCGATACCTTGGAAGTATCGGGCCAGTCTAAAACCGTCTTGGACGCGGAACAAGGCGATTCCTACTATCGCTTCACTTCCTTCTCACGACGCCACCCCTCATGTCCTCCGTTCCCCGCATCCAAGCGATCGAGACCTTGCTGGTGGATGTCCCGACCATCCGCCCGCACCGCCTTTCGGTCGCCACGATGAATCACCAGACCCTGGTCCTGGTTCGGCTTCAATGCTCGGATGGCATCGTCGGCTGGGGCGAGGCCACCACCATCGGCGGTCTGGCCTACGGCGAGGAAAGCCCTGAGAGCATCAAGGCCAACATCGACACCTACATCGCGCCGCTGCTGGAAGGCCAGTCGGCCGCCGCGGTGGCCCATGCCATGGCCCGCGTGGTTGGCCAGGTGCAGGGCAACCGCTTCGCCAAGTGCGCCATCGAGACGGCTCTGTACGACGCACAGGCCCGGCGCCTGGGCGTGCCGCTCAGCGAGCTGTTCGGTGGCCGCGTGCGCGACAGCCTGCCGGTGGCCTGGACGCTGGCCAGCGGCGACACGGCGCGTGACATCGCCGAGGCCGAGCGCATGCTGGACCTGCGCCGCCACAACATCTTCAAGCTCAAGATCGGCCTGCGCACGGTGCGCGACGACGCGGCCCATGTCGCGGCGATCAAGCGGGCGCTGGGCGACCGCGCCAGCGTGCGGGTGGATGCCAACCAGGCCTGGTCGGTCACGGAGGCGCTGGAAGGCATGCGACTGCTGGCCGACGCCGGTGTCGACATGGTCGAGCAGCCCATCCTGGCCTACGACAAGCTGGGCCTGAAGCGCCTGACGGAGGCCAACATCATCCCCGTCATGGCCGACGAGGCACTTCACGGGCCCCGCGATGCCTTCGAGGTAGCGGCTATGCAGGCGGCCGACATCTTCGCCGTCAAGATCAACCAGTCCGGCGGCCTGCGTGGCGCGGCCCGTGTGGCGGCCATCGCCGACGCCGCCAACATCGGGCTGTACGGCGGCACGATGCTGGAAGGCGCCATCGGCACGATGGCCTCGGCCCAGCTCTTCAGCACCTTCCCGGCGCTGGCCTGGTCCACCGAGCTGTTCGGTCCGCTGCTGCTGACCGAGGAAATCCTGCAGCAGCCGCTGCAGTACCGCGATTTCGCGCTGCAGTTGCCGACCACGCCGGGCTTGGGCCTGGCGATCGACATCGACAAGCTGGCGCGCCTGCGCCGCGCCTGACCCTACCCGCACACCGAGAGAACTGCCATGCTTTTCAAGGTCGAGATGAACGTCCGCCTGCCCGCCACCATGCCCCCGGCCGAGGCCGAGGCGCTGAAGAAGACCGAGCGCGAGATCGCCCAGGGCCTGATGCGCCAGGGTGTCTGGCGCCACCTGTGGCGCGTGGCCGGGCGCTACGCCAACGTGAGCATCTTCGACGTGGACAGCGTCGAGCAACTGCACCAGTTGCTGTCCGCGCTGCCCCTGTTCCCCTACATGGACATCGAGGTTGTGCCGCTGTGCCGGCATCCGTCGTCCGTGCGTGACGACGACCGCTGAGTTCCTTCCATCCATCAAACCCACCCGAGGAGACAAACCATGGACATCAAGAGCATCGAGGCCCTGCTGGCCCGCTTCGAAACCACCGGCGTGACCGGCCCTGGCAACGCCCGCGTCAAGACCATCGTGCACCGCCTGCTGCGCGACCTGATGGTGGCGATGGAGGAGCTGGACATCCAGCCCGAAGAGTTCTGGGCCGGCCTGAACTACCTTGGCGACGCCGGCCGCAGCGGCGAGCTGGGCCTGATCGTGCCGGGCACGGGCCTGGAGCATTTCATCGACTTGCGCATGGACGAGGCCGAGGCCCGTGCTGGCCTGAAGGGCGGCACGCCGCGCACCATCGAGGGCCCGCTCTACGTGGCCGGCGCGCCGGTGGCCCAGGGCGAGGCGCGCATGGACGACGGCACCCAGCCGGGCGAGGTCGTCATCATGTCCGGCGTGGTCCACGGTGCCGACGGCAAGCCACTGGCCGGCGCCAAGGTCGAAGCCTGGCATGCCAACCACCTCGGCAACTACTCCTACTTCGACACCACGCAGAGCGCCTTCAACCTGCGCCGCACCATCGTCACCGACGCCCAGGGCCGCTACAAGTTCCGCAGCATCATGCCGCTGGGCTACAGCGTGCCACCGGGTGGTTCCACCGAGAAGCTGCTGAACCTGCTGGGCCGCCACGGCCACCGTCCGGCCCACATCCACTTCTTCGTCAGCGCGCCGGGCCACCGCAAGCTGACGACGCAGATCAACATAGAGTCCGACCCTCACCTGTGGGACGACTTCGCGTTCGGCACGCGAGAGGGCCTGGTGCCGCCGGTTCACACGAATGCCGACCCGGCCGCGATGCAGGCCCTCGGCCTGGACAAGCCTTTCCATGAGATCAGCTTTGACTTCCGGCTGCACTCGGCCGAGGTGAAGGCGCCCGCGACCGACTTCGCCCGCCCGCGCGCCGCCGCCTGACGCGGCCGAAGCTTCCCCAAAGACAGCGCCAGCACCCCGTGCCCGCCGGCCCCGCGCCAGCGGGCCGGGCGGGAGCCTGCGCGCGCCCCGGAACATCAGGAGACAACCATGACCCACTCCGCAGCCCT
>JACPYV010000190.1 GCA_016195825.1 Burkholderiales bacterium | reverse complement strand
CGCCACCCGACCCAGCTCTACGAGATCGCCGTCGTGGCAGCACTCGGCCTCGCGCTGCACCGCGCCCGCGTCGCCACGCCGGGGATGGCCTTCAAGCTCTTCCTGAGCGCCTACCTGCTGTGGCGCTTCGCCGTCGAGTTCCTCAAGCCCGTGCCGGTGGCCTGGCCGCTCGGCCTGTCGGGCATCCAGTGGACCTGCCTCATCGCGCTGGCCGTCTACACGCCCATCGTCGCGCGCGCCCTGCGCCCACCCGCACTCGCCACGCCATGACCCGCAAAGTTCGCCCCTACCTGTTCTACGACACGACGACCTCGGTCTGCACCACCTGCCTGCGCCCGGTCGAGGCCAAGATCGTCATCAAGGACGAGCAGGTCTACATGGACAAGTGGTGCCCGGCCCACGGCACCGAACGCGTGCTGGTCAGCGACGACGCGGGCTACTACCGCCAGTGCCGCGAGGTCTTCGTCAAGCCGCCCGAGATGCCGCAGCGCTTCGCGACGCCCATGGCCTACGGCTGCCCCTACGACTGCGGCCTGTGCCCCGACCACATGCAGCACAGCTGCCTGTCCATCGTCGAGATCAGCGACCACTGCAACCTGCGCTGCCCGACCTGCTACGCGGGCTCCGGGCCCGAGCGGCTGACGCACCGCTCGTTGGCCGAGGTCATCGCCATGCTGGATGCCGTCGTCGCCAGCGAGGGCGAGGCCGACGTGGTGCAGATCTCCGGCGGAGAGCCCACGCTGCATCCGCAGTTCTTCGACATCCTGGATGCCGCCAAGGTCCGCCCCATCAAGCACCTGATGGTCAACACCAATGGCTTGGTGCTCGCCCAGGACGCGGCCTTTGCCGAACGGCTGGCGGGCTATGCGCCAGGGCTGGAGGTCTATCTGCAGTTCGATTCGCTGCGACGCGAGGCGCTGATGGACCTGCGCGGCGCAGACCTGCGACGGCCGCACGACGAAGCCCTCGCACGGCTGGAAGCGCTGGGCATCTCGACGACGCTGGTCATGACCGTCAAGCGCGGCGTCAACGACGACGAGATCGGTGACGTGATTCGCCACGGCCAGCGCTTTGCCTGCGTGCGCGGCGTGACGCTGCAGCCCATCAAGAACGCCGGCCGTGTGGAGCACTACGACGCCGCCAGGCACCGCCTGACCGTCAGCGAGCTGCGTCGCCGCATTGCCGAGCAGAGCGGCGTGTTCACGCTGGCCGACGTGCTGCCCGTGCCCTGCAACCCCGACACGCTGGCCATGGCCTACGCACTGCGGAGCCCAGACTCAGAGAAAGGCCTAGTGCCGCTGACCCGCTACCTTGACGCCGCCACGCTGCTCAGCGGCGACCGCAGCACCATCGTCTTCGAGGGCGATCCGGCGCTGAAGGCCTCGGTCTTCAAGCTATTCTCCACCAACCACTCGCCCGAAAGCCAGTCCAACTGCCTGTCGGAGCTGCTGTGCTGCCTGCCCAAGATCGACGCGCCGCGCTTGAGCTACCGCGACGTCTTCCGCGTGCTCATCGTGCAGTTCATGGATGCTCAGTCGCTGGACATCCGTGCGCTGAAGAAGAGCTGCATCCACATCGCACAGGCCGACGGCCGCATGGTGCCCTTCGAGGCCTACAACCTGTTCTACCGCGACGGGCGCCAGGCCGAGTTGGCGGCCATCCGCGCCGAGATCAAAGTGCAGCGCCAGCAGCGTCAGGCGGTCGGGCTCAGCCCGGTTGCCATGCCCGGTCAAGCGGCGCCGGTGGGCTGAAGGGCTGGACCAGCGAGAGGTCCGCGCACCCCGCAAGGCTCGAACTCCCGCGTCATGCGGATCAGTTCACGAATGTCGATCGCGTCTTCGACGACGACGGCCTTTTTCACGGGGCGTCGCGGTGGGAAAGTCGGACCTGTGTGACCAAAATCGGGGCGATGTGATCACCCCCTTTGCCGGAGATGCGATGAAGCGCCTGCTCTGCCTGCTGGCCGCCGCCAGCCTTGCCCTCCCGGCTGCCGCCCAGACGGAATACCACTTCTCGCCGGTCAACCAGGCCAACATCGCGACGGCGGCGTCGTACTGGAATCCCATCGTCGCCTACGTGTCCGAGAAAAGCGGCGTGAAGCTCTCGCTGAAGCTGGGGCGCACCTCGGCCGACACCACCTCCTTCGTGCTGGCGCAGGAGGTGGAGTTCGCCTTCACCAACCACCTCTTCAGCCCGGAGCGCGAGCAGCTCGGCTGGAAAGTCTTCGGCCGGCGCAACACGCCACCGCTGCACGGTCAGGTCGTCGTCGCAGCCGACTCGCCCATCACCGACATCAGCCAGCTGGAGGGCAAGGAGGTTGGCTTCCCCGGCCCGGAGGCGTTCATCGCCTACAAGACGTCCTATGCCCAGCTGCTGCAGCGCCACATCAGCGTGCGCACGGTGTTCGGCGGCAACATGGACGGCGCCTTCGCGCAGCTGTTCAGCGGCAAGGTCGCTGCCGTGGGCGCGAACTCGCAGCTCGTGGAGGGCTATGCCAGGCGAGAGGGCAAGCAGTTCCGCGTGCTGTGGACGTCGGAGCCCTATCACGACCTGGCACTGATGGTGTCGCCCAAGGTGCCTGAGCGCGACGCCCAGGCCGTGGCCAAGGCCTTCATCGGCATGGCGCAGGACCCCAGGGGCCGCGAGATCCTGGCCAGCGGCGCCAAGCTGATGGGCCTGCCGGCGGATGCCGTCTTCATCGCATCGGACGGCCGCGAGTACGCGGCCTACCGGCGCTTCTACCAGTCCGCGCCGGCCACGCTGCGCTGAGCCGCTCGCCGATGCCCACCCTCACCTCGCTGCTGCCGCGCTCCCTGGTCGCGCGGGTCATGCTGCTCTACTTGGCGGCGCTGGCCCTGCTGGTGGCGGTGGGCTTTGGCGCCTTCCTGGCCTACGCGGTGCGCTCTACGCTGGAAGACGCCGAGGTGGGCTCGCAGGCCATGTCGGCGCTGCTGACGCCGGCCGTGTCCGAGTCGGCCGTCATCGGCGACTACGACACCATCAAGCGCACGCTGGACCGCGCCATTGGGCACCCGCTGTTCGCGCGCGCCGCCTTCATCGACCTGAAGGGCGGCCGCATCGAGGTCGTGCGCCAGGACCGGCCCAGCCCCACGCCGCCCGACTGGCTGGTGCGCCACGTCACCTCGCAGCTGGCGCCCGTCAATGCACCGATCAACGTCGGCGGGCGCGACTACGGCATCACGCGGCTGACGGTCTGGGACGAGCGCGTCGCGGCAGACATCTGGCAGGTGATGCGCCTGGCCATGCTGCTGGCAGTCGCCGGCACGCTGACCGGCGGCGCCCTGGTCTGGTGGCCGCTGCGGCGCTGGCTGGGCCAGCTCAACCGTATCAGCGACCTGGGTGTGCGGCTGGAGCAGGGCGAGCAGGCCATCCAGCCCATGCGCACGGACGAGGCCCCGCTGGAGTTCCAGCGCACCTTCGAAGTCATCAACCAGGTGGCCGCCTCGCTGCAGGCCGAACGGGCCCAGGCCGGCGTCACGCTGGCGTCCATCGCCGAGGGCGTCGCCACGGTCAACCGGGCCGGCGCCGTCGTGCTGGCCAACCCGGTGCTCGGGCGGCTGCTGGGCAGCAACAGCGCCGCGCTGCTCGGCCACTCCATCGCGCAGCTGCTGCACGAGCTGGCCATCGACCCTGCCGCTGCCGACGGCTGGCGCGGGCGCCGCTTCGAGCGCGGCGACCAGATGCTGGAGGCCAGCCTCGCGCCGGTGCGCTCCGAGCAGGGCGATGCGGCCGGTGCAGTGCTGGTACTGCGCGACGTGACCGAGCAGCAGGCCCTGGAAGATCGCCTGCGCGCCGAGCTGGATGCCCGCGCCCACGCAATGCAGGCGATGAGCGAGCTGCTGGGCTCCGCCGGCTCCACCGCCGACGCCGCGCACTCCAACGCCATCGAGCAGCTGTCCCGCCAGGTGGGCGACATGGTCGCGCGGCTGCGCCGCCAGAGCGACCAGCTGCACGCCATCTTCAACCTCAGCCCCGACGGCTTCATCTCCTTCGACGCCGAGCACCGCGTGCAATACGTCAGCCCCGCCTGCGCGCTGCTGACCGCGCTGCCGGACCGCGCTGTGCTGGGCCAGGACGAGGCCGGCCTGGAAGCGCTGCTGCAGGGCCGCTTCGCGCAGGCCGACACCCAGCGCCCGCTGCGCCTGCAGGAGCTGCGCGACGAGCCCCGCGTCGTGCAGATGGCCAGACCGATGGCGCGCATCTTGTCCTTCGCGTTGCACGACGGCGGCGGCGCCGAGACGCCACAGCTGCTGCATGTGCGCGACATCAGCCAGCAGTTCGAGCTGGACCGACTCAAGAGCGAGTTCCTGACGACCGCGGCCCACGAGCTGCGCACGCCCATGACCAGCATCTTCGGCTTCGCCGAACTGCTGATGCACCGCGAGTTCCAGCCCGAGCAGCGCCACGAGATGCTGCAGCGCATCCACCGCCAGAGCCGGGCCATGATGGAGATCCTGGACGAGCTGCTGGACCTGGCCCGCATCGAGTCGCGCCATGCGCTGGACTTCCAGTTCCGGCCCGTCAGCCTGCTCGAGCTGGTGCGCCAGACGGTCGGTGACTTCGGTGCCCCCGAAGGCCGCGAGCAGCCGTCGCTGGCGCTGCCCGACGCGCCGCAGTGGGTGCATGTGGACGCCGGCAAGCTGGGCCAGGCGCTGCGCAACCTGCTGTCCAACGCCTACAAGTACTCGCCCGGCGGCGGCCCGGTCGCGCTGCGCGTGCACGCCGCCGAGCAGGACCATGTGGACATCGAGGTCGAGGACCGAGGCATCGGCATGACGCCCGAGGAGCTGGCCCATGCGACCGAGCGCTTCTACCGCGCGGACAAGTCCGGCGCGATCCCGGGAACCGGGTTGGGCATGGCCATCGTCAAGGAGATCATCGAACTGATGGGCGGCAGCCTGCACCTGCGCAGCGAGCCCGGCCAAGGCACGACGGCCACGCTGCGCCTGCGCCGCATCGCGCCTCCCGGCGGCTGAGCCCCGCCCAGGCCCAGGCCCGGGCTCAAGCGGAGCGCCAGGCGCGCAGGCGGCGCATCAGCCGCAATTTGATCGCCCGCGCCGTGCGCCAGACCGCGCTGGCACGCACCCAGGCCAGCAGCTCGGCCTTCCAAGCCGTCCAGCGGGCGTACAGGCGCGCGAACCAAGGCAGCTGCATCAGCGCCGGCTGGATGAGCTGGAACAGCCAGGCCAGCAGCGCCGTGCCGACCAGTTTGGCCGCGACGATGACGCCCAGGCCCAGCGTCACGCGGCCCATCGAGATCAGCCACAGCGCCAGCACCTTGACCGGCAGGATCAGCAGGCTGGGCAGCACCAGCACGACAAAGGCCCAGCGCGGCGGCAATCGCTTCAGCAGCGCCTCGACCTGGCGGATGACCGGCAGCCGTGCGATCAGCGCGAACACGCGCCGCAGCGGCTCCCAGCCCCATTCCTCGAAGAGGATCAGCAGCGCCAGGACGACTCGGACGAGCCAGCGCAACGGGGCGATGAGCAGCTTCAGCATGGGCTCACAGTTTGACGCGGCACCTCAGCCCTGCCGGAAGCTCACCCTTGGCATTGGCGATCTCGGCCACGATGCCGAAGGTGCCGGCCGCCGCATCGACGACGCGGTCCACCGTACGCACCCGGGCCTGGATGGGCTTGTCGGCGAACGGTGCCTCCGGCGTCACGCTGACGATCTGGCCCGGCTTGACCTGCGTGAAGGCCTTGACCGGCAGCAGCGCCTGCACTTTCAGCGGGTCGGTCTGGGCGATCTTGAGCACCGGCTTCTTGGTGTCGCTGCTGTCCATCAGGGCGCCAGGGTAGAGGTACTGGTCCACGACGACCCCGCTGAACGGCGCCAGAATTTGGCGGCGGCGCAGCTGGTCGACGGCCTGGCGGTGGTCGAGGCGGGCAATCAGGTTGTTCTCCGTGGCCGTCTTCAGTTCGGCTTCGGCTAACTTGAGTTCAGCCTGCGCATCTTCAACCGCCTGGGTCGAAACAAATTCTTCCTTGAGCAGGTCTTGCAGCCGGCGGGCTTTCTCGCGCAACGCGCCAACCTTTGCGTTCGCCAGCTGTGCCTGGCCCTGCGCGTCGGCGCGCGCCTTGGCCGAGTCAGCTGCGCTGGCCTCCACGCTGCTCTCGATGCTGACCAGCACCTGGCCCTGGCGGATGGCCTCGCCACGGCGGGCGTGCACGCGCTCCAGGATGCCGACGACGGGGCTGCGGATCTCTACCGTCTGGGCGGGTTCGATCATGCAGTCGTAATCGGTGGCGAAGGCTGGCGAGGCGGCCAGAAGGGCGAGAAGGGCGTGGGGTTTCATGTCGTTTGGCCAGCGATGCCAATGATGCGGTGTAACTCGCGGTCCTGGCGGAGTGTCTGTCGGCGCATCTGCCAGGCACGGCGCTCGGCGTCGCGCTGCGCCAGCCACACGGCGGGGGCAAGACCCTGGCCGCGAGCCAGCATGGCGCGCAGCAGCGCGGGCAGGGTCTTGAAGAGGGGGTCGTCCGCCGCGACCATCGCGCGTACGGTACCCGGCTGGCCCTGCCGGCCGCTGCGGCCGAAGAGCTGGCGGTCCACCCGCGGGGACTCGTGGTATTCAGTCAGGATGACGTGCAGCCCGCCCGCCGCGAGCGCGGCCGCATCGGGCTTGATGTCGGTGCCGCGGCCGGCCATGTTGGTGGCCACCGTGATGCGTCCCGCCGCGCCGGCGCGCGCCACGATGGCCGCCTCCTCGGCGTCCTGGCGCGCATTCAGCACGACAGCCTCGATGCCGCGCTGCGCGAACACCGCCGCCACGGCCTCGCTGGCCTCGACGCTGCGCGTGCCGACCAGCACAGCCTGGCCGCGCGCCGCGGCGGCGATGGCGTCGCCCGCCACCGCCTGCCACTTGGCCGAGGCGTCCGCAAAACAGGCGCCGGCCAGCTCGCGACGCTGGATGGGTTGGTTCGTCGGCAGCCGGGTCACGCGCAGCCGGTACGTCGCCCACAGCTCACGCGCCGCCTCGGCAGCCGTGCCGGTCAGGCCTGCCAGCAGGTAGTAGCGGCGGAAGAAGCGCTGGAATGTCATGCGCGCCAGCGTGTCGCGGCCGGCGGTCAGGGCCACGCCCTCCTTGGCCTCAATGAGCTGGTGCAGGCCCTGCTCCCAGCTGCGGTCGGGCATCACCCGGCCGGTGCTCTCGTCGACGATCTGCACCTTCAAGCCCTCGCCTTCCTTCTCGCCGGGCGCCAAGATGTAGTGCTGGTCGCGCTGGTAGAAATGCAAGGCTGTCAGCGCCTGGCGCAGCAGCTGCTCGCGCCAGGGCCGCGCGCGCCAGACCGGGCGCACGCCGTCCGGCAGGGCCCGGCAAGCGTCCAGCGCGCCGGGCCTCAGCTCCACCTCGCGGGTCGCCAGGCGCAGCGCGAAATGCTCGCCCTCGCGCAAGCCCCGGGCCGCGGCCATGGCCCAGGCCAGCAGCGTCGGCTCGTGCAAGCCCTCAGCCTCCTGCGAAATGATCATGGGCGTGCGCGCCTCGTCGATGAGCACGCTGTCGGCCTCGTCGACGATGGCGAAGTGCAGCGCCGGGATCAGCGGTTCAGGCGCATCGCCCTGCACGAAGCCCCGCAGGCCCGCCACGCGCCCAGGCAGCAAGCCGTGGCCGGCCAGGCGGTCCTTCAGGTAGTCAAATACCAGCTCCTTGCCACTGACGTAGCAGACCGCATGCCGGTAGGCCACGCGGCGCTCTTCGGGCTCCATGCCGCCCTTGACGAAGCTGCCCGTCAGGCCGAAGAACTCGAACACGGGGCGCATCTCCGCACAGTCACGCTCGGCTAGATAGTCGTTGGTGCTGACCACGTGCACGCGCGCGCCACTGGCGGCCATGACGGTGGCGGCGAGGGCCGCCACCAGCGTCTTGCCCTCGCCCGTGCGCATCTCGGCGAGCCGCCCGGTGATGAGGATGCGCGCGCCGGCGAACTGCACCGGGTGCGGCCACAGGCCCAGCCTGCGGCGCGCGGCTTCGCCCACGCAGCCCAGCGCACACGCCAGCGCCGCCGCTGCGCCCGCATTCACGCGCAGCGCAGCCATCGCGGCGTGCAGTTGCCGGGCGACCTCTTCATCGCTGGCCTCGCGCAGCGGCTGTGCGGTGATGGCGGCCTGCAGCGTAGCGATGCCCGCGGCCGATTCGCTGCGCACCGGCAGCCAGCCCGGCAGGTCGCGCAGCCAGCGCTCAAGCTTGGCGTCGCCCTCCGCGCCGCGCTCGTCGCGCAAGGTGTCGGCACGGCGGAACTCGTGGCCGGCGAGAGCCTTGAGCCAGCGTAGGTCGGCGGCAAGGCTAGACATTCAACCTCGCCAGGAAAGCCTGCCGCAGCCGCAACAGCCACTGCGCCGCCAGCGGCGTCGCACCCAGGTCGAAGCGCACCCAAACCTTGTCGCCGAACACCGCGCTGGGCGAGGGCCGGTCAAGCTGCAGCTCGATGTCGAACACCCGGCGCAGGCTGTGCTTGCCGCCTTCCTTGGCCGGGTCCACGCCGATCTCGCCACCCGCCGTAGAGCCCAGCGCCGGCGACACCAGCTCGAAGCCGCCGCCCGGCACCTCGCGGCGCACGCGTGCGTCCAGCATGGCATGCGGCGCCTGCACCAACCGCACCTGCACGGCCTGCACACGGTGCTTGACCATGTCGGCATCCTCCTGCGTAACGGCCACGCGCACACGGTCCGTCGGGCCGGCGACGAGGTAGCCCAGCAGCTCGCCGCGCTTCACCGCGCGGCCGGCCAGCTCGGTCGGCGCGTCGGGCACCCAGCGGCCCGCCGTGGCAGCCACCACGTCCAGCGCCGCCACGCGCACACGCGCCTCGTCGTAGCGGGACTGCCGCGCGGCCAGCTCGCTGCGCAGCGGGATGGCCTTGGCCGGCTCGGCCACCTCAGCGCGACGCAGGTTGGCCTCGGTCTGCGCCAGCGCCGCGGCGGCCTGCGTCAGCTCGGCCTGCAGCGGCAGGTTGTCGATCTTGAGCAGCGCGGCGCCCCGCGCGACGGCACTGCCGGACGCGGCCTGCACGGCACTGATCTGGCCCGGCGCCTCGGCGCGCACCAGCGCCTCGTCGGGCAGCCAGATGACGCCCTGGTGCACCGAGTAGAACGGCAGCGGCACCAGGCACAGCAAGCCCAGCACGCCGGCCAGCAGCAGCAGCGCGCGCCGCTTGGCCGGCTCGCGCCGGCGCGCGAGGGAGCCGCCCTCGTCGAGATGCTTCCAGGCCTTCCAGACCGGCATGACCAGCGCCTGCCAGCCCGCCATAACGGCCATGATGGCGCCGATCAGCAGGTATTCGCTGGCGACGAACCAGATCAGGCCCACGGTGATGAGCAGCCGGTAGACCGGCGCGATGGCGCCGTAGAGGCCCAGGATCAGGCGCTCGCCGCGCGAAGAGGCCATGGGCGGCGCGGCGTCCCTCGCGCCGAACAGGAAGCGGTCGCTCAGGTAGACCCAGTAGGACTGCGCCCGCTGCGCGAGGTTGGGCAGCTCCAGCAGGTCGGTGGCGATGAAATAGCCGTCGTAGCGCATCAGCGGGTTGCCGTTGACGAGCAGCGTGGACACGCCGGCGATCAGGAGGACGTTGTAGGCCACCGCCGTCACCAGCCCCGGCTCGGCGGCCAGCCACACGTAGAGCGCCACCGCGCCCAGCGCCAGCTCGGCCAGGATGCCCGCTGCCGCAACCTGGGCACGTGCCCACTTGGACGGGAAGGCGTAGGACGAGGTCGCGTCCACATAGGGCACGGGCGTGAAGATGATGAACAGCAGCCCGATCTCGCGCACCGTGCCGCCGCGCGCCTTCACGGCCAGGCCGTGCGCCCATTCGTGGATGGCCTTGACGACCGGGTAGACAAACCACAGCAGCACCAGGTTGCTGGCCGACAGTACGCGGTCCGACAGGTTCTCGGTCAACTCATGCCAGTGCTGCGCGCCCAGCACGGCGGCGGGCACGACGAGGGCCAGCCACAGCAGTGCCACCGGCAGGCTGAACAGCAGGCGTGCCAGCACCGTTTGTTTGTCGAACCAGGCGTCCGGGTGGAACAGCGGCAGCCGCAGGCTCATCAGGTTGAGCCAGTTCTGCTTGAACTTGGCCTTGCGCTGGCGCTCGAAGCGCTCGAAAACCTCGCCCGCGTCGGGCGACACCTGGGTCTGCAGCAAGTCGTTGGCATGCAGCGACGACACCAGCTGCACCAGCTCGTGCTGCGAGATGCTGGCGGCGCCATCTTCGTGGTCCTGGCTGGCCGCGGCGCAGGCGGTGTCCCAGACCTGGTCCAGCGTGCGGCGGCCGTCGCACAGCGACAGCACGCGCCAGACCTCGGGCGTCATGCGGTGAAAGCGCTGGCTGACGGGGTCAGACAGCAGCACCCACGAGCGGCCGCGCAGGCGGCGGTGCAGCGGCTCGACGCCGTCGCGAAGGCGCGGCCTCAGGTGGCGGAGTGCGTGCCAGTGCTCGGAGAGCAATGCCTGCATGGCATCAGATCCAGTATTGCCAAAGCTTCAACCGCAGCCAGTCGATGGACTCACGCGTCCAGATCGTCAGCAGGTTGGACGTGCCGACGACGACCTTGGCCACGCCCTGCATGCCCGGGCTCAGCGGCGGCACGTCGCCCACCCAGGCCGCCTCGGCGCGGAAGCCGTTGACGCCGTCCTGCACGCTGGCCGTGGCCGTCACGCGACTGAGTTCAAAGTCGTGGCCGTCCTGCGGCTGGCCTGCCAGGCGCAGGATGCCGCGCTGGCCGTTGCGAACACGGGCGATGTCGCGCTCGGGCACATGCAGCACGACGCGGTAGCCCTCGGACGCGATCTCGAACATCTCCTTGCCCAGCTCGGCTGGCGCGCCGACCTGCTGCACCCAGTCGCCACTGACGATGAGGCCGTCGATGGGCGCCACGAGTTGTGCCCGCGCCAGCTTGGCCTCCACCAGCGCCAGCTGGCCTTCGGCGCCCTGCAGCTCGGCGCTGGCCAGCGCGACGCCGGCCGCCTCGCGGTCTGCCATGGCCTGGCGCAGCCGCGCGCCAGCCTGGTCCCGGTCGCCGCGCAGCTTGGCCTGCTCCAACTTCAGATCGCGGTCGTCCAGGCGCAGCAGGACCTGGCCCTGGCGGACGCGGTCACCCGGCCGCACCAGCGCCTCGGCGATGAAGCCCTCGAAGGGCGCCGTGACGAGATGGCGCGTGCGCCCCTCGATGACGGTGTGCGCCGTGACGCGGTCGTCCACCGGCACCAGCAGCAGCAACGCCAGCACCAGCACGACCGCCGCGGCGCCGGCCTTCCACGCCAGGTGACCGGGGCCGCGCAGCCGGTTGCCGACGCGGCGCAGCGCACGCCAGGTCTGCACCGGCAGCGGCAGCTCAGCGGCGTGCCAGTGGCGCAGCAGCGGTTCGGCCAGCGCGGCGCTCGTGCGCAGCACCTGCTGCGCGGCAGGCGCGGCCTGGCCTTGAGCTACCAGCACGGCAACGACCTCGCCCTGGTCCAGCAACGGCAGCGCCCAGGCCTGGCCTTCACTCAGCTCGCGGCCCTCGACAAAGGCGCGCTGCGCAATCTCCGTGGCAGCCTGCACGGCGGGGCTGCCCGTCTCGGCATGGGCCACATCGGCCGCCACCCACCAGTGCGCGCGTTCGTGGCGCACCTCGAACAGCGCCAGCCGCAGCTCGCCTTCCGGGGGAAGCTCGCGCCGCGCCCAGGCCGCCGTGCGGTTGACCCAGTCCTGGGCCGCGGCGCGTGCCTCTTTCTGCGATGCGACGTGGCCCATCAGCTCCAGCAGCTCGGCCGCACGCTGGTTGTGCGCCAAGCTGGCGGCGCTCAGCGTCAGCTGCAACCAGCCCAGCGACAGCAGCAGCAGTTGCAGGCTGCGGTCGTTGTG
>JACPYV010000189.1 GCA_016195825.1 Burkholderiales bacterium | reverse complement strand
CGTTGGAGCCGGACCCTGCGCCGCTGCCCCCTCCCGCCTGGCGCGACTACTTCGCCGACCCGGCGCTGCAGGCCCAGATCGGGCAGGCCTTGGCCCAAAACCGCGACCGTGCGCTGGTGCTGGCCCGTTTGGACGAGGCCCGGGCCCTCGCTGGACTGCAGGCCAGCCAGCGCGCGCCGCAGATCGTGCTGGACGCGCAGGGCCAGCGCGCCCGCGTGCCGGGCGACCTCAACCTCACCCGCCGGCCGCTGCTGGGCGACCAGTTCCAGTTCGGCTTGGGCCTGGCCAGCTGGGAGCTGGACCTGTGGGGCCGGCTGGCCAGCCTCGACACCGCCGCCCGCCAGGCCTGGCTGGCCAGCGATGCGGCCGCGCAGGCCCTGACGCTGTCCCTGGTCCACCAGGTTGCGCAGACCTGGTTGCAGATCGCTGAGCTGGACGAGCGCCTGCGCCTGGCCCGCCGCGCGCTGGACAGCCGCGAGGAGACGCTGCGCATCTTCACGCGCCGTGTTGAAGTGGGCGCCACCTCGCGGCTCGCACTGACTCAGGTGCGGTTGCTGCAGACCCAGGCCGCGGCGCTGGTGTCGCAACTGCAGCAGCAACGCGAAGCGCAGTGGCAGGCGCTGACGCTGCTGACCGGCGGCGAGCCCGCTGCCGGCGAGCCGCGCCTTGCCGCGCTGGCGCCGCTGCGCGCCGGCCTGCCCGCCGAGCTTCTGCGCCAGCGGCCCGACATTGTCGCCGCCGAGCACCAGCTGCGTGCGGCCGACGCCAATGTCCAGGCCGCTCGCGCCGCCTACCTGCCACGCATCAGCCTGACAGCTGCCTTCGGCAGTGCCAGCGCCGAGTTGTCAGGCCTGCTGAGGACCGGCAGCAGCGCCTGGAGCCTGACACCCGACGTGGCCCTGCCCCTGCTGGACGGTGGCCGCCGCGAGCAGAACCTGGCTGTACAGCAGGCGCGCCGTCAGCAGGCTGTGGTGGCTTACGAGCGCGCAGTGCAGCTGGCGCTGCGCGATGTGAACGACGCGCTGTCGGCGCGCCAGCGCTACGCCGAGCAGCTCGACATTGCCGGCCAGACGCTGGCTGCCCAGGCCGAGCGCGCCCACCTCGCGCTACGGCGCTACGACACCGGCGCCGCCGCCTTCCTGGAAGTGCTGGACGCGCAGCGTGACCTGCTCGCCGCCGAGCAGCAGCAGGTGCAGGCCCGGCGCGCGCTGCTGGCCAGTCAGGCCAGCCTCTATTCCGCCCTCGGGGGCGGTGACCTCACGACCCCAGAACAAGCCAGCCAGGGAACCCGCCCATGACCGTCCCTTTCCCGAAGAAGACCCTGCTCCCCGTCGCTGCCGGACTGTCCTTGCTGGTCTTGGTCGGTTGGGGTTGGACCCGGCTGCGACCGCAGGGTCCGGGCGAGTCCTTCGTGCAGGGCAATGGGCGCATCGAGGCCACCGAGATCGACATCGCCACCAAGCTGCCGGGCCGGCTGCAGGCCGTCATGGCCGGCGAAGGCGACTTCGTCGCTGCTGGCCAGCCACTGGCGCGCCTGCAGGTGCAAAGCCTGGAGGCGCAGTACGCCGAGGCGCAGGCGCGACTGAATCAGTCTGAGTCCGCCGTCGACAGCGCCCAGGCCCAGATCGCGGTTCGCGAGAGCGACCGCCGAGCGACCCAGGCCGTCGTGGCACAGCGCGAGGCCGAGCTGGACGCCGCACGCCGCCGCCTGGCACGCTCGCAGGCACTGGCGCAGGAAGGCGCCTCGTCCGAACAGGAGCTGGACGACGACCGTGCCCGAGTGCGCAGCGTCGAGGCCGCGCTGGCCGCAGCCCAGGCGCAGGTGGCCGCGGCCACGGCCGCCGTTGAGGCCGCGCGCACCCAGGCAACGGGCATGCGGGCCACCGTCAAGGCCGGCAGCGCGACGGTGGACCGCGTCAAGGCCGACCTCGATGATGCCGTGCTGACGGCGCCTCGCGCCGGCCGCGTGCAATACCGCATTGCAGAAGCCGGCGAGGTGCTGGGGGCCGGCGGAAAGGTGCTCAACCTCGTCGACCTGAGCGACGTCTACATGAACTTCTTCCTGCCCGAGGCAGTGGCCGGCCGGCTGGCGCTTGGCAGCGAGGTGCGCCTGGTGCTGGACGCCGCGCCCGGCCTGGTCATTCCGGCCAAGGTGTCGTTCGTGGCCAGCACGGCGCAGTTCACACCCAAGACGGTGGAGACCGCCAGCGAGCGCCAGAAGCTGATGTTCCGAGTGCGCGCGCAGATCTCGCCCGAGTTGCTGCGCAAGCATGCCGCGCAGGTCAAAACCGGCCTGCCTGGCGTGGCCTGGGTGCGGCTGGATGCCCAGCAGCCCTGGCCCGCAACGCTGGCCAAGGTGGTCGATTGATGACGCTGGCGCGTCTGCTGGCCTTAAGCCTGCGCTACGGCACGACGCAGGCGCTGGTCGACGTCACACTGGAGCTGCCTGCCGGCCGCATGCTAGGCCTGATCGGCCCGGACGGCGTGGGCAAATCCAGCCTTCTATCGCTCATCGCCGGTGCACGCGAGCTGCAGGCCGGGCGGCTGGAGGTGCTGGGCGGCGACATGGCCTCGCGTGCCCACCGCGAGCAGGTCTGTCCGCGCATCGCCTACATGCCGCAGGGCCTGGGCCGCAATCTCTACCCCACGCTGTCGGTGGAGGAGAACCTGCAGTTCTTTGGCCGCCTGTTTGGCCACGGTTCGGCCGAGCGGCGACGGCGCATCGAAGAGCTCTGCCGCAGCACCGGCCTGCTTCCCTTCCTGACACGGCCGGCGGGCAAGCTGTCCGGCGGCATGAAGCAGAAGCTGGGCCTGTGCTGCGCGCTGATCCACGACCCCGACCTGCTCATCCTCGACGAGCCCACCACGGGCGTGGACCCGCTGTCGCGCGCGCAGTTCTGGCAGCTGATCGCGCGCATCCGCGCGCAGCGACCGGGCATGAGCGTCATCGTCGCCACGGCCTACATGGAGGAGGCCGAGGCCTTCGACTGGCTGGTTGCCATGGACGCCGGCCAGGTGCTGGCTACCGGCACGCCGGCCGGGTTGCGTGGCGCCCACGCGTCGCTGGAGCAGGCCTTCATCGCGCTGCTGCCCGAAGAGCGACGCAGCGGCCACCGGGAGGTTGTCGTGCCGCCGTTGGCTGCCGGTGCCGAAGAGACGCCCGCCATCGAGGCGCGCGGGCTGACGATGCGCTTTGGCGACTTCACGGCGGTCGACCACGTCGACTTCCGCATCCGCCGCGGTGAGATCTTCGGCTTCCTTGGCTCCAACGGCTGCGGCAAGTCAACGACGATGAAGATGCTGACGGGGCTGCTCAGCGCCAGTGAGGGACAGGCCTGGCTGTTCGGCCGCGAGGTGGATCCGCACGACCTGCAGACCCGCCAGCGCGTCGGCTACATGACCCAGGCCTTCTCGCTGTACGGCGAGCTCAGTGTGCGCCAGAACCTGGTGTTGCATGCTCAGCTCTTCTCGGTACCGGCCACTGGTCTTGAGGCCCGCGTTGACGAGATGCTGCAGCGCTTCGGCCTGGAAGCCGTGCAGCACAGCCTTCCCGAGGCGCTGCCGCTGGGCATGCGCCAGCGCCTGTCGCTTGCCGCGGCCATGGTTCACCGCCCTGAGCTACTGATCCTCGACGAGCCGACCTCGGGCGTTGACCCGGTGGCACGCGACATATTCTGGCAGCTGATGGTTGAGCTGGCGCGGCGCGACGGCGTGACCATCTTCATCTCCACCCACTTCATGAACGAGGCGTTGCGCTGCGACCGCATCTCGCTGATGCACGCCGGCCGCGTGCTCGTCAGCGACACGCCAGCCGCCATCCAGGCAGCGCGCGGCGCGGCCAGCCTGGAGCAGGCCTTCATCGCCTACCTGCAGGAGGCCACCGGCGAGGCAGCTGCGCCGGCCGAGGCCATCGTGGAGCAACCCGTGGTGGCTGCCGCGCCGCCGCCGAGCCGGCGTTTCAGCCTGGCGCGGGCCTGGAGCTACAGCCTGCGCGAGGCGTTGGAGCTCAGGCGTGACCCCGTGCGGGCGACGCTGGCCTTGCTGGGCACGGCCATCCTGATGTTCATCATTGGGTACGGCATCAGTCTGGACGTCGAAAACCTGTGCTTCGCCGTGCTGGACCAGGACCAGACGGGCCTTAGCCAGAACTACGCTCAGCGCCTGGCCGGCTCGCGGTATTTCATTGAGCAGGCACCGCTGCGCGACCACGCCGACCTGGACCGCCGCATGCGCGCTGGCGAGCTGGCCATGGCCATCGAGATCCCGCATGGCTTCGCGCGCGACGTGGCACGTGGCCATTCGGCACAAATCGGCGTCTGGGTGGACGGTGCGATGCCCACGCGCGGCGAGACATCGCGCGGCTACGTGTTGGCCATGCACCAGCTCTGGCTGGTCCAGATGGCGCGCGAGCGCCTTGGCGTGGCGCTGGCTTCTCCCAGCCACGTCGAGCTGCGCTACCGCTACAACCCCGACGTGAAGAGCCTGCCGGCGATGGTGCCGGCCGTCATCCCGATGTTGCTGATGATGATTCCGGCCATGCTGACGGCACTATCCGTGGTGCGGGAGAAGGAGCTGGGATCCATCCTTAACCTGTACGTGACGCCGGTGCGCCGCAGCGAGTTCCTGCTTGGCAAGCAGTTGCCCTATGTGGTCTTGGCGATGCTGAACTTCTTCCTGCTGGTCGGGCTGGCGGTGACGGTGTTCGGCGTGCCGCTGAAGGGGAGTCTGGTAGCGCTTTCGTTGGCGGCGCTGCTCTATGTCATTGCGGCCACTGGCCTTGGGCTGCTGGCCTCGACCTTCACGCGTAGCCAGATCGCGGCGCTGTTCGTCACGATGATCGGCACGCTGATCCCCTGCGTGCAATTCGCGGGGCTCATCGATCCGGTGTCGTCGCTGGAGGGGGTGGGGGCCGTGGTCGGGCGCATCTACCCGGCAGCGCATTTCCTGACCATCAGCCGCGGGGTGTTCAGCAAGGCGCTGGCGCTGCCGGATTTGTGGTCGAGTTTGTGGCCACTGGGGGTGGCGGTGCCAGTCATCCTTGGCGCAGCGATGTTGCTGTTGCGCAAGCAGGAGCACTGAGATGAGACCGCTCAACGTCGCCCATGTCTACCGCCTCGGCATCAAGGAGCTCTGGAGTCTTTGGCGCGACCCCATGATGCTGGTGCTCATCGTCTACACCTTCAGCATCTCCATCTACGTCGCCGCGACCGCAATGCCGGAAAGCCTGCGCCATGCGGCCATCGCCATCGTCGACGAGGACGCCTCGCCGTTGTCCGCGCGGCTGGCGGCGAGTTTTTATCCGCCGCAATTCCGCAGCCCCGACTTGATCACCGCGCGTGACATCGATCCGGGCATGGACCGCGGTGACTACACCTTCGTGCTGGTCATCCCGTCCGGGTTCCAGCGCGACGTGCTGGCCGGCCGCCAACCGGCCCTGCAGCTCAATGTCGACGCGACGCGCATGAGCCAGGCATTCACCGGTGGCGGCTACATCCAGCAGATCCTGGCCGCCGAGGTCAACGCCTTCGTGCAGCGCCACGCCGGTGCAGCCGCCGTGCCGGTCGATCTGGCGCTGCGCATGCGCTTCAACCCCAACCTGGAGCACGCATGGTTCGGCTCGCTGATGGAGATCATCAACAACGTGACCATGCTGTCCATCATCCTCACCGGCGCGGCTCTGATCCGCGAGCGGGAGCACGGCACGGTGGAGCACCTGCTGGTCATGCCGGTCACGCCGGGCGAGATCATGCTGGCCAAGGTCTGGTCCATGGGCCTCGTGGTGCTCGTCGCTGCCATGGTCTCGCTGGCCCTCGTCGTGCAGGGCGCGCTCCGCGTGCCAGTGCAGGGTTCGGTGGCGCTGTTCGGACTGTTGGCTGCGCTGCACCTGTTCGCGACGACGTCCATGGGAATCTTCCTCGCGACGCTGGCGCGCTCGATGCCCCAGTTCGGCATGCTGCTGGTGCTGGTGCTGCTGCCGCTGCAGATGCTGTCCGGCGGTGTCACACCGCGCGAGAGCATGCCGGCCCTTGTGCAGTGGATCATGGAGGCGGCGCCGACGACCCACTTCGTCGCCGCCGGCCAGGCCATCCTCTACCGTGGTGCGGGGCTGGAGGTCGTCTGGCCGCAACTGCTCGCGGTGGGGGCCATTGGCAGCGCGCTGTTCGCGGCGGCACTGTCACGTTTTCGCAAGACCATCAGCCTGATGGCCTGACCAGGAGTTCCATTGAACACGCCGCCCCTGCAACTGCTCCACAACCACAGCTTCGACGAAATCGCCATCGGCGACAGTGCCTCGCTGGAGCGCACCGTCACGGCGGCCGACCTGCAGCTCTTCGCCGTGCTGTCGGGCGACGTCAATCCGCAGCATCTGGACGCCGACTTCGCCGCGGCCACGCGCTTTCACGGCGTCATCGCCCACGGCATGTTCGGCGGAGCGCTGATCTCGGCCGTGCTTGGCACGCGCCTGCCCGGCCCCGGCACCATCTATCTTGGCCAGACGCTGAAGTTCCTCGCGCCCGTGCGCATCGGCGACACGCTGCATGTGCTCGTGACCGTCAAGGCCAGGGAGCCCGAACACCGCCGGCTGACGCTGACTTGCCAGTGCCTGAACCAGCAAGGGCAGGCGGTCATCGAGGGTGAGGCCGAGGTCATTGCGCCGCGCGAGCGCATCGAGTGGCAGGCCGGCCAACTGCCCGAGGTGCGCCTGAGCGAGGGCGGCGCCGGGCTGGCGCGGCTGCTGGCGGCCGTGCGACCGCTTGGCGCGGTCAGGGTGGCCGTCGTCCACCCCTGTGATGCCCTCAGCCTGGGCGCCGCGCTGGAGGCCCGCGCGGCCGGCCTGATCGAGCCGGTGTTGGTGGCACCGCGATCCCGCTTGCTTGCAGTCGCGGCTGAGCAAGGCTGGGACCTTGCCGGCATCGCCATCGACGACGTGCCGCACAGCCACGCGGCTGCCGCACGCGCGGCGGCGCTGGCCGGCCAGGGCGAAGTGCAGGCGCTGATGAAGGGCAGCCTTCACACCGACGAGTTGATGGCCGCCGTGTTGGACGCCGGCGCCGGCCTGCGCACCAAGCGCCGTGCCAGCCACTGCTTCCTGATGCAGACACCGGCCTACCCGCGGCCCTTCATCATCACGGACGCCGCGCTCAACATCGCTCCAACGCTTGAGCACAAGGCCGACATTGTGCGCAATGCCATCGAGCTGGCACAGGCCATCGGTGTGGAGCGGCCCAAGGTGGCCATCCTGGCCGCGGTCGAGACCGTCAACGCACAGATGCCGGCCACGCTGGATGCGGCTGCCCTCTGCAAAATGGCCGATCGCGGCCAGATCGCTGGCGCCGACCTGGATGGACCGCTGGCCTTCGACAATGCGGTCTCCATCGCTGCTGCGCGCATCAAGGGCATCCAGTCCGGCGTGGCCGGCCAGGCCGACGTGCTGGTTGTGCCCGACCTCGAAAGCGGCAACATGCTGGCCAAGCAGCTCGAGTACCTGGGCGGCGCCGCCAGTGCCGGCATCGTGCTGGGTGCCCGCGTTCCCATCGTGCTGACCAGCCGGGCTGACGGCGCCGAGTCCCGGATTGCGTCCTGCGCGCTGGCCGTGCTGCTGGCCCACCACTACCGGAGCGCGCCGCCGTGAGTCTGCCTGCCACCGAAGTCGCTGGCGTCGTCGCCGTGCTGAACTGCGGCTCGTCCAGCATCAAGTTCGCACTCTTTGACGCCGACGCCGGGGCTGAGGCCATGCCGCGCCGACCCTGGTGGGGCGGCAAGGTCGACGGCATCGGCAGTCCCCAAGCGCGCCTGCGGACCCAGGACGGCCTTGACCGGGCGCTGAACCTGGCCGAGGGAGAGCCCTATCACGATGCGCTGGGCGTCATCCGCGAGTCCATGCGTGCCCGCCTGGGCGAGGTGCACGTGTTGGCTGTGGCCCATCGCGTCGTCCATGGGGGCGCCCACCATGCGGCGCCGCTGCGCGTGGATGCCGCGGCGCTGGCCGAGCTGCGCGGCTACATCCCGCTCGCGCCGCTGCACCAGCCCTTCGCGCTGGAGGCCATGGAGGTGCTGCTGCGGCAGCGTCCGGAGCTGCCCCAGGTGGCCTGCTTCGACACGGCCTTTCACAGCACCCTGCCTCATGTCGAGCAGATGCTGCCCTTGCCCTACTCGGCCTGGGAGCGCGGCCTGCGTCGCTACGGCTTCCACGGCTTGTCCTATGAGTACCAGTCGCTCGTGCTGCCGGAGCGCCACGGTGAGCTGGCGCGGGGGCGCTGTGTCGTTGCTCACCTGGGCAGTGGTGCCAGCCTGTGCGCGTTGCAGGGTGGACGCAGCGTCGCGACGACGATGGGCTTCTCTGCGCTGGACGGGCTGATGATGGGCACGCGCTGTGGTTCGCTGGACCCCGGTGCGCTGCTCTACCTGATGGAGATCGAGGGCTTGGATGTGCACGCGGTAGGCCAGATGCTCTACCACCAGTCCGGGCTGCTGGGTGTGTCGGGCCGCTCGGCGGACCCGCGCGAACTTCTGACACACGAGGCCGACGACCCTCGCTGCGCGGCGGCGCTGGCGCTGTTCGTGCGGCGCATCGTGCGCGAGATCGGAGCCTTGGTGGCCGTGCTGGGCGGGCTGGACCTGCTTGTTTTCACGGCCGGCATCGGCGAGCACCAGGCCGAGGTGCGCCGGCGCATCGTGGCGGGGCTGGGTTTTCTCGGCGCGGCTGTCGACTCCGACGCCAACGCGCAGCATGCGGCCGTGATCTCGTCGCCGGCCAGTGCGCTGCGCATTGCGGTGGAGCCGACCAACGAGGAGTGGGTGGCGGCACGTCAGGCCCTGCAGGTCTTGGGGTGAGGACGAGGTGCGCTGCCGTCGCGCGGCGCGACGGCTGGTTTGCAAGCCGCCGAAGCAGACGGCGGGCCAGCGTGCTAGTTTTCGCGCCATGTCCCGCGTTGCATTTTTGGGCTATTGGTTTTTCCCCGTCCCGGCGGTGGAGAGTCGTGAGCGCGCGCGCTGAACCCAGACTCCCCTGAACCGCCGGGCCCCAACGCCCGGCGGTTTCCTTTTTGAGGCGCCCGAAGATGAATGCGACCAACCTCCAAGCCGTCGAACCCGAAGTCCAGCGCTGGTGCTCCCAGGACGACAAGACCAGCGCCACCGATGACGAGCGCATCCTCGACGTCATGCCGCTGCCGCTGCCGCCGCCGGAGCACCTGATCCGCTTCTTCCTCATCCGCGGCACCGCGATGGAGGGCCTGATCAGCCAGACGCGCCAGCGCATCTGCAAGATCGTGAGCGGTGAGGCAGGCCGTGGAGGCCTGGCTGGCGCCTCGCTTCAACGCCAGTGAGCAGTTGCGCGTGCGCGCCCTGCTCGGCCTTGCGCCGGCGCCCGGGGCCTGACGCTCACGCCACCACCTTCACGCTCAACCCCGGCAACCCCGCGATCGACCCCTCCATCAGGTCCCCCGGTATCACCGGCCCCACGTTCTCCGGCGTGCCGCTGAAGATGAGGTCGCCGGGCATCAGCTCGAATGCCTGGGACAGCTGCGCGATCTGTTCGGCCACGCTCCAGATCATCTGGTTCAGGTTGGCGTCCTGCTTGGTCACGCCGTTCACCTTCAGCGTGATGGCCCCCTGCGTGAAGTGGCCCACCTGCGCCACGCGGTGGATGGGCCCGATGGGCGCGGAGCGGTCGAAGCTCTTGCCGATCTCCCAGGGCTTCTTCTGGTCGCCCATGCCGCGCTGCAGATCGCGGCGGGTCATGTCCAGGCCGACCGCGTAGCCGTAGACCAGCTCCAGCGCCTTCTCCACCGGCACGTTCCTGCCGCCCTTGTGCAGCGCCGCGACCAGTTCCAGCTCGTAGTGGTAGTTCCTGGTCAGCGTCGGGTAGGGGTGCGGGGTCAACACGCCCGGCGCCACGAACTGCACCGCGTCGCTGGGCTTCTGGAAGAAGAACGGCGGCTCGCGCGTCGGGTCAGAGCCCATCTCACGGGCGTGGGCCGCGTAGTTGCGGCCTATGCAGTAGATGCGGCGCACCGGGAAGACTTCGCTGCTGCCGGCGATGGGCACGACGGGCTGGGCGACCGAGAACGGCGAGGCCGAGGCTACGGTTGTCGAGGCGCAGCCGGCGGCTGCGAGACCGGTGATGGCAGCGCCGAGGGCGTGGCGTCTATGCATGGTTTGTCTCCGCGGGGCGAGGCGTCGATTGACCGGCAAGCGCACGCTGGGGTCAAGCCGGGCTTGCCCGCTGCGCTGCCGCAGCACTGCATGACAACAAAAACGGCCGCATCAGCGGCCGCTTTGGATTGAAGGCGGCGACGCCGCCCTCGTTCAGGCGCGTCGGCGGCGAGCCGACAGGCCCAGCACTGCAATGGCCAGGCCCACGAGGCCGAGGGAGCCCGGCTCAGGCACATGGGTCGTGCCGTCGAACGGGTCGCGGACGTAGACGTCCATGTGCGAGATGCCGCCGGTCAGGGTGGTGCTAACGTCCCACGTGCCGGCGAAGTCGTGGGGCGTGCTCAGCGGCAAGCCCAGTTGGCTCGCGCTGAAATCGTAGGCCGCAAACGAATTGCCGCCCTTGATGGACAGCGCAAGGTGGTCAAACAGATTCGTGCCGAAACAGGACCCACGATGTCCTGGATGTTGTTCGGCAACGTCAGTGACCAGGTGCCAGCCAGGCTGTTGCTGTTCGGGCTCACGGTCGCCGAGAACCAGTTTCCGATGATGGACTTGCCGTTGATCGTGGCGGGGGTGAAGACACCGTTGGCACCGCCGGGCGCCCAGCTGCCCAGGCGGATCCAGTCCGGATCAGGCGTGCCGTCAGCGTTGAGATCCACGGCCGTGAAGTTGCTCGAGAAGATGCCGCTGGGGAACCGGACGGGACCGTTGCCGTTCTGCATGCCCCCGTTGGCTTGTTTTTTACGCAAGTGACATCGAGAAAATTGCGTTCCAATTTGTGCAAATTTCGTGAAATCAAGGGCTTGCGACCGGCTGCGAATTCGGACCCCCTAGTTTGTAAGGTGCACCGACACCATCATTTGGGCCGTTGGAAAACCGAAATTCCGCCCATCAACCCGACCGCCCAGCCGTCGCGTCGCACGATGGCTGGTTTGCAAGCCATCGAAGCGCCAAGCAGATCAGCGTGCTAGATTCCCAACCCATGTCCCGCGCTGCATTTTTTAGCTTTTGGTTTTTTCCCCGTCCCGGCGGTGGAGAGTCCTGAGCGCGCGCGCTGAACCCAGACTCCCCTGAACCGCCGGGCCCCAAAGCCCGGCGGTTTTTCTTTTTGAGGTGCCCGAAGATGAATGCGACCAAGCTCCAGTCCGTCGAACCCGAAGCCCAGCGCTGGTACTCCCAGGACGACAAGACCAGCGCCACTGATGACGAGCGCATCCTCGACATCACGCCGCTGCCGCCGCCGGAGCACCTGATCCGCTTCTTCCCCATCCGCGGCACCGCGATGGAGGGCCTGATCAGCCAGACGCGCCAGCGCATCCGCAAGATCATGAGCGGTGAGGACGACCGGCTGCTGGTCGTCATCGGTCCGTGCTCCATCCATGACCCGACAGCCGCCATTGAGTACGCCCGCAAGCTGAAGGTCCAGCGCGAGAAGTACGCCGGCACGCTGGAGATCGTCATGCGCGTGTACTTCGAGAAGCCGCGCACGACGGTGGGCTGGAAGGGTCTGATCAACGACCCCTACCTGGACGAGAGCTATCGCATCGACGAGGGCCTGCGCATCGCCCGCCAGCTGCTGCTGGAGATCAACCGCCTGGGTGTGCCGGCCGGCTCCGAGTTCCTGGACGTGATCTCGCCGCAGTACATCGGCGACCTGATCGCCTGGGGCGCCATCGGCGCGCGCACGACGGAGAGCCAGGTGCACCGCGAACTGGCCTCGGGGCTGTCCGCGCCCATCGGCTTCAAGAACGGCACCGACGGCAATATCAAGATCGCCACCGACGCCATCCAGGCTGCGGCACGCGGCCACCACTTCCTGTCGGTGCACAAGAACGGCCAGGTTGCCATCGTCGAGACGCGCGGCAACGAGGACTGCCACGTCATCCTGCGGGGCGGCAAGGCGCCAAACTACGACGCGCAGAGCGTGGCTGCGGCGTGCGCAGACCTGGAGAAATCCAGGCTGCCGCAGCGCCTGATGGTGGACTGCTCGCACGCCAACTCCAGCAAGCAGCACCAGCGCCAGCTGGACGTGGCGCGCGACATCGCCGGCCAGATGCGCGAGGGCGGCCGGAGCATCTTTGGCGTCATGGTGGAGAGCCACCTGAACGATGGCGCCCAGAAGTTCACGCCCGGCAAGGACGACCCGGCTGCGCTGGAATACGGCAAGAGCATCACCGATGCCTGCCTGGGCTGGGACGACTCGCTGGCCGTGCTGGACGTGCTGTCCGAGGCGGTGAAGGCCGGGCGCTGACACAATCCGGGCCATGCAAGCCCGGATCACCGTCATCTTCGAGACCGGCGCGCCTGTCGAGCTGCAGCTCGACGGCGCCGAAGTGCTCAGCTTCGAGGCCGCCCGCCGCTGGCTGGACGATCAGTTCGTGCGCCTGGAATGCGAGCCTCTGCGCGGCTCCGGCAAGGTGCTGCTGGCAGACAAGCTCATCCAGGTGGCGGCTGGCGCCGGCCCTGCCGGCTTTGCTGACGCCGCTTGGGCGTTGGATTTCGCCCGCGCGGCGGCCGGTTCGCTGTCCAAGGCGCTCATCAAGGTCGACGTGCCGCGTCTGGCCGTCTCGTACTGACCCAGGCGCCCGACCCGCTTACATCACCTCGGGGGCGAGCGTTTGCCGGACAGGGGTTCGCCAAAAAGCCAGCAAACCGGCAGGCAGGCCAGAACGGACCCCCACACACCCAATATCTTGACGCCCACGTTGGCTCCGAATGCCAGGGCGTAACCAACGCCTGCAAACATGGCCGCATAGACGACCCATCCCTGCCAGGTCAGCGGTAGGGACCAGCCCAGGCCGCTTTCCTTCGCCTTGAACCAGTATTTCCGTTCGACTGCCATGAGACCTCCTGCCAGCGGCGTCAAAGGATAGCTCGGGCGTTAACGCGCAGTCCCTTGAAAATCATGGGCCAGGCCACATATCGGCCCCGGTCCGAACTTTTCTGACATCGACTCCCATGACCAAGCAAACCCACGCCTTCCAGGCCGAAGTCAAGCAGATCCTGCACCTCGTCACGCACTCGCTGTACTCCAACAAGGAGATCTTCCTGCGCGAATTGGTGAGCAACGCCAGCGACGCCTGCGACAAGCTGCGCTTCGAGGCGCTGGACAACGCCGCGCTGCTGGAAGACAACCCCAACCTGGAAGTGCGCGTCAGCTTCGACGAGGAGGCCAAGACGCTGACCATCAGCGACAACGGCATCGGCATGAGCGCCGAGGAAGCCGCCTCGCACCTGGGCACCATCGCCAAGAGCGGTACGCGCGAGTTCATGGCCAAGCTGGAAGGTGACCAGAAGAAGGACGCCCAGCTGATCGGCCAGTTCGGCGTGGGCTTCTATTCGGGCTTCATCGTCGCCGACCGCATCACGGTGGAATCGCGCCGCGCCGGCCTGGCCGCGGCCGAAGGCGTGCGCTGGACCAGCGAAGGCGCGGGCGATTTCGAGGTCGAGACCATCGAGCGTGCCCAGCGCGGCACCGACGTCATCCTGCACCTGCGTGAAGGCGAGGAGGAGTTCCTCAATGCCTGGAAGCTGAAGTCCATCATCAGCAAGTACAGCGACCACATCAGCCTGCCGGTGCTGATGCCGAAGACGAAGTGGGACGAAGAGAAGAAGGAAACCGTCGCCACCGACGAATGGGAGCCGGTCAACAAGGCCGCCG
>JACPYV010000192.1 GCA_016195825.1 Burkholderiales bacterium | reverse complement strand
GGCGCTGATGTCGATGCTGTCGACCAGCACGTCGTCGCTGGCCCGGTAGACGCTGATCCTGCCCGTGGTGCCCACGGTGGGCGGCGCGTCGAAGGCCAAGGACACACGGGTGTCGGTGTGCACGCCGGTCTCGTTGGTGGCCGGCACCCTGGTGCCGGCCACGTCGTTGACGTTGCCGGTGCCGCTGATCTGCGTCGTGACCTTGCCGGCGCCGGCCTGGGCCAGTGCATTTGCCTTCACCAGGGCCGCGGGGCGCGGCTTGAAGACATAGCCCGGGGTGAAGGTCGCCCCCGGCAGCACGCTGCAGGCGCCCAGCGCTGCGCCGTTGAGCGTGCTGCCGCTGTCCTGGAACACGCCGGAGTGGTCGCTGCTGGGGTAGGTCACCACGCTGTCGCAGCCGGTGGCCCCGTCGACGGCAAACACGTTGGCGTGGGACAGGATATTGGCCGATTTGCCCGCGCCGATGCTGTACGAATGTGCGTAGGGGCTGGCCGACTTGCTGCCGGAGAAGTAGTTGTTGAAGACGTGGACCTGGCCAAAGCGCACGCGCGGCACGCGCTGGGTCACGCCGTTGAAGACATTGTTGGCGATGGTGATGCGCAGCTTGCCGGCATCGCTGGTCAGGCTGTCGGAGCCACCGATGAGCATGGTCTTGTCGTGCGCGGTGACGACGTTGTAAGAGACGGTGATGAGGTCGGCGCCCTTGGTGATGTCGATGGCGCCGTCGTGGCACTGCTTGGTCTTGCCGTTCTCGATGGGCAACGTGTCGTCGGTGACGGGTGCGTCGGTGATGGTGTTGCGGTCTATCCAGACCTGCGTGGCCGTGACGATGCCGATGGCGTCGTACTGCGAGTTCCAGTTGCCCAAAGCGCCATCGGTCGGGTCCCAGACAGGACCCACGTCACAGGGCGCCACGAGGTGCAGGTTGCGCACGATGACCTGACTGACGCTGGTGATGTCGATCCATGCGTTGACGAAACCGGCGCCGGGCCCTTCGCCGATCAGCGTGGTGTTACTGGTCAGTCGCACGCGCGCCCTCACCTTCTGGTCAGCCGTGCTGGCGAAAGGCGTGCCCTCGGTCATGTCGATGGTGCCGGCCACCTTGATGATCTTGGGCAAGTTGCCCGCGTTGGCCAGCGCGTTGAGCAGCTGGGCGCGATTGGTCACCGTGTAGATGTGCTCGGGCGTGGCGGCGCTGCCGCCAACCGTGCCTGCACCCCAACCATCGGCGGGCGCGGTCTGCTGGGCGACGTCGATGGCCCAGGCAGGGAGGCTGACGGCCAGCAGCGCGGCGATGGCGCCGAAGCGGTGGGCGGCGCTCATGCGGCGGCCCTCCGCGCGCGGCGCAAGGCCAACAAGCCCAGGCCTGCGCCTGCCAACGCGAGGCTTCCCGGCTCAGGCACGGTGCCGACGTCCAGCTGTGTTGTGAAGCTGCCGAACTCGCTGGTGAAGCTGAGGCGGTTCAGCGTGAGGCTGACGGTGTGCCCGTCCAGGATCTGCAGGCCGACGGTGCCACCGCTGACTTCGGTCAGGTCCATCGGCGTGAAGCCGGTGAGAGCTGGCGCCGCTGATCTGGCCGGTGATGAGGGTGCCGGCGGGCAGGATGGCGCCCGAGGCTGCGGCGCTGCCCAGCCATGCGGCGGCGGCGACCGCGAGGGTCTTGAATGCTTTCATGAAGTCTCCGTTGTTGAGGCTCGGGACGCGCGCTGAGCGGCGACCGGCACTTCAGTGGCGGAGACCTGCAGGGTCCCGCAAGCAAAAAAGGGGCACAGACGACAGGTCTGTGCCCCTTCAGATGTCTAGGCCATGCCGGGCTTAGAACTTGTAGCGGCCACCGACGACGAACTCTCGGCCGGTGTAGTTGTTGACCACCACGTTGTTCATCGCGCGAGAGATGAACTGGTCGTTGGGCTGGTTGGTCAAGTTGGTCGCCTCGAACGTCAACTGCAGCTGTTTGTTGACCTGGTAGCCCAGCGACATGTCGACGTTGAAAGTCTTGTTCTTGCCCGCCACGTCCTGGTTGTTGCCGGCCGGGATGGTGGTCAGGAAGGCCGAGCGCGCCGAGGTGGACACGCGGCCGCTGAAGATGCCGTCGTCGTAGTAGACCGACAGGTTCCAGGAGCGCGGCGACAGGTTGACCAGGTCTTCACGCACCGTGGGCGAGTTGAGGGCCGTCGTCAGCACGTAGTCCATCTTGGACTTGACCTGCGTGTAGTTGGCCAGCACGCCGAAGTTCTGGCCCCACCCCGGCAGGAAGCTGAAGGGCTGCTGCACGTTGACCTCGAAGCCACTGAGCTTGCCGCCCTGTGTATTGACCGGGGCACTGACGGCGAAGATTTCGTCGCCGGTGAAGTTGGTCGGCAGCAACGACATCGGCAGGCCGGTGAGGTTGTACGGCACGTTGCGCGTCTGCGTCAGCACGTAGCTCTTGATGTTCTTCTGGAACAGGCCCAGGCCGATGAAGGCGTTCTTGGAGTGGTACCACTCGGCGCTGAGGTCCAGCGTGGTCGCACGGAAGGGATCCAGCGCCGGGTTGCCGCCGGTGTAGCTCAGCGTGCCCGTGGTGCTCAGCGTGCCGCCGGGGTTCAGGTTCTGCAGCGGCGGACGCGACATGACCTTGGCCGCCGCAGCGCGCAGGATCAAGTCCTTGGTGAGGTTGACGGACAGGTTGGCCGACGGCAGCCAGTCCCTGTAGTCGCGCGAGGCCGTGACGGCGCTGCCGCCGCCGGTGGCTAGGTAGCCGCTGGCGACGATGGCCGTCTTGACGTAGCGGGTGCCCAGGTTGCCGCGCACCGGCAGGCCACCCAGGCGAGTCTCGAAGTCGGCCATCAGCCAGGTGCCGGTGTCAGTCTCGGTGATGGCGCGGTTGCCGCCACGGGCGCTGCCGTTGGTGATGGACGTCAGCCGGAAGTCGCCGGGGCCGCCGGCCGGGCCGGTCTTCAGGCAGTTGCAATAGATGTCGTAGGCCGAGGCGATGGCGTCCAGGTTGGGGATGACCCAGGACGTGATGGAGCCGTCAGGCAGGTTCTGGCCCTTGCCGAAACCGCTGAGCGTGGTCACCAGGCTGTTGGGCAGCACGTTGGCGGGCAGCGCGTTCATCGTTTCGACGGTGCGGCGGATGTCGAAGCTTGTGAACTTGAACTGCTTGTAGCTGACGCCGCCCCTGAGCGTCAGCGCGTCGGGGATGATTTCCCAGGCGACGTCGGCGGTGGCCACGTCCTGCCGGTTGGTCACGCCGTTGGGCCGGATGCGGATCTCGCTGGGCGTGAAGTTGGCGATGCTGGTCGCACCGACCGGCACGCCGTAGATCTGCAGCCCGCCGCCGGCGGTGGTCGGGTTCAAGTTCCCGTAGCCCAGCAGCGGCGCACGGTCGTCGCCGCGGGCGTCGAACACATAGCCATTGACGTTGGGCGCATCCAGCGTCGTGGTCGTCTGGATGGGGTTGTTGAACTTGCTGGTCGCACGGCCGCCGCGCAGAGTCACCTTGATCGAGTCACCGATCTCCTGCTCCAGCGTCACCGTGGGCTGGGTGAACTCGGTGCTGAGCTTGTCGAAGCGCGACTCAGAGCGAATGTCCACGCCGTTGAACTTGCCGTAGAGCAGCTGGCCGCTGGGTGCGTACTGGGCCTCGACGACGCTGGTCTGCTGCTTGCCGCCGGCCGACAGCGCGCGGCTGAAGGAGATGGCCTCCAGGAAGTCCTCCTGCCGGGTCGCGTCGAGCTTGCTGTAGAGCATGTCGAAGGTCAGCAGCATGGTGTCTGCGGGCCGCAGCTGGATGGAGCCCGTCAGACCCAGGCGCTCCTGCTCGTGCGTCAGGCGGCCGTAGCGCGGCAGGCGCGGGTGGAAGTTGGTGGCCGACGACGCGGCGTTGTAGGCGGCCACGTAGCCAGCCTGGACGGCTGGGTCCGTGCTCACCAGGCGTGGCACACCTTGGGCGGCCGGGCCGCAGGTGGTGGCCGTGGAACCGGTGGGCAGGTTGGTCGTGACACCCTGCGGCGGGCACCAGCCACTGAAGGTGTTGCCGCTGGACGGGCCGTTGTCCCAGCGCACGGTGCTGAAGCCCTCCTCGTAGACCTTGCGCTTGGAGTACGCGCCGGACAGCAGCACGCCGATCTTCTTGTCGGCAAAGGTGTTGGAGATCAAGAAGGACGCCTTGGGCGTGGCCTTGCCGCGCAATTCGTTGTACGTGCCCTTGACGGACACGGCCGCCGCGAAGCCCTTCAGGTCGAAAGGACGGGCCGTCTGAAGGTCGATGGTGGCGCCCAGCGAGCCTTCGTCCACGTCCGCCGAGCTGCTCTTGCGCACGGTCAGCGAGTTGAAGAGGTCGGCTGCGAAGACGTTGAAGTCGAAGGCGCGGGTGCGGTTGGCGCCGCCGGAGCTGTCGGTGCCGCCAGTGGTGGCCAGCGCCTCGACGCCGTTGATGCGGGTGCGGGCAAAGTCGCCGCCCAGGCCGCGCACGGTGATGTTGCGGCCTTCGCCGGCGTCACGGTCGATCACGACGCCAGGGATGCGCTGAAGCGACTCGGCCAGGTTGGTGTCCGGGAACTTGCCCATGTCCTCGGCCTTGATGACATCGACGATGCCCTTGTCCTGGCGCTTGGCGTTCAGCGCGCTCTCCAGCGACGCACGGATGCCGGTAACGGTCACGGTCTCCAGCTGCGCAGAGGCGGCGGGAGTGGTCTGCGCCCACGCGGGGGCGGCAACGAGGGCAACGGCCAGGGCTACCGGACGCAGGGCCAGGCGTTGGGACGAACGGATTGCGGGCATGAAGGTCTCCTGGTGCAAGGCCACCTGGGCGCGTCATGCGCTGGCGGCTCTCGGGTTTTGGGGTTGTGCTACCCGGGCGCACGCAGGGCACCCGTCGATTTCTGAAAACCGGTGTCGCTGCAGTGCGAACGCCGGCCGGGCCGCGGCGACCTACAGATCGCCGCGGCGGGGGGAAAACTGGTCAGACGGGGTGGCGCCGTGGGCCTGCGGCATGCCGTTGGCACCCGTGTCGAACTGCCTCAGCACTGGCATCGGCGCCGTCCTGGGCATGTCCTCGTCGAAGAAAAAGGTGCTCATGTTTGTGCGTGCTTTAGGCTGGCTTGTGGACGATGATAGGTCGAAGATTGCAAAATCGGAACAGTGGTTCACTAAATAGAAACCATGATTCCGCCACACTTGACGCCCACCTAAGCTTCGGCAATCCGAATATTGGAACCGCGTTTCAACTTAAGCGGTCTACCTCCCGGCCTCAGCCGCTTTTCGTGCCCGGCCGGGTTCATTCGACGCAACCGGTGCCCTTTCGCACCTTGGAAAAAGACATGGTTCTTCAGAACTTCAACCTGGCCGGCAAGACGGCCATCGTGACCGGCTGCAATACGGGCCTGGGCCAGGGCATGGCCCTCGCGCTGGCCCAAGCCGGCGCCGATGTCGTAGGCGTCAACGTCTCCGAGCCGGACGAGACAAAGGCCGGTGTCGAGGCCCTGGGCCGCCGCTTCCTGGACCTGCGCGCCAACCTGGGCGACATCAGCTGCATCCCTGACCTGCTGGCTCAGGCAAAAGCCTTCACCGGCGCGGTGCACATCCTGGTCAACAACGCCGGCATCATTCGGCGCGAGGACGCCATCAAGTTCTCGGAAGCCGACTGGGACGACGTCATGGACCTGAACCTGAAGTCGGTGTTCTTCCTGTCGCAAGCCGTGGCCAAGGTGTTCATGGCCCAGGGCAAGGGCGGCAAGATCATCAACATCGCGTCGATGCTGAGCTTCCAGGGCGGCGTGCGAGTGCCCTCATACACGGCCAGCAAAAGCGGCGTCATGGGCATCACGCGGCTGATGGCCAACGAGTGGGCCTCGCACGGCATCAACGTCAACGCCATCGCCCCGGGCTACATGGCCACCAACAATACCGCCGCGCTGCGTGCTGACGAGCAACGCAACAGCGCCATCCTCGAGCGCATTCCCGCAGGCCGCTGGGGCAAGCCCGAGGACCTCGCAGGCCCGGTGGTGTTCCTGGCTTCGCCGGCCTCAGACTATGTCAACGGCTACACCATTGCCGTCGACGGCGGCTGGCTGGCGCGTTAAGACATTCGCAGTGCGAGGCTCGCAGACGCGGGCCCGTTCAGAACAGGCCTCGGAGGAGACACCGGGCGATGTACGAGAACAAGAAACTTGGCTTCATGTTCGTCCTGCCATTCGTGCTGGGCGTGCTGCTGTTCAAGGCCTTCCCTTTTGTGATGAGCTTTGCGCTCAGCTTCACGCAGTACGACCTGATCGACCCACCCGAGTGGGTCGGCCTGCGCAACTACGAGGAGATGCTGACCGGCGACCCGCTGTTCAGGAAGTCGCTCGGCGTCACGCTGACCTTCGCGCTGCTGGCCGTGCCGCTGCGTGTGGGATTCGCGCTGGTCGTGGCGCAGGTGCTGAACTTCAAGCTCAAGGGCATCAACGCTTTCCGCGCCGCGTTCTACATCCCGTCCATCCTCGGCGGCTCCATCGCCGTGGCCGTGCTGTGGCGCTTCGTGTTCGCCAAGTACGGCCTGGTCAACATCATCCTGGGCAAACTCGGCTTCGAACCCATCCCGTGGCTGGCCGACGAGCACTACTCGATGTGGACCATCGTGCTGCTGTTCACCTGGCAGTTCGGCTCGGCCTGCGTGATTTTCCTGGCCGCGCTGCAGAACGTCTCCAAGTCGCTCTACGAAGCCGCCGAGATCGACGGCGCCAGCCAGAACCAGCAGTTCTGGAAGATCACCGTGCCGCTGATCACGCCGGTCATCTTCTTCAACTTGATCATGCAGATGGTGCATGCCTTCCAGGAGTTCAACGGTCCCTACCTCATCACTGAGGGCGGCCCGCTGCACTCCACCTACGTGCTGGCGCTGTACATCTATGACCAGAGCTTCCGCTTTTTCAACCTGGGCTACGGCGCCGCGCTGAGCTGGGTGTTGTTCGCCCTGGTTGCCGGCCTGGCTGCAATCTCCTTCTGGAGCAGCAAGTACTGGGTGTTCTACGCCGGCGAGAAAGAGAGCAAGAAGTGAGTGCCGCAGTGGAAATCCAAGAACCGGCCGTCGGCAGCGACGGCAAGACGCCCTGGCTGCGCTACCTGATGCTGGGCGCGACGGCCATCGTCATGCTGTACCCGCTGCTGTGGCTGGTAGGCGCGTCCTTCAAGAGCAACAGCGAAATCTTCACGTCGGCCGGTTTCTGGCCGTCCAAGTTCTCCCTCGACGCGTACGCCAAGGGCTGGAAGACAAGCACCGAGTACACCTTCGCGACCTACTTCCTGAACAGCTTTCTCATCACCATCCCGCGCATCATCGTCACGGTGATCTCCTGCGTGCTGGTGGCCTACGCCTTCGCGCGCTTCGAGTTCTGGGGCAAGAAGATCCTGTTCAGCATCATGGTCGGCACGATGATGCTGCCGCTGATCGTGCTGCGCCTGCCGCAGTACCTGGTGTTCCGCGAGCTGTGCTGGCTGGACAGCTACCTGCCGCTGATCGTGCCCTCGGCCTTCGCCACCGACACCTTCTTCGTCTTCATGCTCGTGCAGTTCCTGCGCGGCATCCCGCGCGACATGGAGGAGGCCGCACTCATCGACGGCTGCAATGCGCTGCAGCTGCTCTGGCACATCATCGTGCCGCTGCTCAAGCCCGCCATCATCTCGGTCGTCGTCTTCCAGTTCATCTGGACGATGAACGACTTCATGGGCCCGCTGATCTATCTCGCCTCCGTCGAGAAGTACCCGGTCAGTCTGGCGCTCAAGATGAGCATCGGTGCCACCGAGGAGGTCGAGTGGGCCAACGTCATCGCGATCTCGGTCGTCGCGCTGATCCCGTCCGTCGCGGTGTTTTTCGCGGCACAGAAACATTTCATCGAAGGCGCCACGTCCAGTGGCGTCAAAGGCTGAGTCATGGCTGCCGTATCGCTGCGCAAGGTCGAGAAGACCTACCCCAATGGTTTCAAGGCCGTGCACGGCGTCGACCTCGACGTGCGTGACGGCGAGTTCATGGTCTTCGTGGGCCCCTCGGGCTGCGCCAAGTCCACGCTGCTGCGCATGGTCGCGGGGCTGGAGTCCATCAGCGGCGGCGAGCTGAACATCGGCGGCCGCGTCGTCAACGACCTGCCGCCCAAAGGCCGCGGCATCGCCATGGTGTTCCAGAACTACGCCCTCTATCCGCACATGACGGTCTACGACAACCTCGCTTTCGGGTTGAAGCTGGCCAAGACGCCCAAGGCCGAACTCGACCAGCGGGTTCGCCATGCCGCCAAGCTGCTGGAGATGGAGCATTTGCTGACCCGCTACCCCAAGCAGCTCTCGGGCGGCCAGGCCCAGCGCGTGGCCGTGGGCCGTGCCATCGTCAAGAAGCCCGAAGTCTTTTTGTTCGACGAGCCGCTGTCCAACCTCGACGCCAAGCTGCGTGCCGCGATGCGCGTGCGCCTGACCGAGTTGCACCGCAGCCTGCGCGACGCCGGCCAACCCGCCACCACCATTTACGTCACGCACGACCAGACCGAGGCGATGACCATGGGCGAGCGCATCTGCGTGCTCAAGGCCGGCGTCATCCAGCAGGTCGACACGCCCACCGCGCTGTACGACCGCCCGGCCAATGCCTTCGTCGCGAGCTTCATCGGCTCGCCTGAGATGAACATCGTCAACGCCGAGCTGAAGGACGGTGCCGTTGCGCTGGGCGGCGTGAGCCTGCCGCTGCCGGCAGGTCGTTTCAAGGCCGTGGCGAACGGCCCGGTGCAGTTCGGCCTGCGGCCCGAGCACATCGCCCTGCAGCCCAAGCCCGGCAGCGTCGCCGTGCAGGCCACGCTGAAGTTCTGCGAAAACATGGGCGCCGAGGTCTTCACCTACTTCGACGTCGGCGGCGTGGCCTTCAGCGCACGCATACCGGCCGAGGAAGGCCTCGCGCTGTCGACGCTGCCTCGTGGCTCTGCGCTGAGCTTGCACTGCCAGATGAACCACGCCCACCTGTTTGCCACCGGCGACGACGGCATGAGCTACCTGGCATGACCGTCAATCGCCGCATCGTCCTGGCCAGCGCGCTGGCCGCACCCTTCGTCCATGCGCAGGACAAGCCCGTGCTGCGCTTCGCCTGGTGGGGCGGCGCCAGCCGGCACCAAGCGACGCTCGCCGCACTCAAAGTCTTCGAGCAACGCCACGGCGTCAGGGTCAAGGCCGAGTACATGGGCTTCGCCGGCTATCTGGAACGCCTGACGACACAGATCGCCGGCCGCTCCGAGCCCGACGTGATGCAGATCAACTGGGCCTGGATGGCCATGTTCAGCAAGCGTGGCAATGGCTTCACCGACCTGAACGGCCTCACCAAGGAATTGGCGCTGGACCAGTTCACCGAAGACGATCTCGCCTACGGCCGCGTGCAGGGCAAGCTCAACGCACTGCCCACGTCCTTCAGCGCCCGCGTCTTCCTGTGGAACCAGACCGCCTTCGGCCGCGCCGGCGTCAAGCTGCCCGAGACCTGGGAGGAGCTCTTCGCCACTGGCCCCGCCTTCCGCGCCAAGCTGGGCGACAGCGCCTACCCGCTGGACGGCGAGCTCTACGACATGATCCTGCTGTCGCAGAGCTACGTGCAGCAAAAGCACGGCACACCCTTCGTCGACCCAGCCAAGCCGCGCGTGGCGATGAGCCCCGCCGCGGCGCTGGATTGGGTCAAGACCTACAAGCACCTCGTCGACTCACACGTGGCCACGCCGCTGCCGCTGCGCGCCAGCCTGGGCGGCGCCGAGAAACCCACCGAGCAGCAGCCCGACTGGGTCACCGGCCGTTGGGCGGGCAACTACACCTGGGACTCGGTCATAGCCCTGCGCGGCTCCACGCTGCAACCCGGTGACAAGCTGGCACTGGGTGCCTTCCCCACGCTACCCGACGCCAAGGACAGCGGCCTTTTCGGCCGGCCCACTGTCATGTACACCATCGGCCGCAACTGCAAGCAGCCCGAGCTGGCGGCCAGGTTGATGAACTTCCTGCTGACCGACCCCGAAGCCGCGCGCATCCTGGGCCGCACGCGCGGCCTGCCCAGCGCCAAGGGCGCACTCGCCGTGCTGCAGAACGCCGGCGGCCTGCCGCCGCTGGAACTGGCCGCGCACGACCAGATCCAGGCCCAGCGCGACGCTGGACGGCTCATCCGCCCCGACCCGCTGTTCGAGCACGCCCGCTTCCAAAAATTCATGCGCGAAGTCTTCGAGACCATCGCCTACAAAAAGACCACTGACGCCGAGGCCGCCCGACGCCTCGTCGAAGAAGGCAACGCCCTGTTGCAGAGGATCCAATGAAATCCACCGAGCGCAAGTTTGAATTTGTCACCCGCGAGGACCCCGACACCGGCGCCCGCGTCACGCGCCTGACACCGCCGGACGTCACCTGCCATCGCAACTATTTCTATCAAAAGTGCTTCACGAACGACGGCAGCAAGCTGATGTTCGGCGGCGAATTCGGTCCTGAACCCAGCCCGAACTGGAACCTGCACCTGTTGGACCTGCCGTCGCAGACGGCCATCCAGCTGACCGAGGGCGCGCGCGAGAACACCTTTGGCGCCTTCATGAGCCCCGACGACCGCTTCGTCTACTTCGTGCGCGGCGACCGCAACCTCATCCGCCTAGAACTCGCCACGCTGAAGGAGGAAGTCGCCTACGTTGTGCCTGAGGGCTGGGTGGGCTACGGCACGTGGGTGGCCAACAGCGCCTGTACCAAGATGGTCGGCATCGAGATCGCCGCCGCCGACTGGTTCCCGCTGAACACCTGGCAGAAATTCAACGAGATGTTCCACAGGAAGCCGCTGTGCCGCCTGTTCAGCGTGGATCTTTCGACGGGCAAGCGCACGGTGATCCTGGAGCAGCGCGGCTGGCTGGGCCATCCGCAGTACCGCCCCTTCGACGACAACACCGTCGCCTACTGCCACGAAGGCCCGCACGACCTCATCGACGCGCGCATGTGGTTCATCAACGAGGACGGCACCAACCGCCGCTGCGGCAAGGCGCACACGGACGGCGAGAGCTGCACGCACGAGTTCTGGGTGCCGGACGGCAGCGCGATGATCTACGTCAGCTACAACGAGAAGTCGCCCGAGCGCTGGATCTACAGCCTGGACCCGGTCACGCTGGAGAACAAGCTGTTGACCGCGATGCCGCAGTGCTCGCACTTGATGAGCAACCATGACGGCACGCTCATCGTCGGCGACGGATGCGGCAAGGCCAGCAGCGGTGACAACGAGATGCTGGTCGGCGACCCCTACCTGCACCTGTTCGACCTGAAGACCGGCACCACCCGCCCCATCGCGAGGCACGACAGCGGCTGGGACGTCTACAAGGACAGCCGCCAGGTCACACACCCCCATCCCAGCTTCACGCCCGACGAGAAGCAGGTGCTGTTCAGCTGCGACGCCGAGCGTGCCCAGGGCGTGGAGCCGGCCCTTTATCTCGCCGACCTGTGAAGCTGCCGCTTACGCTGGCCCTGATTCTGATCACCGGCGTGAACCAGGCGCAGCCCCAGGCTCGCCCGCAGCTGACGCCCGAGCAGGCCACCGCGCACACGACGGCTGCCTACCTCGGCGACTGGCAGCCCGCGCCGCTGGCCGACCTGAGTGCGACGCCGCCCGACTTCGTCGTCGGCCCCGGCGAATCCGTCCAGGCCGCCATCGACAAGGTGCCGGCCGATGGCAAGGGAGGCGGCAAGCGCTGGGTCATCCATATTCTGCCCGGCATCTACCGCGGCCCGGTCTGCATCAAGGACAGGGCGCCGATGGCCCTGATCGGCTCGGCGCTGGACGCCAGCGCTGTCGTGCTGGTGGACAACCGCTTCTCCGGTCGACCGAAGGGCGCGCACGAGCCCGCCCACCCCTGCGTGCCCGAGCTGGGCAAGACCACTGTCGGCACCAGCGGCAGCACCAGCGTTCTGGTGCAGAGCCACGACGTGCAGCTCATCTCATTGACCGTCGCCAACGACGCAATGGACGGCGTACGCCGTGGCGAGGCCTACCCGCCCGGCGTCGGCGAAAGCGGCGGTGCGCAGGCGGTGGCGCTGACGCTCGCCGGCGACCGCATCCAGCTTGAAGGCGTGCGCCTGCTGGGCCATCAGGACACGCTGTTCGCTCGCCGCGGCGTGCCCGAAAAACTGGCCCGCCAGTTGATCCGCCACAGCCTCATCGCCGGTGATGTGGACTTCATCTTCGGCAACGCGGTGCTCGTCATCGAACACAGCACCATCCTCAGCCGGGCCAACCGACGAACGCCCGGTCACGGCGGCATCGTCCTGGCGCCCAGCACGGCACCAGACACAGCGCAAGGCTTCCTGGTCACGCAAAGCCGCCTCGTCGGCGAGCCGGGCCTGGCACCTGGCGGTGCCTCACTTGGCCGCGCCTGGGACGCTGGCGTGAAGGCCGGCACCTGGCAAGCCGGCACCAGCCCCAACGGCTTGGCCGTCGTTCGCGACAGCGAGATCGGCGCCCACATCGGCCCCTGGTCGGCCAGCACGTCGCGCCGGCCCTTCGACGCCAACGGCAACCGCCTGAGCGAATTCAACAACCGCCCATGACACTCACCCGCCGCGATCTGCTGGCCCTCGCCAGCCTCCCTGCCCTCAGTGCCTGCGCCAGCACGCCGCACCCCACGCCCGAGGCCCCCCTCGGCTGGGCTGGCGTCGGCGCGACGACTGGCGGCGCCAGAGCCATCCCCGAGCACATCTTCGACGTGCACGACCGCGCCGGCCTGGACGCCGCACTGCGCCTGGGTGACAAACCCAAGATCATCCGCGTCCACGCCTTCATCGACCTCTGCCCCGGCGGCGTCGAGGCCTTCCGTGACCCAGCCTTCGACTTCGACGCCTTCGACCGCGCGTTCGACCCTGCGACCTGGGGCCGCGACGACCCCAAGGGCGCGCTGGAAGACGCCCGCAAGCGGTCCGCCAGGCGCCAGGCCGAGATCTCCGTCGTGCGGCTGCCGTCCAACACCACGTTGATTGGCGCAGCGCCCGGCGCCGGTTTCGAGCACGGCATGGTGCTGCTGGACAAGGTCAGCAACATCGTCGTGCGCGACCTGCGCTTCTCCGACGCCTACGACCACTTCCCAGAATGGCAGCCGCGCGACAACGACCACGGCGAGTGGAACTCCGAGTACGACGGCCTGTCGCTGCGCACGGCTGACCGCGTATGGGTAGACCACTGCCACTTCGACGATGGCCGCCGCCCCGACAAGCTCGAACCCATTCGCCTGGGCCAGCGCGTGCAACACCACGACGGCTTGCTGGACATCACCAACCAGAGCGATCTCGTCACGGTGTCCTGGTGCCGCTTCCAGGCGCACGACAAGACCATGCTGATCGGCAGCGGCGACGGCAAGACCAACGACGAAGGCCGGCTGCGCGTCACGCTGCACCACAACCACTTCCACGCATGCAAGGAACGCACGCCGCGCGTGCGCTTCGGGCGCGTGCACGTCGTCAGCAACCTGTTCAGTGCCGACAAGGTCGAGGACTTCGGCTACTCGCTGGGCGTGGGCATTCGCTCGCGCCTCTACAGCGAACACAACCGCTGGGAGCTGCCGGCCGGCATCACGCCCGACCGCCTGATCCGCCGCCTGAAGGGGACGGCGTTCGTCGACCAGAACAGCCGGCTCAATGGCCAGCCGGTCGACATCCTCGCCGCCTGGCAGGCCGCCCACCCGGGTGAGACCCTGGATGCCGAGCTCGACTGGCGACCCGACGAGTCCTATGACGCCGTGCCGTTGCGCCCCACGCAGTCCGATCAATTGGCTGAGCAAATCCGCGCCGGCGTGGGGCCGCGCCGAGGCTGAGTCAGAATCCACATCCTGGAACAAGTGCCCGAAAGAATCGAAACGATGGACGAAGACATTGGTGATTCAAAGCAGCCGGAATCGGTTGCCGCGGTACTCAAGGTGTTCGCCATCCTGAACGCCCTGGGCGAACGCAGTGACATCGGTATCACCGACCTGTCGGTGCGACTGGCCATGCCCAAGGCGACGGTCTACCGCTTCCTGCAGACGATGAAGAGCCTGGGCTATGTGCGCCAGGAAGCCGACAGCGAGCGCTACGGCCTGTCCATGCGGGTGTTCGAGCTGGGCGCCAAGGCCCTGCCCTCGCCCGAGCTGGTGGACCTGGCCAAGCACCACATGCAGATGCTGGCCGATGCGACCGGCGAGACCGTCCACCTGGGCAGCCTCATCGACAGCGAGATCATCTATATCCACAAGGTCGACTCGCGCCACATGCTGGGCATGTACTCGCGCATCGGCCGCCGCGCGCCGCTGCACTGCACGGCCATCGGCAAGGTGCTGATGGCCTGGGAACACCCCGAGCGCCGCGACCGCATCCTGGATGGCGCCGAGTTCAAGCGCTTTCGCGACAAGACCATCACCGAACGCCCGGCCTTCCTGGCCGAGCTGGCCACGGTCAAAGCACAAGGCTTCGGCGAGGACCGCGAAGAGTTCGACGACCACATCCGCTGCCTGGGCGTGCCCATCTTCGATCGCCTGGGCCAGCCCATCGCCGGCATGAGCGTGTCCTTCCCCACCTTCCGCTTCGACGTCGAGAAGGCCCCTGAGGTCGTCAAGATGTTGCAGACCGCCAGCAAGGACATCTCCGAGAAGCTCGGCTGTACCAGCTACCCGATCAAAATCGCCTGAACCGGCCCTCTGGGCCGTTGTCGCCCCTGGGACGCGGAGGCCCGTGCCGGGGTGCTTCAATGGCGGCTGTTGTGTGAACGAACAGCCCCATGAGCCAAACCAACCGCCAGATCGTCCTCGCCTCGCGCCCCAAGGGCGAGGTCACGCCCGCTAACTTCCGTCTCGTCGAAACGGCCCTCGCGCCGCTGACCGACGGCCAGGTGCGCGTTCGCAACCACTTCCTGAGCCTCGACCCCTACATGCGCGGCCGCATGAACGAGAGCAAGAGCTACGCCGCCTCGCAGCCGCTGGATGAGGTCATGATCGGCGGCACCGTCGGCGAAGTGGTCGAGTCACAGAACGCCAACTTCAAGGTCGGCGACAAGGTCGTCGGCATGGGCGGCTGGCAGGAGTTCCAGACCGTGGACGCCAGCCAGCGCGGCGTGCTGCAGAAGGTGGACACCGCCCACGTCCCTCTCTCCGCCTACCTCGGGTCCGTCGGAATGCCCGGCGTGACAGCCTGGTACGGGCTGATGAAGATCATCAACCCCAAGGCTGGCGAGACCGTCGTCGTCAGCGCCGCCAGCGGTGCCGTCGGCAGCGTGGTGGGCCAGCTCGCCAAGTCGCGCGGCGCCCGTGCGGTGGGCCTGGCTGGTGGTGCCGACAAGTGCCGCTACGTTGTCGAAGAACTGGGCTTCGATGCGTGCATCGACTACAAGCAGCACCCCGACGTGCGCTCGCTGTCCGCCGCGCTGAAGGCCGAATGCCCGAACGGCATTGACGGCTATTTTGAGAACGTCGGCGGCATCATCCTGGACGCTGTTCTTCTGCGCGCCAATGCCTTCAGCCGCATCGCCATGTGCGGCATGATTTCCGGCTATGACGGTCAGCCCATCCCGATGGCCGCGCCCCAGCTCATCCTCGTCAACCGCATGAAGGTCGAGGGCTTCATCGTGTCCGAACACATGGAAGTCTGGCCCGACGCCCTGAAGGAGCTGGGCACGCTGGTGGCCACCGGCAAGCTGAAGTATCGCGAGTCGGTCGCCGAAGGCATCGCCGCTGCGCCCGAGGCCTTCATCGGCCTGCTCAAGGGCAAGAACTTCGTCAAGCAGCTCGTCAAGCTGGTCTGATGCGCTGGGCGTGCGTTCCGTTCGGCGAGCTCAGCGTCCCGCAGCTCTATGCCGTGCTTGCCCTGCGCTCCGAGGTCTTCGTCGTCGAACAGAACTGCGTGTTCCTGGACATCGACGGCGTCGACCCTCAGACCTGGCATCTGCTCGGCACCGGCGATGACGGCGCGCTGAAAGCCTACGCCCGCCTGCTGCCGCCGGGCATGAAGTCGCCCACCGACGCAGTCATCGGCCGCGTCGTCACGTCGCCCGCTGCGCGCAGCGGCGGCATGGGTCGGGCACTGATGACCGAGGCGATGGCTCACTGCCAGCGCTTATGGCCCGAGCGTGCGATCACGCTGCACGCCCAGGCCCATCTGCAGCGCTTCTACGGCAGCTTCGGCTTCGTCCAGGTTGCCGAGCCTTACATGGAAGACGGCATCCTC
>JACPYV010000001.1 GCA_016195825.1 Burkholderiales bacterium | reverse complement strand
TGTCGGCCGAAATCCACTCGGCGACCTGCTTCCAGCCAGCGGCCTGCCACAGCTCGAACGGACCTTGGCTGTTGCCGAAACCCCAGCGCATCGCGAAGTCGATCTCGCGCGCGGTGTCAGCCACGGTGTTCAGGTGCACGGCGGCGTAGTGGAAGCTGTCGCGCAGGATGGCCCACAGGAACTGGGCTTGCGGGTTGGTGCTCTCGCGCAGCAGCTTCAGGCGGTCGGCCGGTTGCTTCTTCAGCATGCGGGCGACGATCTCGTCGGCCTTCTTGCCGCCGGCAACGTAGTCACCCGTGGCGAAGTCCAGGCGCTGGATGTCCTTGCCGACCTTCTTGTAGAAACCCGCACCCGTCTTCTGGCCCAGCGCGCCCTTCTCGATCAGGCCGGCCAGCACCTTGGGCGTGGCGTAGGTCGAGTAGAACGGGTCGTCCTTCAGGTTGTCCTGCATGGTCTTGACGACGTGGGCCATCGTGTCCAGGCCAACAACGTCCGCGGTGCGGAAGGTGCCACTGGAGGCGCGGCCCAGCTTCTTGCCGGTCAGGTCGTCGACGACGTCCACGCTCAGGCCAAACTTCTCGGCCTCGATCATCGTGGCCATCATGCCGGCGATGCCGACGCGGTTGGCGACGAAGTTGGGCGTGTCATGGGCACGCACGACACTCTTGCCCAGCGACGTGGTCACGAAGGCTTCGAGCTGGTCGAGGATTTCGGGCTGCGTGGTCGGCGTGTTGATCAGCTCGACCAGCGCCATGTAGCGCGGCGGGTTGAAGAAATGGATGCCGCAGAAGCGCGGCTTGATCTCTTCAGGCAGCACTTCGGAGAGCTTGGTGATGCTCAGGCCCGACGTGTTGGACGCGACGATGGCGTGCGGGGCGATGAACGGCGCGATCTTGGTGTACAGGTCGAGCTTCCAGTCCATGCGCTCGGCGATGGCCTCAATGATGAGGTCACAGCCCTTCAGGACTTCCAGGTGCTCTTCGTAGTTGGCCTGCTGGATCAGCGCGGCTTCAGCGCTGTCACCCAGCGGCGCGGGCTTGAGCTTCTTCAGGCCGTCGACGGCCTTGGTGACGATGCCGTTCTTCGGACCTTCCTTGGCAGGCAGGTCGAACAGCACGACCGGCACCTTGCAGTTGACAAGGTGGGCGGCGATCTGTGCGCCCATCACGCCGGCGCCGAGCACGGCGACCTTGCGGACTTGGAATCGACTCATGTACTTCTCCTGTCTCAATCGTTGATGTCTGTCACTCGACGCGAATCCACGTCTGCGTGCGGAAGAAGGGGCCGATGTAGCCGCGCATCTCCAGTTTCTTGCCACCGTCCACGGGTTTCAAGCGCGTGCGGTAGGTCTTGCCGTTGTTCGGGTCCAGCACTTCGCCGCCCCCCCAGACGCCATCGCCCTCGGCCTTCACGCCGCGGATGATCTGCAAGCCGACGACCGGCTGGTTCTTGCGATCGTCGCTGCACTTCTCGCATTTGCCGTCGGCGGTGTCCTTGGGGTCCAACAGCTTGTCGATGCTGCCGACCAGGGCGCCCCCCTGTTCGCTGATGCGGACCAGCGACTTCGCGGTTTTGCCGTCGTCGTCGATGGTCTTCCACAGGCCCACGGGTGTGGTCTGCGCGAAGGCAAACGCGGGCAACAGCAGGGCAGCAGCGAACAGGAACTTCATCGGGGCATCCTTTTAGAAGAGGGCTTCTTCCATTTCCATCAACGGCGCCAGACCAGCACGCGCGGTGCGGATCAGGCTGGCCGTCTCGGGCAGCAGCTTGGCAAAGTAGAAGCGCGCCGTCGCGAGCTTGGCGGTGTAGAACGGATCACCGCTGTCCTTCTTGGCCAGCGCGATCTTGGCAGCTTGCGCAAAGAAAAAGGCGAAGGTCATGTGGCCCACCACGCGCAGGTAGTCCACCGCGGCAGCACCCACTTCGTCGGGGTTGCCGAAAGCCTTCATGCCGAGCTCCTGCGTCAGCTTGTTGACCTTGTCGCCCAGGTCGGCCAGCGGGTTCACGAACTCCTGCATGGCTTCGTTGGTGCCCTCTTCCTCGATGAAGGAAGCGATCTTCTTGCCGAACTTCTTCAGCGTGGCACCGTTGTTGCCCAGCACCTTGCGGCCCAGCAGGTCCAGCGACTGGATGGTGTTGGTACCCTCGTAGATCATGTTGATGCGCGCGTCGCGCACGTACTGCTCCATGCCCCACTCGTGGATGAAGCCGTGGCCGCCGAACACCTGCATGCAGTGGGACGTGGCCAGCCAGCCGTTGTCGGTGATGAAAGCCTTGATGATGGGCGTCAGCAGCGCGACTTCGGCGTCGGCTTCCTTGCGCTCGTCCTCGTCGTCGCTCTTCAGCGCCTTGTCCAGCTGCAGCACCGTGTAGGCCTGCAACATGCGGCCACCTTCGGCGAAAGCGCGGGCGGTCAGCAGCATCTTGCGCACGTCGGGGTGCACGATGATGGGATCGGCGGGCTTGTCCGGGGCCTTGGGGCCGGACAGTGCGCGCATCTGCAGGCGGTCCTTAGCATAGGCCACGGCGTTCTGGTAAGCCACTTCGGTCAGGCCCAGCGACTGGTTGCCAACACCCAGACGGGCGGCGTTCATCATGACGAACATGGCGGCCAGGCCCTTGTTGGGCTGGCCCACCATCGTGCCGACAGCACCTTCCAGCACGATCTGCGCGGTGGCGTTGCCGTGGATGCCCATCTTGTGCTCCAGGCCGGCGCAGAAGACGGGGTTGCGTGAGCCCAGCGAACCGTCGGCGTTCACATTGAACTTGGGCACGACGAACAGCGAGATGCCCTTGGAACCTTGCGGCGCGTCCGGCAGGCGGGCCAGCACCAGATGGACGATGTTGTCGGCCATGTCGTGCTCGCCGGCCGAGATGAAGATCTTGGCGCCGGTGATCTTGTACGTGCCATCGGCCTGCGGCTCGGCCTTGGTGCGCAGCATGCCCAGGTCGGTGCCGCAGTGCGGCTCAGTCAGACACATGGTGCCGGTCCACTCGCCGCTGGTCAGCTTGGGCAGGTAGGTGGCCTGCTGCTCGGGCGTGCCGTGGGCGTGCAGCGCCTCGTACGCGCCGTGGCTCAGACCGGGGTACATGGTCCAGGCCTGGTTGGCCGAGTTCAGCATCTCGTAGAAGAACTGGTTCACCAGATGCGGCAGGCCTTGGCCGCCGAACTGCGGGTCGCAGGAGAGTGCCGGCCAGCCGCCTTCGACGTACTGCTTGTAGGCTTCCTTGAAGCCCTTGGGCGGCTTGACCTCGTGCGTGGTCTTGTCGAGCACGCAGCCCTCGGCGTCGCCGCTGAGGTTGATGGGGGCGATGACTTCGGCGGCGAACTTGCCACCTTCCTCGAGCACCGCGTTGATCGTGTCGGCGTCGATGTCCTCGTGCCCGGGCAACATCTTCAACTCGTCGACCACGTTCAACAGCTCGTGCATGACGAACTGCATGTCACGCATGGGCGGGGTGTACTGGGGCATCGGGTACTCCTGGAACAGCTTCGGGGGTGGTGAAATCGGTCAGCGCTTTGCGGCGCCGCTCTTGGGGGCCTTGCGGCTGCGCTCGATGTCGAGGCCGGCCGGCGTGGCGTAGAACTGGATGGTCCGGTCGAAACCGGTGCCGGCCCGCGCGAGCGCGCCGGGTATGCGCATGAAGCGCGCATCGTGGTGCAGGGACAGGATCAGCCCGTGCAGCTCGAAGACGATCTGCTCGACGTCGGCGTCGGCCTGCAGGTGGCCGGCCTCGACAGACAGCTGGATCGCCTTGTGCAGCGCCGCATGCCAGGCCTTTACCATGGCCACCAATGCATCGCGCACGGGGCCCGGCCGGTCGTCGAACTCGACGGCACCGCTGATGTAGATGCAGCCCGAGTCCACCTCGACCGACACGCGGCGCACCCAGCGCTCGAACATCGCGCGCAGGCGCGGCAGGCCGCGCGGCTCGCGGATGGCGGTGAAGAAGACTTCTTCCTCGAACTTGGCGTGGTACTCGGTGACGACCGCGATCTGCAACTCCTCGCGCGAGCCAAAGTGGGCGAACACGCCCGACTTGCTCATCTGCGTCACGTCGGCCAGCGCGCCGATGGACAGGCCCTCCAGCCCCATGTGCGAGGCCAGACCCAGCGCGGCGTCCAGGATGGCGGCCCGCGTCTGCTGACCTTTTTGCAGCGAACGCGCGACGCGCACGGGCTTGACAACCCGGAGCGAGGCGGCTTTCTTGGCAGGAGCAGGCAGCGTGGACACAGGCGAAGAATAAAACGAACGATCGTTCTATTTTGCAGGTCGCTCCCGTGACAACACCAGCCTGCCCCAGCGATTTCCTAGGGTGATGTGCCTAATACTGCCAACAACCTAGGGTAGACCCCAGCCCTCGTCAGGTCTCGCGCCGCTGGTCGCGGACGCCCCCAGCCGGTCTTGCAGACCGCGCAGCCGACAGAGCGGCTGCTCTTCGGAAGGTGCGACAAGTCCACCGGACTTGTCGTATCCGGCCTCCGCTCCGGGAGGGGGACAGCGACGCTTGCCGGATCGACCGTCAAGCACATCGCCTGAGGGGCCGGCTTGGGGTGGCCCGGCGCGCGGCCCAACGGACGCAGATGCCGGTGTCACGGAACCACGCTTGAGCGCTGGCGCGGTTCTCGCTAGGCTCCGGGCTGGAGGTAAGCCCAGTGGATGTGCTCCAACTCGATGTCTCCGGCCGGCCACAGGCCTGGATCACGACCCGCGAAGCGGCCGTGATCTACGCCTGCGACGGCGTCGCCTGGACGCTGGGCGACCCCTGCCAGGTGCTACGCGGCGGCTGGCAGCGTGTCAGCGGCCGCCAGTCCCGCATCGAGGTCCACCCCATCATTGCCGTGCGCGGTGCCGTGCCCAGCCGGGCCTGGCGGACAGCGCCGGCGCTGTCCAACACCAAGCTGTTCGCGCGCGACCGTTTTGTCTGCGCCTACTGCGGCCATTGCCTGCCGGTAGACGATTTGACCCGCGAGCACATCCAACCCACATCCCGCGGCGGCATGGACACCTGGATGAATTGCATCACTGCCTGCCGGCCCTGCAACGGCCGCAAGGGCAGCCGCATGCCGGAGGAGGCGCACATGAGCCTGCTCTACCTGCCCTACGTGCCCAGCCTGCACGAGGACATGATCCTGCGCGGCCGGCGCATCCTGGCCGACCAGATGGAGTTCCTACTGGCCAGCGTACCGCGCAGCTCGCGCCTGCACGGTTGACGCCGCGGTTGACCGCCAACCGGTAAAGAGTTGTTGCGCCTGGCACCCAACGGTCAACGGCAGGACAATTCGACACGTTGGGCTGCTGTATCGCCCACGGAGTAGATCCATGTCCAAGCTCATGACTTCCCTCACCCTGGCCGCGGCCCTGGTGCTTTCGGCCTGCTCGACCACCAGCCCCGACGTCGTCCAGCGCGGTGACGCGCAACGCCTATCGCAGGTGCAGGACGCGACCGTGCTGTCCTCCCGCCCGGTCACCGTTGACGGCTCGCAGAGCGGCGTCGGCGGCGTGGCTGGCGGCGTCACCGGCGCCATCGCCGGCAGCTCGGTCGGCGGTCGTCGTGAGGGCGCGGTCGTCGGCGTCATCGGCGCCGTGGCCGGTGCCGTCATCGGCAATGCCATCGAGCGCTCGGCCACCCGCGAGGACGCCCTGGAAATCATCGTCCAGCTGCGCAACGGCGAACGTCGCGCCATCATCCAGGCCAAGGGCGCCGAGAGCTTCAACAGCGGTGATGCCGTCGTCCTCGTGACGACCGGTGGCAAGACCCGCGTGACGCGCGCCCCGGCCGTCGTGCCGGCCGCACCGGCCAGCAACGGCTGAACGCTCACGGGCCGGATCGTCCCGAACAGGGACAATCCCACCCATGAGCATGAAGAAAACCGACCTTGAGCGCCTTGCCGGCCTGAAGCTGGACACGGCGATGCGCGGCCAGGCCATCCCCGGCCGCTTCGGGCAGGCCGCCGCGGGGCTGCCCGACCGCAAGGCCCAGCGCAAGCTGGACGCCGCTGCAGGCCTCGTCCCCTTTGCCTGCAAGCTGCCCGCCGCGCTGACCGAGCAGCTGCGCCAACGCGCAGCCGGCCATGAGGGCGGGCTGAATGCGCTGGTCGCAGACCTGCTGACCCAGGGGTTGAAGGCATGACCGGCGATCTGGACGAACCCGTCTTCGAAGCCCGCCTGTGGCGAGACAACGGCTGGACGGCGCAGGTCATCAAGAACGAGGACGACGAGGGCTGGGCCGTCGCGATGTTCAAGGCCGGCGAGAGCGAGCCGGCACTGGTCGGCCCCTGGACCATGGGGCGTGACAAGAAAAACCCCAAGCCGCTGGACGTCAACGCGTTCAACACGCTGGTGAAGACGGCCTCCGAGGTGCTTCGCCGCCACGAGCAGCAGCTGCACGCTCAGCTGAACAAGGCGCTCTACGTGGCGCGCGACGGCGCCTGGCTGAAGATCACGCTGGAGATCGTGCCCGCCGAGGACGACCCCTATGCCTGGCTCGCCGCCTTCGATGCCGCCGGCGAGAAGCTCGCGCAGGTGAAAGTGTCCGCCGCCTTCAAGCTCAGCCAGACGGCGGCCGAAGCCTGGGTGGACGCCGGCTTCGAGCGCCCCGCCGGCCGGGACTGAGCCCCTCCCCCAGCCAGGGGGATCCCCCCATATTCGAAGCCCGCGGCGGGCCGGTTCGGCGGCTAGATTGCGTCGATTGAACCGGAGACCCGCGATGACCTCGACGCCTCGCCTGCCGCTGCTCCTTGCCACTGCCCTGCTGGCGAGCGTGCCCGCCTGGTCCGCCACGCTGTACTCGCTGCCGGCCGCCACGGTCGCGCTGGAGACCAACACCTCGGTGACGGCGGACTTCTTGGCGGCGGCCGGTGCCGGGCGAGTCGACTTCACGCTGGCCGGCTACGCGACATTGGACGGCGACAACGACTGGATCGACATCCTGCACATCAGCCTGAACGGCAACCAGGTCTTCAGCGGCACCTGGGACCTCGGCGGCGGCGGCATCAACCGCGTGCTGCTGGACCCGAACGGCGCCACGGTGGGCACCGTCTCCGGCCATTTGCTGACGATCAGCCTGCCCGTGCTGCTGGCAGCCGGCAGCAACCATCTCGTGTTCAGCTACGAGAGCCCCAGCAGCTTCGAAGGCGTCACCCGCGAGCCCGCCAGCGGCGCGCTGCTGCTGGCCGGCCTGGGCGTGTTCGGCTGGCTGGCCCAGCGCCGGCGCTAACCGAGCGCCACCAGCGCCAAGGCCGCCGCGTCGCGCGGCAGTGTCATGGCGAGCCGCCCGTCGGGTGCGATAACGACGCCCGCGCCCAACCCGCGGTGCTCGGGCGCGTTCAGCGACTCGGGCCAGTTGCTCTGCAGCACCCAGGCGTTCAGCTCGCGCGCCAGGGCCTGGGCACCCGCGCGGTAGGCCTCGCACAGCGCCGCCTGCTCGGCATCGGACTCGCCGATGTAGCTGGGCCAGAAGATCACGCGGGGTCGGGCATCGCTCGCGGGCAGGGCAGCGCGTAGCTCGGGCAAAAGCTCGGCGCCATCCAGCATCTCGCGGCACAGCACGGTGCTTGCAAGCAGACTGCCGATCGGCAGCCAACCCCTCATGCCACCGCGTGCGAAGAAGCCCGCCTCGCTGGGCGTCAGTCCGCGCTTGTGCACACGACCGAGTTCGCCGCCGGCCGCGTCGATATAGACGTGGCTGTTGAACACCGACCCATCCTCGCCCAGCGTCGGCAGGCCCACCACGGCGGCCAGGCCCAGCCGCGCGCAGGCGCTGCGCAGCGTCGCCTCGGCGGCGGCCAGCGCGCCAGCGTCCAGCAGCTCGGGCACGCGCCGGTGAAAACCGGTCAGCGCCAGCTCGGTGCAGACACAGCCCTCGGCGCCTGCAGCCGCCGCGGCATCGAGCGCGGCCAGCGTCTCGGCCAGGTTGCCGGCCAGCGTCCAGTGCATGGGCGACTGGGCGACCGCCCAGCGCAGTGGCGGCGTCAAGCGGCGATCTCGAAGCTCAGACCCCCACGGGCCTGCAGCCGACGCACCAGCGCCAGGCCCATTGCGCTGCCCGGCGTCCAGACGCCGCCGGGTGTCGCCTCGCGCCCGACGTCCTGCACGAGGCACAGCGCCGCTTCGCTGATGAGCTTGCAAGTCGAGCCATAGCCCGGGTCGCGGTCGCCCTTGACGACGGCGCGCAGCGTCTCGCCGCGGGCCGACCGACCGGTGAACCAGACCTCGTAGCGGCCCGCCTCGCGCGCGGACGGGCCAGGGCCGTCGCCGGGCTGGGTCAGCACGAAGCGGCGCAGCAGCGCGCGCGTGGGCCTGAAGCCCAGCGCCAAGTTTTGCAGCGCCGTGAAGCGCGCCAGCGCCGCAGCTTTCCTGCGGCCCTTGTCGCCCTGGCCGGGCTTGCCCGTCAGCAGCTTCTCGCTGTAGACGAAGCCCTGTCCCCACGGATGGCCGCGCAGCGCATTGCTGCGATGGACATTCTTGGTGTTGATGGTCGCCATTAGGAAGGGGCCCGTCCAGGCATCGGCCCATTCGTCGAAGTCCGCGCCCTGGTCGGCAGGCTGGCGCGGGCCCTTGAAGCCCGGCGTCAGCGCAAAGGGGTTGACCATCACCTTGGACAGCGACGGCTCGCGGCGCACGGCCTCGATGGTTTCCATCATGCTGGCCAGCGTGCCGCCGGAGACGCCGCCTTTGACCCTGGCGACACGGCCGCGCACTTCCGGCAGCGGTGCACCGAAGCGGGCCTGGGCCTCGGCCTGCAGGTAGACGACGCCAAGGTCGAAGGGGATGGAGTCGAAGCCGCAGGAAAAGACAATGCGCGCGCCGCTCTTGTGCGCCAGTGGCGTCAGTTTCTCGACCATGCGCGCCATCCACAACGGCTCGCCGCAGAGATCCACGTAGTCCGTGCCGCCTTCGGCGCATGCCGTGGCCAGCGGCTCGCCGTGCAACTGGTAAGGGCCCACGGTCGTGATGACGGCGCGGGTGCGCGCGACCAGCGCCTTCAGCGCGGCCGCGTCGCCGGCGTCTGCCTTCAGCAGCGCGACGGACTGCGAGAGATGCAACTCGTCGCGCACCTTGGCGAGCTTGTCCAGGCTGCGGCCTGCGATAGCCCAGCGCACGCCGGCAGCGCCGCTGAGGTGCAGGTACTCGGCCACGAGGCGGCCCGTGAAGCCGGTCGCACCAAAGACGACCAGATCGAATTCCCTGTCCTTCACTTGGCCTCGCCTTTCATCGCCAGCCAGTCGCTGCGCAGCAGACTCAGCGAGTGGCAGTCCACGTACTCACCAGCCACGAAGACGATGCCGCGCTGTATGCCCTCGTGCTTGAAGCCGCACTTCTCGGCCACGCGCCGTGACGCATGGTTGTGCACGGACATGCCGCAGGAGAGGCGGTTCACTGGCCAGTTCTCGAACAGGTAGTCCACCAGCAGCGCCGCCGCCTCGCTGGTCAGGCCCTGGCCGCGCATGGAGATGTCGGCCATGGTCCAGCCGATCTCGCGCGCCGTCGTGTAACGGGCGGCCGCGAAGTGCACCACGTCGCCGATGACGCTGCCGTCGATGAGATGGCAGATCAGCAGCCGCTCGGCGTCCTCGTTGGCGAAGCCGCTGTCATGCCAGCGCTTGTCGACGGCGTGCGGCGTCATCATGCGCGAGCCCAGGAACGGGCCGCGCACCTGCGGGTCGCCGGTGGTGCGCTTCAGCCAGGGCAGGTCGTCCTCGGTCACGTAGCGCAGGCCGACGCGTTGTCCTCTCAGCATGGGTCTGGTCCTCTGAAACAAGAAGCCCGGCCGAAGCCGGGCCTACGCAGAGTGTCGCCGCTCAGAAGTGGATGCCGCGCATCATCTGCTGCATGGCAATGGCTTCCGGAGACAGCCCGGACTTGCCGGACTTATCCCCCTTGGCCGCCGAGCTGTCGGGGAACATTCGGAAGGTGGTGTTCATGACGATCTGCGCGATGCGCGGTGCGGCGGCATGCAGCAGTTCGCCCGAGATGCCCAGACGGGTCGCAATGCGCACCGGCTTGTTGATGCAGGCGTTGGCAATCATGTCGCCGGCCTCCTCGGGTGCCAGCGTCGGCACGTTCTTGTAGATGGCCGTGGGGGCGATCATGGGCGTGCGCACCAGCGGCATGTTGATGGTGGTGAAGGTCACGCCGGTGTCGGCGAACTCGCTGGAGGCGCAGCGCGTCCAGGCGTCAAGCGCGGCCTTGCTGGCCACGTAGGCGCTGAAGCGCGGCGCGTTGGTCAGCACGCCGATGGAGCTGATGTTGACGACATGGCCCTTCTTCTTGGCCACCATGCCGGGCAGCAGGCCCATGGTCACGCGCAGGCAGCCAAAGTAGTTCAGGTCCATCGTGCGCTGGAAGTCGTGGAAGCGGTCGTAGCTGCTCTCGATGGCGCGGCGGATGGAACGGCCGGCGTTGTTGATTAGGAAGTCCACGCCGCCGAACTCGTCGTTGCACCACTGGATCAGCCCGGCACAGCCGGCCTCGTCGGCGATGTCGCAGGCATAGCTGTGGACTTGCGCGTCCTTGCCGGCCTTGTCCTTGATCTCCTTGACGGCCTCGGCCAGCTTGGCCTCGTCACGCGCGCAGATCAGCGTGATGGCGCCAGCCTCGGCGAACTTGATGGCCGCGGCAAGGCCGATGCCCGAGGAGCCGCCCGTCACCAGCACCACCTTGCCGCCGGTCGCGCCGCGCAAGGACCGGTCGATGAACAGCGCCGGGTCGAGATGGCGCTCCCAGTAGTCCCACAGCCGCCAGGCGTAGTCATTCAGGTCGGGGCAAGCGATGCCCGACCCCTTCAGCGCGGCCTCGGTGTCGCGGCAGTCGAAGCGCGTCGGGTAGTTGATGAAGGTGAACATGTCCTCGGGGATGCCCAGGTCCTTCATCACCGCGTTCTTGATGCGACGCACCGGCGCCAGCGCCATCAGGCCCTTCTTGACGCTCTTGGGGATGAAGCCCATCAACGCCGCGTTGATGAACAGGTTCATCTTGGGCGCGTGCGCGGCCTTGCTGAAGATGTCCAGCACGTCGCCGACGCGGTAGCCCTTGGGGTCGACCAGGTGGTAGCAGCCGTGGGCCTTGGTGACCTTGTGCGAGATGTGGTCCAGTGCGTCGACGACGAAGTCCACCGGCACGATGTTGATGCGCCCGCCCTCCAGGCCCACGCTGGGCATCCACGGCGGCAGGATCTGGCGCATGCGCTGGATCAGCTTGAAGAAGTAGTAGGGCCCGTCAACCTTGTCCATCTCGCCGGTGGTGGAGTCACCGACCACCAGCGCCGGGCGGTAGACCGTCCATGGCCGCTTGCACTCCTTGCGAACGATCTTCTCGCTCTCGTGCTTGGTCATGAAGTACGGGTGGTCGAGGTTCTCGGCTTCCTCGAACATGTCCTCGCGGAACACCCCTTCGTACAGGCCGGCCGCGGCGATGGATGACACATGGTGCACATGGCCGGCATCGATGGCCTGCGCAAACTCCACCATGCTGCGCGTGCCCTCGATGTTCACGGCCACCTGCGACTCCTCGTCGGCCCCCAGGTCGTAAACGGCAGCCAGGTGGTAGAGGTGGTCGATCTGGCCCTTGAGGCTCTTGATGACGTCGCTGGCCACGCCGAGCTTCTTGCTCGTCAGGTCACCGTAGACGGGGATTGCACGGGTCTTGCTGACGCCCCAATAGGCGAGCAGGTCGGGCAGCTTGGCCGCGCTCTCCTCGCGCATCAGGAAATGGACCGTGCTGCCGCGCCGCGCCAGCAGCTTCTTGACGAGCCGTTTGCCGATGAAGCCTGTGGCGCCGGTGACGAAATACTGCATGCGGGTCTCCTGCTTGTGGATTTGGACGGATCGAGCCGATTCTTCACCATCGCCGAAACAGGCCCGCTGGGCACTTTCCCGAGGGCCGGTCGTAGAGCGCAGCCACTAGGAATCGCCGTGCTGGAGCGGGATGTGGCCGCTACAGTGCCCACAGGCAATTCGCTCACTCGAAAGGACACCCCATGGTCAAGAAGCTCCAAAAGATGGCAGACAAGAAGAAGGCTGCGGCCGCCACCGGCTTCCCGGCTGGCCTGCTCGACGGCGCAATGGCACAGAACGTCAAGGACAGCGCCCAGCAGATCTGGGCCGCAGGTCTGGCTTCCTTCTCCAAGGCCCAGGGCGAAGGCGGCAAGGTCTTCGAGGCCCTGGTCTCGGAAGGACTCAAGTTGCAGAAGAAGACCCAATCCGCCGCTGAAGAAAAGCTCAGCGCCGTGGCCAGCAAGGTCAGCGGCATGGCTGGCGACGTCGGCACCAAGGCCGGCCAGCACTGGGACAAGCTGGAAAGCATCTTCGAAGCCCGCGTCGCCAAGGCGCTGAAGACGCTGAACGTGCCCTCCGCCGGCGACGTGCAGAGCCTGATCAAGCGCATCGACGACCTGGCCGTGTCGGCCGGCCTGAAGAAGGCTGCACCCGCCAAGGCCGTGAAGACTGCCAAGAAGGCCGTCGTCAAGAAGGCTGCGGCCGTGAAGAAGGCCGTCGTGGCCAAGGCCGCACCGGCCAAGAAGGCTGCCGTCAAGGCCGTCGCGAAGAAGGCCGCGCCCGTGAAGGCCGCCGTCAAGGCCGTGGCCAAGAAGGCTGCTGCCCCCGCCGCCAAGAAGGCCGCGCCGGCCAAGACCGTGGCCAAGAAGGCGCCCGCGGCCAAGAAGACCGCAGCGCCTGCTGCCGCACCGGCCGCCGAGCCGGCAGCGCAAGCCTGAGTACTAGCACTCTCTGACCATGAGCCAACCAAGGATTGGGTTGGCCCTGGCAGGCGGAGGCCCACTGGGCGCCATCTATGAGGTTGGCGCCCTTTGTGCTTTGGAGGAGGCCGTCTCCGGCCTGGACTTCACCGCCTGCGACGGCTACATCGGCGTCAGTGCCGGCGGCTTCATCGCCGCCAGCCTGGCCAACGGCATGACGCCGCGCCAACTCTGCGCCGCCTTCATCGAGAACACCGCCGAGCCGCCGGACCGCTTCGACCCCGCCGAACTGCTGCAGCCCGCCTGGGGCGAATTCGGCCGGCGCCTGCGCCTGCTGCCGGGGCTGCTGGCCGACGCCGCGCGCGAGGTGCTGCTGGAGGGTCGCTCGGTGCTGGGCGCCGTCGAGCGCCTGGGCCGCGTATTGCCCACCGGCCTGCTGGCCAGCGAGCGCTTCGGTGAGGCCTTGAGCCGCGTGTTCGCCGAGCCCGGCCGCAGCAACGACTTCCGCCAGTTGCGCCGCCGCCTCGTGCTGGTGGCCACCGACCTGGACAGCGGCGAGGCCATCCCCTTCGGCGCCGAGGGCTGGGACCATGTGCCCATCTCGCAGGCCGTGCAGGCCAGCGCGGCGCTGCCGGGCCTGTTCCCGCCGGTGGAGATTGACGGCCGGCACTACGTGGACGGCGCCCTGAAAAAGACGCTGCATGCCTCCGTGCTGCTGGACCGCGGGCTGGATCTGCTGATCTGCCTGAACCCGCTGGTGCCTTACGAGAGCGACCGCCTGTCCAACCGCGAGGCGCGCTCGCGCCGCGCCCGCCAACTGGCCAAGAAGATCGGCCGCCCGGCCGGCCGGGCGCTGCAGCCTCGCATCCCGCGCCTGGTGGACGGCGGCCTGCCGCTGGTGCTGTCGCAGACCTTCCGCTCGCTGATCCACTCCCGCCTCGCGCTGGGCCTGAAGGGCTACGAGCGCACCCATCCGCAGACCGACATCCTGCTGTTCGAGCCCGACCCGCGCGATGCCGAGTTCTTCCTGGCCAACACCTTCAGCTACAGCCAGCGCCGCGAGCTGGCCGAGCATGCCTACCAGGCCACTCGCGACCTGCTGCGCGAGCGCGCGGCCTTGCTGAAACCGCAGTTCGAACGCGCCGGCCTCACGCTGCGCGAGGACGTTCTGGCTGACCGCGAGGCCCGGCTGCTGGCCGCGCCGGGCGAGACACCCATGGCGCAGGCCTTGCGCTCGCTGCGCGGCAGCCTGGCCGTGCTGGAGGCGCGGCACACGGCAGGCTGACATGAACCTCATGGCAACATTCGAGCATGCGGTTTGCCGAGCCCTCCCCGCCCACTCGTCAAGTCACTGAGCTGCTGCTGGCTTGGCGGCAGGGCGACAACTCCGCCTTCAGCCGGCTTCTTCACTCGGTCCACGACGAACTGCGCCGAATGGCGCTGTCACGGTTGCGCGGCGGCGAGACGCCGTCGCTGGCCGCCGGCGACCTGCTCAACGAGGCGCTCCTCAAGCTCATGCACGCCACACCCGACTGGAAGGACCGCGCGCACTTCTTCGGCGCCGTGTCCATGGCCATGCGCTCCGTGCTGGTGGACCATGCCCGTGCACGCCAGGCCGACAAACGGGGCGGTGGCTGGCACCGTGCGACCTACACCCTGTCCAGCCTGGGCGAGGAGGAGATGGTCGCGGACCTGTTGACGCTGGACGCGCTGCTGCAACAACTGCAGGCGCTGGACCCACGCGCGGCCGAGGTGCTCCAGCTCACCTATTTCGCCGGGCTGGAACGTGCAGAGATTGCGACCGTGCTCGACGTCTCCGTGGCCACGGTGGACCGGGAACTGCGCTTTGCCCGCGCCTGGCTGGCCGAGAGGCTCGACTGCCAGGACCTCGAACGCTGACCTGGCATGGGCGCCGAAGCCGCGCGGCATGCGCGCCTCAAGCAGCTCTTCATGGCGGTGGCGGACCTGGCCGGCCGCGCCCCACGCCAGGCGGCGCTGGACGCCGCCGGCGCAAGCCCTGACGAACAGGCCGCCGTGTGGCGGCTGCTGGATGCCAGCGACCGCACAACACACTTTTCCGGGCCCATCTCGCGCGCCTCGTCACTGTGGTTGGAGCAGGAGCTGCCCATGGGCTCGCTGCTGGGCGCCTGGCGCCTCGTACGCCCGCTTGGCGAGGGCGGCATGGGCCGCGTCTGCCTGGCCGAGCGCGCTGACGGCGCCTATGCGCAGCACGTCGCCGTCAAGCTGGTGCGCGTGGGATCGGGGCCCGAGGCGCTGGCCCGCTTCGCGCACGAACGTCAGATCCTCGCCGGACTGAACCACCCGCACATCGCCCGGCTGCTGGACGGGGGCCAGACGCCGCAAGGCAGTCCCTTCCTCGTCATGGAGTACGTCGACGGCGAGGTGCTGGACGACTGGTGTGAACGCAAGGCGCTGGACTTCCCCACGCGGCTGGCGCTGTTCGACACGCTCTGCGAGGCCGTCGCCTACGCCCACCGCCGCCTCGTCATCCACTTCGACATCAAGCCCGCCAACGTGCTCGTCGACCAGGACGGCCGGCTGCGCCTGCTGGACTTCGGCGTCGCGCAGATCGAAGGCGAAGCCGCAGACGGGCCGGTGGGGCTGACGCCGGCATACGCCAGCCCCGAGCAGGCCGCGGGCCAGGCGCCCGGCGTGGCCAGTGACATCTACAGCCTGGGCCGCGTTCTGGACGTGCTGACCCGTGCACTCACCCTGCCTGCCGGCCGGCGCGCCGAGCTCGATGCCATCGTCGCTAAGAGCACCGCGGGCAACCCCGCCCAGCGCTACGGCGACGTCGCCAGCCTGCAGCAAGACCTGCGCCGCCTGCTGCGCCGCCAGCCGGTGCAGGCCATGGGCTACAGCCGCAGCTACGTGCTGCGCAAGTGGCTGCAACGCCACTGGCCGTGGGCACTCGCCGCCAGTGCGCTGCTGGCGGCCGGTGGCGCCTTCACCTGGCGGCTGGCGCTGGAGCGCGATCGTGCCGTGGCCGCCGAGCAGCGGGCGCTTGATGAGGCGCGCACCGCGAGCGAGGTCAGCGACTTCCTCGTGAACCTCTTCAACGACGCCAACGACTCCGAGCACGAACGCGCGTCAGAAGTGCGTGCGCTGACGCTGCTGGAGCGCGGCCACGAGCGCCTGATGCGCGACCTGGCTGACCGCCCGCAGCAGCGCGCCCTGCTGCTGGCGCGTCTGGGGCGCGTGCTGGAGGACGTGAGCCAGAACAAGCGTGCCACCGAGCTCTACGGCGAGGCCATCGAGGCCTACCGCCTGCTCGGCCAGCCGCAGAAGCTGACCGAGCTCTACAACGCCCTGGCCTTTTCTCTGAACCGCCTGGGCCAGTTCCGCCGCGCACTGCGCGTCATCGAAGACTGGCAGCAGCATGCGCCACTGACGGACGGGGACGTCGCCAACATCGACAACGCCTTTGGCACCGTGCTCGCTAACCTGGGCCGCACCGACGAGGCCCGCGCGCGCATGGTCCGCGCGCTGGCCAGCGTCGGCCAGGCACCGGACCACCCCGACTTGCCGCGGCTGACCCCGCGCAGCCGCCAGTTCTTTTCCAACCTGGCGCTGGTCGAACTGGCCGCGCGGCGCCCCGACGAAGCCGAGCGATTGAGCCGCCTCTCGCTGGACCCGACTCACGCTGCGGCCTACCGCCGCCACAACGTCCTCGCCCTGGCGTTGATGGACCTGGGCCAGACCGAAGCCGCGCTGGAGCATATGCGCCTTGCCGACGCAGAGGCCGTGCGTCGCTTCGGCAAGTTCAACGCCACTCGCCACCGGGTGCTGCGCGATCAGGGCTGGCTGCTGATGCGCGCCGGCCGACTGGCCGAAGCGGAGCGCACGCTGCGCCTGGCCCTGCAGTGCGCCGAGGAAAGCGGCGAAGCCGATCAGCCCAGCAACGCCATGACGCTGAGCCGCCTGGCCGAAGTGCTGGCTGCCCGCGGACACCGCGGTGCAGCCCTGCACACCTACGACGACGCGCTGCGCATCGCCATCGCCTACGAGGCCGACGGCGACCCGGTCGGCCTGGCGCGCATCCGCGCAAGCCGCGAAGCCTTGCTTTCCCGCCGACCTTAGTCTTCACATCGGGGCATTGACGCCAGCCACGCGACGGCATCCGGGTGCCGTGTTGCTGCAGTGGGTGGGTTCGTAGCGGCCTTCGAGGCTGCGCGCGAGTTGCCGCGCGAGGACGGACGGGCTCAGCGCGAGCATGCCTGGATCAGGCCGCGTCGACGAGCCGACGCGTGATCGCGGCGCGCAGCGGCGGCAGGTGGCGCGCGATGTCGATGACCGCGCGGCGCAGCGCCAGCACCGGCGCGCGGTCGTCGGTGAAGAAGCGCACCAGTGCGTTGGTTCCCGCGTACATCGGCCCCGCCGCGCGGCGGTGCTCGGCCTCATAGGCCAGCAGCGGCGCGGGCTGGCCCGCGTCGACCGATGGGCTGAGCCGCCGCGCCAGCGCCTGGATGCCGTAGAGCCCCAGGTTGTAGCCATGGGCCGTGACCGGGTGCATGCCCACTGCGGCATCGCCGATCAGCGCGAAGCGAGGGGCGACGAAACGCTCAGCCCAGACGGCCACCAGCGGGTAGACATGGCGCGCGCCCGCCACCTGCATAGCGCCCAGGCGGTGACCGGCGGCGCGCGCGATGGCCGCAGCCAGCGCCGCATCGTCCATCGCTGCGATGCCCGGCAGCGCCGCGTTCGCCACCGTCCACACGGCCGAGCTGCGCCGCCCCGTCTTCGGCAGCAGCGCCAGCGTGTGGCCTTCGAGAAAGCATTCCTGCGCTAGGCCCTCGTGCTCGCGCTCGTGCGCCAGCGGCACCAGCAGCGCGCTGCGGCCAAAGTCCTGGTGGCGGGCGCCGATGCCAGCCAAGCGGCGCAGTGCGGAGAAGCGGCTGTCCGCGGCGACGACAAGCGCCGCCTCGTGCAGCTCGCCACAGCGCGTGTGCAAGCGCGCGACCGCGCCGCTGCGCGCCAGGCCGACCACGCTGCGCCCGCACAGAACCGTCACGCCGCGTTCGCGCACGCCCGCCCATGCGGCGGCACGCAGGTGGTGGTTGGACACCAGCCAGCCCAGGTCCTGCCCAACGGCCTCGAACGGCAGCGGTTGGCGCGAGCCGCTGGAGCGCACGCTGGCGCGGCGAAGTGGCGCGATGTCGGGCAGGCGCTGCCACAGGCCCATGTCTTCCAGCAGCCGACGCGAGCGATGTGTCAGCGCGATCTCGCGGCCGTCGTCGGCGGGCGCGGCCAACGTGGCCTCGTCGGCCTGCTCCAGCACGCACACGGTCAGGCCGCGGTCGTGCAGCGCGCAGGCCAGCGCCAGGCCGGCAGGGCCGGCGCCACAGATGAGGGTATTGACAGCGTGGGGACTCATCCGCGCAGCCTAGGCAGTCGCCGCGCAGCGCGCCTTGACCCATGTCAGGAGCCTGCACCGAACCGGTATGTCCCAGCGCCAGCAGGGTTTCGGGCGGGCGGGCACGATGCCACCAATGCCAGTCGCCCCACGCCCAACCGCTGCCGCGCCGACGGTCTACTTCGACGGCGCCTGCCCGGTCTGCCGCCGCGAGATCGCGATGTACCAGCGCCAGCCTGGTGCCGACGGCGTTTGCTGGGTGGACGCCGCGGCCGGCGACGGCACCGATCTCGGCCCGGGACTGAGCCGCGAAGCCGCGCTGGCCCGGCTGCATGTGCGCCGCGCGGATGGCTCGCTGGTGGGAGGCGCCGCGGCCTTCGTCGCCCTTTGGGCCGCGCTACCGCGCACCGCGACGCTCGCCCGCTGGCTGAACCACCGCCCGGTGCTGGCCCTGCTGGACGCGGCCTACAGCTTGTTCCTGGTCGTGCGCCGAGCCTGGCGGCGGGCGCCATGAGCGCCGTGCTGGACCCGCCCGCGCTGCCGTCGGCACTGGCCGCCGACCTGCGCACCGACCACGCCGGCGAGACCGGTGCGGTCTGCATCTACCGCGGCGTGCTGGCCGTCAGCCGTGATGCCTCGCTCCGCGACTTTGCCCGGCGCCACCTGGCCACCGAGCGGCAGCACCTCACCGTCATCGAGCGCTGGCTGCCCGTCGCCGGGCGCAGCCGGCTGCTGCCGCTGTGGCGGCTCAGCGGCTGGTTGACCGGCGCGCTGCCTGCGTTGTTCGGACCGCGCGCGGTGTACGCCACCATCGCGGCGGTCGAGACCTTCGTAGACGGCCACTACCAGGCCCAGGTCGACCGGCTCGCAGCCCTGCCGGCGCTGGCCGCGCTGCGGGCCGACCTGGAGGCCTGCCGCCAGGACGAGGTGCACCACCGCGACGAAGCCACCGCCCACGCCGCGCCAGCGCCCGGCTGGGCGCTGCGGCTTTGGTGCGGCCTGGTGGGCCGGGGCTCCGCCGCGGCCGTGTCGGTGTGCCGCCATGTCTGAAACCACCCCCGACATGCCAAGCACCGGCAGCACCGTCATCCCCGCCGAGGTGGCGCGCTTCGACGCCTGGAGTGCCACCTGGTGGGACGCGCGAGGCCCCATGCGGCCGCTGCACGTGACCAATGCGCTGCGCCTGGACTGGGTGCGCGACGCCATCCGCCGCCACCACGGCGATCGCAGGCACTTGAGCCTGCTGGACGTGGGCTGCGGCGGCGGCCTGATGGCCGAGCCGCTGGCGCGTGACGGCCTGCAGGTGGTGGGCATCGACGCGTCGGCCGGCAACATCGGCGCCGCGCGACGACATGCCGGCAAGCTACAGCAGCTGGACTACCGCGTCGGCGAGCCCACCGTGGCGCTGCGGCCGGATGAGCGCTTCGACATCGTGCTGGCGCTGGAGGTGGTGGAGCATGTGGACGACGTGCCGGCCTTCCTGGCCCAGGTGGCCGACCACGTGGCGCCCGGCGGGCTGCTGATCGCGTCGACGCTGAACCGCACGGCGCGCAGCTGGCTGCTGGCCATCGTCGGCGCGGAGTACGTGCTGCGCGTGCTGCCGGTGGGCACGCACCGCTGGCGTCAGTTCGTCACGCCGGCGGAGCTGGAGGCTGCTGCCACGCGCGCCGGCCTGCGGCCGCTGCAGCGGCTGGGCATGCGCTACCTGCCGCTGCTCCACCGTGCGAGCTGGACGCGCGACACCTCGGTCAACTACCTGGCGAGCTTTGCCCGCCCTCTTCAGGAGACACCACCTTGAACCCCATCGCCCTCGTCACCGGCGCCCGTGGCGGCATCGGCCGCGCGCTGTGCTCACAGCTGCAGGCCCAAGGCTGGCAGATCGCCGCGGTCAGCCGCGACGCCGCCGGCCTGGCCGACGTGCCGGCCGCGCTGCACATCCAGGCCGACTGCACCACGCCTGAAGGGGTGGCGTCGGCCATCGCGCAATGCCGCGACGCGCTGGGTGTGCCCACGAGGCTGGCCCACTGCGTCGGCAGCACGCTGATCGCGCCGCTGCACCGCAGCCGGGCCGACCAGGTGCGCGAGGTGCTGCGCGTCAACCTGGAGAGCGCACTGTTCACGCTGGGTGCCTGGGTGGAGGCGCTGCGCGAGCCGGCCCAGCCCGGTGCGGCCGTGCTGGTCAGCTCGGTGGTGGCCGGCATCGGCGTGGCCAATCACGAGGCCATCGCCGCGGCCAAAGGCGGCATCGAGGCGCTGGTGCGCAGCGCTGCGGCTACCTACGCTCCGCAGGGCCTGCGCGTCAACGCGGTGGCGCCGGGCATGACCGACACGCCCATGACCGCCGCGATGCTCAAACAGCCGGCCATGCGCGAGGGCGCCGGCAAGCAGTACCCGCTGGGCGGCGTGCAGACGGCCGAGCAGGTGGCCGGCGTGATCGCATGGCTGCTGTCCGACGCGGCGGACCGGCTCACCGGCCAGGTGCTGCCCGTGGACGGCGGGTTCACGCGCATCCGGCCGCTGGTGCGCTGAGCCGTCAGCCCGCGGCTTCAGCTTCCTCGGGCTCTTCCAGCGTCTGCAGTTCCACCAGCCGGCGGTACAGGCCACCGTCCAGCGTCATCAGCGCCTCGTGCGTACCGCGCTCTACCAGCGCGCCGTGGTTGAGCACCAGGATCTGGTCGGCCGCGCGGATGGTGGACAGCCGGTGCGCGATGGCGATGACAGTGACGCGGCCGTGAAGCGCCGTCAACGCCTCGCCGACACGCTGCTCGGTGGCGCTGTCGATGTTGCTGGTCGCCTCGTCCAGGAACAGGAGGCGCGGCGCGCCGGCCAGCGCCCGCGCCATCGCCAGCAACTGCTTCTGGCCGGTCGACACTCGCGCGCCGCCTTCGCCCAGGCGGGTGTCGTAGCCCTGCGGCAGCGCGATGATGAAGTCGTGCGCGCGGGCGGCCTGGGCTGCGTCCAAGATGTCGCCCTCCGAGATGCCGGGCCGGCCCATCGCGATGTTTTCGCGCACGCTCGCCGCCATCAGGTAGGGCTCCTGCGGCACCAGCCCCACCGCGTCGCGGAAGGCGGCGTCAGGCACGGCGGCCAGCGGCTGGCCGTCCACGGTGATGCGGCCTTGCTGGGCCGTGTAGAAGCGCAGCAGCAGCGACAGCAGCGTGCTCTTGCCGCTGCCGGTGTGGCCCACGATGCCGACGAAGCTGCCCGCCGGGATGTCCACGTCGATGCCCTGCAGCACCGGCCGCTCCGGGTCGTAGCCGAAGCTCAAGTCCTCGATGCGCAGGGCTCCATTCGACACCGGCACACCGTCCTGCGCCGGACCGCGGCGCTCGTCCTCCTCCAGCAGCGCCCGCACCCGCGACGCGGCCACCATGGCCTGCTGCAGCTGGCCGAACTGCATGGTGATCTGGATCAGCGGCTCCACGACGCGGGCGATGTAGGCCAGGAAGGCGTAGAGCAGACCCACTTCGAGCACCCCCATCGGCCCGGCCAGCTCGCGCCGCCCGAAGCCGTAGATGACGGTGACCAGCAGCAGCACGTTGAGCAAGTCCAGCGCCGGGCGCAGCAGCCAGGCGTTGGCGCGCAGCTCCGCAATGCGCGACAGCCGGTGCTCGGCATTGACCGCCTCGAAGCGCTGGCCGAAGCGCCCCGCAGCCCCCGCCGCCTGCAGCACAGCCATGCCGGCCATGCTTTCGGCCATCTGCGCGTTGATGTCGCTGCGCAGCTGGCGGGTGCGCGCCACCGCCGGCGCGGACAGGCGCTGGTAGCCCTTGATGATGAGCACCATGGCCGGCACCAGCGTCGCGACGATGAGCATCAGCCGCCAGTCCAGGAAGGCCATCGCCACCAGCGAGCCGGCGACGACGATGCTGGAGTCCAGCATCACGTACAGCACCTGGCGGTAGAGCTGATTCACCGCCTCGGTGTCGTTGGTCACGCGACTGACCAGCTGGCCGGTGATGGCCTTGTCAAAGAAGGCCATGGGCAGGGCCAGCACATGGGCGTAGACGCGCTCGCGCAGCCGCAGCACCGAGCGACGCGCGACACCAGCCATGCGCGACAGTTGGGCGTAGCGGATCCAGCTCGCGGCCCAGCCGGTCAGCAGCACCGACGCGAGCAGCGCGGCCATCTCGCCCAGGTCGTAGTGGCCGGGCAGCAGGTGGTGGTCGATGTAGCGCTTGCCGAGGATGGGGGCGAGGACTTCGAGACCGGCGGCGAGGAGCAGCCAGATGCCTCCGCGGATCAGCTGCGGGCGCTCGGGCCGCGCCGACTCCATCAGCAGACCAACACTCTGCCAGGGCTTCTCGTTCTTCTTGGGCGTGTCAGGCGGCTTCAAGGCTGGCCTCGATCTGTTGGTAGCGCCACTGCGCCGCATACCAGCCGCCATGGGCCAGCAGCTCGGCGTGCGTGCCGCGCTCGATGACGTGGCCCTGCTTCAGCACGATGACCTCGTCGGCGTCCATGACCGCCGACAGCCGGTGCGCAATGACGATGACGCTGCGGTCCGGGCGAGCCGCGCGCAAGTCACGCAGGTGGTCCAGGATGTCGGTCTCCGTGCCGGTGTCGACGGCGGAAAGCGCGTCGTCCAGCACCAGCAGCGGCGCGTCGCTCAGCAATGCCCGCGCGATGGCCACGCGCTGGCGCTGGCCACCGGACAGCGTGACGCCGCGCTCGCCGACCTCGGTGGCGTAGCCGCCCGGCAGCCGCGCGATGTCGTCGTGCACGGCGGCAAGCCGCGCAGCGGCTTCGATGTCAGCCGACGTGGCCGAGGGCCTGGCGAGCGCGATGTTCTCCGCCACCGAGGCCGAGAACAGGAAGGGCTCCTGCGGCACCCAGGCGATGTGGGCGCGCAGCGTGGCCAGCGGCAGCTCGGGCAGCGCGAGACCCCCGAGCGTCAGCCGGCCGGCGTCGGGCTCAGCCTGGCGCAGCAGCAGGCGCACCAGCGTCGATTTGCCCGCGCCGGTGGCACCAACGATGCCCAGCGTGCGGCCGGGCGCGAGCGTGAGGTCCACGCCCTCCAACGCGGGCCGCCTGGCACCAGGGAAGCGAAATGTCAGCCCCTCGGCGCGCAGCGTTGCGTCGGCCGCTGAGCCCGTCAAGGCCGCCCGACCCTCGTCGGCCAGCGTCAGCGGGGCGTCCAGCACCGGTGCCAGGCGCGCCCAGGCCGCGCGGCCACGCTCCAGCAGCGCCAGCACCCAGCCGGCCGCGAACATGGGCCAGATCAGTTGGCCCAGGTACATCGTGAAGGCGGTCAGCTGGCCGATGCTGATCTCGCGCTGCGCGACCAGCCAGCCGCCCACCGCCAGCGCGATGGCCGTGGCGGCGCCCAGCGTCATGCCGACAGCAGGCTCGTAGGCGGCCTCCCAGCGCTGCGAGCGGAAGGCCGCCTCGGCCGCATGCTGGGCCAGCTCACCAAAGCGCCGCTCGCTGCGGTCGACCAGACCCAGGGCCCGCAGCGTGCGCACGCCGGCCAGGCTCTCCTGCACCTGCTGGTTCAGGTCGCCGAAGCGGCTCAGCGAGTCCTGCGCGGCCTCGTGCAGGTGCTTGGAAATCCACCAGAAAGCCAGCGCCATCAGCGGGAAGGGCAGCAGCGCCGCCAGGCCCAGCCGCCAGTCGATGGCCAGCGTCATCATCGCCAGCACGAGCAGCAAAGTCTGCGTGCCGTCGAAGCCCGCCAGCATCGCCTCGCCCGCGGCCTGCTCGACGGCGTCGATGTCGTTGGTCGCCAGCGCCATCAGGTCGCCGGTGCGCTGCGCCTGGAAGTAGGCCGGGCCCTGCAACGCCAGCCTCGCGAACAGGCGTGTGCGCAGCCGCGCGCCAAGGTGGAAGGCCGCTTTGAACAAGGCCAGCCGCCAGCCCACGCGCAGCAGGTAGATCAACAGCCCCGCACCCACCAGCAACCCGAGCTGCGCGATCAGCGCGGAGCCCTTCAGCCCGCCCGCCACAAGACCATCGACCACATGGCCAACTTGGCGCGGTATCCACACCGTCATGGTGGCGATGCAGCTCAGCATCAACCCGGCCGAGGCATAGGCCCGCCAGTGCTGGCGCACGAAGGCGGCGAGCATGCGGGAGAGAGTGGTGGGAGGGGATGCGGTGGACAACATGCGCGGCAGAGTGTCGCCGGCCCGCGAAGCAGCGCCTGGGCTGCAGCGCCTCAGTCGCCGAACAGCACCTGGGCCAGTGCCCGAGCCCGGGCAAGCCCCTCAGGCGTCAGTTGCACCGACTCGGCTCGCCCGCGGGGATCATGAATCCAGCCCTTCTCCGCCAAAGCCTCCATGACATCAAAGTCGTAGCGCTTCCAGGCCCTGCCGCCATCGAACTCGAAAGCCCCGAGCAGAGCCAGTACGGTGTCTTCGAGTTTTTGAGGATTCAGCGCGGGCATGGCAGCTCAACGTTTGAGATGAAAGGCTTGGCTCGGCTTGGCGGGGCAAGCCCTCTCGGCAACTGTCTCTTGCATGGCCGGACGTGTTCTAGGGAGCCCACTGCCACCATTCTCGGCGCACCTTTAGGCAAGTCTCTGTTGGTCAAGGACTATGCCAACAAGGCACCGGCTAAAACGGCAGCCGCTACAAACTCGTCGAGGCACGGCGCCCATCGTTGAATGACCCGGCAGCGTTGTCCAGACCTTCAGCCGCCGCCCTTCCCCACCATCCACAAACCCGCCCACGTCAGCAGCCCGTTGAGCAGCAGCAGTTCCAACCCGATCTGATACCCACCCCACGGCTGCCCGAAGTCCAGCACCGCGCACAGCATGGGCGCGATCAGACAGACGGCGACCAACGCACGTCCCGGCATCACCCGCGGCGTGAACATCGCAAACGCGAACATCCCCAGCAACGGCCCATACGTGTAGCCCGCCAGTTTCAGGATCAGGTAGATCATGCTGGCGCTGTCCAGGGCCTTGAAGCCCAGCACCAGCACCAGGAACAGCACCGCAAAACCCAGGTGCACGCGCCGCCGCGTGCGCTGGTCCTCGCGCGGGATGCGCAGCAGGTCCAGGCAGGTGCTGGCCGTCAGCGCCGTCAGCGCGCCGTCCGCGCTGGGCAGCAGCGCCGACACCAGCGCCAGCACAAACACCGCCTGCACCCACGCCGGCAGGTGCTGCATGACGACCGTCGGGAAGAGCGCGTCGCCGCCGACCGCGAGGCCGTGGTCGCGGGCGAACAGCGTCAGCAGCCCGCCGAGCAGCAGGAAGGCGCCGATGACCGCCACCAGCAGGCCACCCAGCAGCAGCAGGTTCTTCTGCGCATCGCGCAGCCTGGCCACCGACAGGCTCTTCTGCATCATTTCCTGGTCCAGCCCGGTCATCGCGATGGTGATGAACATGCCGGCCAGCAGCGCCTTGGCCGAGAAGTCGCGGCTCAGCGGATCGGTCACCCAGACGCGCGACAGGCCCGCTGCGTCCAGTTGTGCCAGCGCGCCAGGCTGCCACAGCAGCGCGGTGCAGACGACCAGGCCGGTCAGCATGCCGGCGGTTTGCAGCGTGTCGGTCCACACCAGGGCCTTCACCCCGCCCTCCACCGTGTAGAGCAGGATCATCGCCAGCACCACCGCCGCACCCAGCGCGAAGGGCACGCCCAGCGGCGCCAGGATCAGCGTGTGCAGCACCTGCACGACGAGGTAGAGCCGTGCGGTGGCGCCCAGCGTGCGGCTCAACACGAAGTAGGCGGAGCCCAGCCGCTGCGCCGCCGGCACGAGCCGGGCGCCGAGCAGTTCGTAGACCGATGCGACGCTCAGCCGGTGGTAGGCCGGCAGCAGCACGAAAGCGATGACGACGTAGCCGACCACATAGCCCAGCGTGACCTGCAGGTAGCCGAAGCCGCCGGCGCCCACCGCACCCGGCACGCTGATGAAAGTGACGCCCGAGAGAGATGTCCCGATCATTCCGAAGGCGACGACCGGCCAGGGGCTTTCCCTGCCCCCCACATAGAAGCCCTCAGCGCCAGAACCACGCGCAACGCACCTCGCCAGCACCAACAGCAGGGCGAAATAACTGACAACCCCGAGCAAAAGCAGTGCAGGCGACATGGGCCGGGATGATGCCCGAGGACGATGCTTCGCCCCGGGTCTGCACCTGCTGCTACGAGCAGAAAGGCGGGCAGTCGACGAACGATATCCAAGAAAATCAGGGGCCCGAAGGCCCCTGCGCTTGATATCACGGCTCTGTTAAGCCGCGGATCGGCTCCACTCGGACTCAGGGGTAGCTGATCGTCAGCGTGTAGCCTGATGTCGTGCTGAAACCGCTGTAGCTTTGCACCTTGATGTACACCGTGCGAGCGCTGGCGCCGTTGGTGTAGGTGAGCGACTCGGAGGCCGTCGTCCCTTCCGACGAGGCCAGACCTGCACCTGCGGATGTGACGAGGTAAAGGTCGTAGTCCACGCCGCTCGGGCCGGTCATGTCGACGCGGATCTTCTTGTTGGCCGGGAGGTCAATCCTGAAGTAGTCCTTGTCGCTGGTGCTGCTGATAAAGCCGGTGACGGTTGTCGCGGTACCCACAGCATTGGCAGTAGCAATGGTGTTGTTGGACTCAGTCTCGCTCGCGCCAGCATTGACATTGGCGATGCTGAAAGTCACTGGCGTTGACGAGGCGCTGTTGGCACCCGCATCGAAGGCCTTAGCCACGACGCTGTGCGAGCCATTGGGCAGCGTGCGCGAGTCCAGCGTCATGCTGTAGGGCGCCGTCGTGTCGGTACCCTTGAGCGCGCCGTCCACCCAGAACTCCACCTTGGTGACACCGACGTTGTCGCTCGCCGTGGCCGACAGCGTGATGTTGCCGCTGTTGCCGGTCTCGCTGACGCTGACCGTAGGAGGCGTCGTATCGCCGTTGTTGGCGGCACCCTGGTTCACCCAGATGGGTGCGGACCACAGGATCTTGCCATCGCTCTGCGTAACCTTGGCGTAGTAGACGTGCAAGCCGTCAGCAGGCGTGAAGCCATAGGTTGCGCTGTTGGTGAGGACGGTCATGGCGCCGTTGCGGCCCGGAACACCTTCCCAGATCTCGACCAGAGACACCGTCTTGCCTGCCGTGTTTGCGAAGCCAACGTTCAGGTTCAGCGCACCTTGGCTGTTGATACGCGAGCCCATGATGGCGCCGTTGGCGCTGAAGACAAGCTGCGAGTTCTTGTCGTGCGTGGCAAACACCCGTCTAGCACGCAAGGCCTCGACAAAGCTGTCCTTGGTCAGCGGTGTGCCGGTGGGGACGAGGATCGCTGTGCGATTGGTATACGAAGCACCCCAGTTCGCGCAGTGGTTGTCCTGGTTGGTCGCGGGAGCCACGTGGAAGCCGCGTTCAAGGATCTTCTTGAAGGCATTCTCGTAGCCCGAACCCGGCTGCTGAGTCTCATCGTCCTTGTTGGAGAAGGCACTGGTGTTGGAAACCTCAGCGAGCACCATGACCTCGTCGCCGTCGGCGGTGTAGCCGAAGTCGGTGCCGTTGACGATGAACTGACCAGAGGCGTCGGGGTGGTTGAACTGGCCCACCTGGCCGGCCGCGCGCATCACCGAGTACAGCGTTGCGTAATCGTTCTTGGCCACAAAGCGGTGGCCGTAGAGCTGGTTGCTGGGGTCGTACTCCCAGGAGTAGAGCTCGTCGCTGTTGAAGATATTCAAGTGCCCACCGCCGCTGATGACACCCCACTCCATGCCGTACATGGCCAGGAAGCCAGGGTTGGCTGCGGTGTAGCTGGCGGCGGTCGCCAGACCTGCGGTGTAGCGGTTCTTCGCGGTAGCTGCGGGGATGGTACCCAGACCCGAGCTGCCATCGAAGTAATGGTTGTGGTCGGTGTTGCCGAAGAAGTCCAGGCCTCGCCCCTTGGCGTACGGGAAGGCGGTGTCTGGGCCGTACTTGCCAGTCTGTGCGGGCTGCGACTCATTGCAGGTGGCGAGGTCACCGCCGCCATCGGAGTCGTTGGTCTGCCCGTGCAAGGAGCCGTAATAGACGGTGTAGGGCCAACTGGCGATGGCCGAGGCCGACATGGCCTTGGCACGCGGCACTTCACCACCGCTCAGCTGGGAGCCAAGTGCCATGGCGCGATAGGCCGGCATCTTGACAGCTGGCGCCGCACCCATGACGAACTTGAAGGACTCGACGTGCGGCGCATGGCCGTGATCGTCGGTCGCCATCAACGACTGCACGCGGGCAGCGTCGCTGTCGCCCTCAGCGGCGACGCCAGCGTCTACCGCAAATGCCGTCAGGCGTGCTTCGTAGACGCCGTCCGCCAAGGCGGCCTTGCTTGTGCGGCCGGCCCAGTCGAAGTTCAGCGTCAAGGGCTTGCCCTTGAAGCGTTCAATGCCGGCGTAGCTCTGCACGGTCTTGCCATCCGGCGCCACCAGCTCGAGCGTGTAAGCGAACTGCTCGCCCTCAGGAGCGCCCAAATAGTTCATCACGACGCTGAATCGGCGTGCACCGCTCGCCAATTCGCTGACGAACGGCACCTGCAGCTCGGTCTCGAACTCATGGTGGTCCGGGTACTTCACGCTAGGGTGCACGGCAGCGGCTTGGGACATGGTGTCCGCGGCAGCAGCGGTAACCGTTGCGGGTGGATTTGCACCGCCGCAAGCAGCCAGCAGCAGGGGCAGCATGCACGCGGCCAGCGGGCGCAGGGGGAATTGATGAGCGTTCACAACGACGTCCTCGAGGAGAGTGGTCTTGAGCTAGATGGGGCAGAGGGCGAGCGACCAGCGATCAGTTCGCGCGGCGGCGACGGGCCAGCAGGCCGACAGCGGTCAGTCCGGCAAGCATCAGCGCGTAAGCGTGGGGCTCAGGGATCGGGGCAGGCACGTCGGGGAGCGCAGTGCCGCTGAACAGCACGTTGTCGTAGCGGATGGTGCCGGCCGAGCCGAACTGGGAGCCAGTGCTGGCATTCGCAGCCACGTAGCCGCTGGTGCCGGGAGCGAAGATGGCCAGCAGACGGATGCCAAACAGCGGGTTGTTGTCGACGGCAGAAATGCTGCTGAAGTCGTAGGTCAAGCCGGTAACAAAACTCGGGTTAGAACCGCCGTTGGGCATCTGGAAGTTCTTGGCAGTGCTCCACAGGCTGCCGTCAACCGTGTACTGCAGCGTCGTCCAAGCCGAGGCCGTGGCGCTGTCGCGCTGCGCAAAGGTCAGCACGATGTCCATGTAGCCCGACGTGTCAACGTTGAACTGCACGCCACGGGTACCGCTGGGCGTTGTGGTTGGCGCGCCGTAGGTCGACGTGTTGAGGGCTTGGTTGCTCACACCACCGACGAAGCTCGTCGTAACGCCACCCACGGTGGCAAACGAGGCCCCATTAGCGCTTTGCGTTTGCTTGGTCGTGGTGGGCGTCGTGCTGTAGTCCCACAGTGCGACGGTGTCAGCATGGGCTTGGGCGCTGGCAACAGCCAGGACGGCGAGGGCAAGGAGACGGATTTTCATGGCGGGGCGCTGGTAAGGGGTTGAAGCTGGGTTGACCGCCGTGAAACACCGTTAGGCTCAGCGGGCCGGCGGAGCGTAGTGATCCTTTTTTTACGGAGTAGGAAAACATACCCCGGGGTATTCACTGATCGAACTCGTCGGGGCGCGTTGCGAAATTGCCGCAAAGGCTTGTCCCGCTTCAAGAAAACGGGATTTTTTACTACCGCACCGATGCCGTCACCGGTACCGCACATCCCCGCATCCGAGGGGTCGAAGGCCCATGACGCGTTGCACGGAAAACACGCCTGACGGGCTGATCTCGGAGAAGCGAGCCGCCGCGAATCAGTACGTGCGCCCGCCCTTGAACTGCGCGTGCTGGCGCCGCTGCAGCGTCGTGCTGCGGCCCATGGCATCGAAGCTGACGCGCGCATGCGCATGCATGATGGCGATGCCCAGCGCATCGGCCGCGTCCTTGCCCGGCACACCGGGCAGGCTCAGCAGGCGCTGCACCATGGCCTGGATCTGTTCCTTCTTCGCGTGGCCGTGGCCCACGATGGCCTTCTTCATCTGCAGCGCCGTGTACTCGCCGACCGGCAGGTCCACCGAGACCAGCGCCGTCAGCGCTGCGCCGCGTGCCTGGCCCAGCAGCAGCGTGGACTGCGGGTTCACGTTGACAAAGACGATCTCCACCGCTGCGCACTGCGGCTGGTAGCGCGAGACCACTTCGCGGATGCCGTCGAACAGGATCTTCAACCGCCCCGGCAAGTCGCCGGTGGCGACCGCGCTGGTCTTGATGGTGCCGCTCGCGACATAGGCCAGGCGCGGGCCATCGGCGTCGATGACGCCAAAGCCCGTGGTTTGCAAGCCAGGGTCGATGCCGAGGATCCTCACATCACCGCCCGAAATACCAACGTGCCGAATGGAAGAACACCGGGGCCGCGAAGCACAGCACCGCGATACGGTCCAGCAGGCCCACGGCACCAGTGATGGAGCTGCGGTTGCCCCAGTACAGCACGCCCGCGTCCTTCTTCAGCGCCTTCATGACCAGGCCGCCAAAACCCGCCGCACCGGCCGTCAAGAAGGCCATCGCCAGCGCCTGGCCGGCCTTGAAGGGCGTGATCCAGTACAGCAACAGGCCGGCGACCGAGCCGGTCAGCGTACCTATCCACCAGGCACGCATCGAGAAGCTGCGGCTGATGCGCCGCGCCACGGGTCGGCGGCGCAGCGTGCGGGTGGCGATCTCCTGCGCGATCTGCGAGGACGCGACGACCATGACGAGGAAGAACAGCAAGAAGGCGCCACGGCCCGTGTAGCCGGGGAAGTCCAGCAGCAGCAGCGCCGGGGCGTGCGACAGGCCGTAGACGCAGACCATCACGCCCCACTGGATCTTGGCGTTGCGTTCCAGGTAGTGGCGCGGGTCGTCGGCCAGCGCGCTGACGATGGGCAGCGCCAGGAAGCCGTAGACGGGCAGGAAGACGGTGAACAGGTCGAAGAAGCGCGTGCCGCAGACCATGTACTGCACCGGCAGCAGCACGAAGAACGCCACGATCAGCGAGCGGTGGTCGCTGCGCTGCGTGTGCACCAGCGTGATGAACTCGCGCAGCGCCAGGAAGGAGAACAGCGCGAACAGCAGCGTCGCGCCCAGCGGCCCCGAGATCCAGGCCACCCAGAACATGCAGCCGCCGAACCAGGCAGCGCGCAGATCGCGGCGCACACGCGCCCAGGTCAGCTCGGAGGCGCGCCGGGCGTCCTCGTCTTCACGCTCGCGCAGCGAGTTCAAGAACAGGCCGACCGTCAGCAACATCAGGAAGCCGAACAACACGACGAACAGCAGCGCCACCTGCTCGCTGGTGGTCAAAGCCTTGAGCCAACGCATCAGACTGCCTCCGAGCCGCGCTCGACCCACTCGGGGTTGGGCCGCTGCTCCATGACGGCCTCGCGGGCGCGGCACAGGAAGTCGGCCTTGCTCTCGCCATCGCGCAGTTGGATGGGCGCACCGAAGGTGACGGTGCACAGGATGGGCACCGGCACGACCTCGCCTTTGGGCATGACGCGCTGAACGTTGTCGATCCAAGTCGGGATCAGCGGCACGTGCGGGAACTGCTCGGCCAGGTGGTAGATGCCGGACTTGAACGGCACGGGCATGCCCTTGCTGGAGCGCGTGCCTTCGGGAAAGATGACCAGCGAGTCGCCGTTGGCGAGCGCCTCGACCAACGGCTCCAGCGGGTCCTCGTCAGGGCTGGCACGGGTGCGGCTGACGTAGATGGCGTTGAAGACCGCCGTCGTCAGCCAGGTGCGGAACCTGGACTTGGTCCAGTAGTCGCGCGCGGCGATCGCGCTGGTCTGCGCGCGCAGCTCATGCGGGAAGGCGGCCCAGATCAGGACGAGATCGAAGTGACTCTGGTGGTTGGCGATGTAGATGCGCTGCTCGGCTTGTGGCGGGCAGCCCTTCCAGTGGCCTTGCGCGCCCGTGATGAGGCGGGCGATGAAGGCGAGCATCTGGCCGGTGAAGGCGGCTGGCGTCATGGGCCGGATTATCGGGCCCGCCCTCCGCCCCCCGAGGGCAGGGCTTACCAGTCGTCGCCGCCACCACCGCCGGCATCGCCGCCGCCGTCCCAGCCGTCGCCGCTACCGAAGTCGATGTCGCGGCGGGTCAGTTCGTTAGCGGCGCTGTCGGTGTCGCTGCCAAAGCTGCCGGGAATCAGGCCGCCCGCACCGCCCGCGTCACGGTCGCGCGGAATGCTGCGCTCGTCCTGGCCGCCATGCAGCAGGCGCTCGGCCAGCATGCCGGCCGCGACGCCGCCTGCCACGCCCAGGCCGACACCCAGCATGCCAGGGCCACCCGACGACGGTGCCTGCGGCATGCCGGGACCGTAGCCTGCGCCATAGCCCCCCATGCCGCCGCCCGCGCCGTAGCCGCCGGCCATGGCCGGCTGGGCTTGTGCCGCCGTGCGGCGTTGCATCCAGCGCACGGCCAGGCCAATGAAGACGACCACGCCGACCACCAGCAGCCAGACGGGCACGCCGCTGCCCGAGGGTTCTGCCGGCGCAGCGCGCGGCGGCGGCGGGGCGACGGCTGCGGGCGTGAGTGCCTTGGACGCGCCGGCCTGCTCGCGCTGCAGCAGTTGCTCGAAGGCGCTGAACCTGGCCGCGTCGGTGAACTTGATGGCCGGGTCCAGCGAGCGGGCGCGGCGCGCGTGCTCGCTGGCCTCGCTGAACTGGCGCTCGTGAGCCAGGATCTCGGCCAGCACATAGTGGGCGCGGGCACTGTCAGGCTTGGCCGCGACGACCTCGCGCATCATCTTCTCGGCGCCGGAATAGTCACCACGCTGAGTGGCGGCCTGCACCTCGTCGACATTGGGCAGGGCATGGGCCGTGCCCAGCCACAGCGAGGCCAGCAGGCCCAGGCAGAACATCAGAATTCGGGGGTACTTCATCGCTACGCTCCTCAAGCCGTCACCCGTGCGCGACGCGCGCGGGCACAACAACAGTTTGCGCCGCTGATCTGACGCCGGGCCGTCCGGTTTCAAGGCCTGGCTCGAAGGCCTAGAACCAATAGTCCGACACGCAGCGCCCGTCGCGCGGCAGGTCGTCGAAGCTGTCCAGGCCGTCAAAATGGTCGATGGGGATGCTGCCCACTGCGCCCGGTTCGGCCAGGCGCAGGTTGACGGCAATGCGGCGGCGGCCATCGTCGCCGAGCCGCAGCGCCAGCCAGTAGGCCACGCAGCCGCAGCGCGGGCAGAAGTGGAACTCGATGGCCTTGCCGCGGATGTAGGCCTGGGTGAGGCCGCGCACATGGATGCCTTCGTCCACATAGTCATACGCCCACAGCGCGCCGTAGCGGCGGCAGATGGTGCAGTTGCAGGCGGTCGCGCCGTCGGGTTGGCCATCAAAGCGCCAATGGGCGCTGCCGCAGTGACAGGAACCTTCGATCATGGTCGTTCACTTTCCACGGCGGCCGCATAGACCGGGTCGATGTAGATCTGGCCGCCGAACAGGAACTCCTGACCACCGACCTTGATGAAGCCGAAGCGTTCGTAGAACTGCACGGCCCGCACGTTGCGATCGTAGACGCCCAGCCACAAGGTCTGCGCGCCGCGGCGCCGTGCCTCGACGTGGACCTCCCGCATCAGCCGTGCGCCCAGCCCCTGGCCGATGAAGCCCTGGCCCAGGTAGAGGCGCCACAGTTTCAGCGGCGCTGGCGTGGTCACGCAGGCCGGCGCTGGCTCGGCCTTCAGGATGGCATAGCCGGCCAGTTGGTCACCCACCCAGGCCAACAGCGTCGAGCAGGCGGGATCGCCGATGACGGTGGCCATGATGCCGGGCTGGAAATGCTCGTCGACATAGCCGGCGATCTCCTGTGCATCGCTCAGATCGCGATAGGTGTCGGTGAACGCCTGGGCGGCGAACGACGCAAGCAGGAGAGCGTCCTGGGAGCGGGCTGGGCGGATCGTCGGCATGCCGACGATTCTCGCCGTCAGGCCAGCGTCACCGCCTTGGCGCCCAGGCGCTGGATCAGGCCGCTGCTGAGCCGCGTGGCCAGGCCGTACACCGTCAGCTGTGGGTTGGCGCCCAAGCTGGTCGGGAACAGCGAGCCGTCGTGCACCGACAGGTTGGCCAGTTGCCAGTGCTGGCCGTCTGGCCGCACGACGCCGCGACCCGCATCGGCCGCCATCGTGCAGCCACCCATCACGTGGGCGCTGCCGACCGTGGCGAGGAAGGGCTTCATCGTCAGGCCCGCGATGCCCTGCTTGGCTTCAGCGAGGTTGGCATACCCGCTCGCCTGCTCGTGGACCGGCCGCACGGTCTTGGCGCCTGCAGCGAACTGGATCTCGGCCATGGTCACGTAGGCGCGGCGCGCGCCGTCGAGCAGGTAGTCCGTCAGCACGTAGTCCAGCTGCGGCGTGCCGTCGCTGCGCAGCTTGACGGTGCCGCCGGCCGCCTCGGCATGGAAGCCGTCGCGCAGCAGCCCGATCATCAGTTGAGTGCGCGGCATGTCGCGGGCACGCTGGGCCAGCTCGGCGCCGATGCCGCCGCCGTTGGTCAGCGCGAAGGCCGGGTGCACCGGTGCAACCTCCAGCTTGTAGCCCACGGGACCGTCGATGGGCCCGGTGTGCAGGAAGTGGTCGCAGAACACCGACAGCGGCGCACCGGCCCAGCCAGCGACGTCGTGGTCGAACAGCGCGACGCCGCCCGCGGTGGGATGCAGGAAGGTGCGCTTACCCAGCAGGCCGTGCGGATCGGGCGCATTGGAGCGCAGCAGCAGCGCGGGCGAGTTGATTGCGCCGCCGGCGACGACGTAGTGCCGGGCCTTGACGCGCACGGCTGCGCCGGTGACCGTGCCGTCCAGCGCGACGGGCTCGGCGACGAGCGCCGTGACCTGCTCACCCTGCAGCTCCAGCCGCGCGGCGCGCGTCTGCACCAGCATCGTCGCGCCCAGGTCCAGCGCCGCGGGCAACGTGCTGACCAGCATGGACTGCTTGGCGTTGGTGGGGCAGCCCATGCCGCAGGAGCCAAGGTTCCAACAACCTTTGACGTTGCGCCGCACGACCTTGGTCGGGATGCCCAGCTTGGCCGCACCGCGGCGCAGCACGTCGTTGTTCTCGTTCGGGTCGGTCAGCCAGTCGCCGATGTTCAGCCGCCGCTCGGCTTGCTCGAACCAGGGCGCCATCGCGGCCTCGTTGAAGTCGGTCAGGCCGAACTTGTCGCCCCAGTAGGCCAACGCGTCGGGCGGTGTGCGGAAGGAACCGGTCCAGTTGACCGTCGTCGAGCCGCCCACGCAGCGACCCTGCAGGATGTTCATGGCCTGGTCGACCGTCTTGCGGCCGCCGGACTCCTGGTAGAGCTGCGGATAGGCATCAGCCTCGCGCTGCTTGAACTGGCTGCTCGACCGCAGCGGGCCTTCTTCGATGATGACGATCTTCAGGCCCGCACGGGCCAGCATCTCGGCCGTGATGCCGGCACCGGCGCCGCTGCCGACGATGGCGACGTCGCAGTCCAGCGTAGCGGGCAATGCGGCGTGCGGGCCGCCGTGCACCTTCCAGCCACGCTGCAGGCCGTCGAGGATGGGGTCGGGCAGGCTGCTCATGGAATCTCTCTCGGGCCGGCGTAGCCCGCCGTCTGCCAGTTGATCGGCTCGGTGAAGAAGGCGATCGCGTTCAGGTCGCGCAGCGCGTGGTAAATCTGCTGCTTCGTGTTGGAGCCAGACAGGCGCATCGCGTCGAGCGCCTGCTGCACATCCTGCGGGCTGGCCTCGGCCCAGGGTTTGGACAGCCCCACGAGCGCGAAGCGGCCCGCTGCCGTGCCCAGCAGGCCGAGCGCGTCAGACAGCTCCTTGCGCGTGGCGGCGGGGAAGCCGGCGAGGGTGGCGTCCAGCCGTGCGAGCTGGCCTTGCAGCGCGGCCTCGCGGGCGGCGCCGGGTGGTGGCAGCAGGTCCGACAGCACGGCCTGCGCGGCGGCGCGCATCAGGTCGCGCGAGCCGGGGCTGAGCTTGCCGTCCACCAGGCCCGGCTTGATGAGGGCCACACCCGCACCTGCAATGCCGATGACGACGGCAGCACCCAGGCCCAACTTCAGGAGTCGTCGGCGTTGCATCACACCACCTTCTTCAACAGAGATAGCAGGCGCTCAAACGTGGCGCCGTACGGGGGCTGGAACAGCCGGGTGCCGGCAAGGCGCGACTGGATGAACAGCGGCTTCTCCTTGCTGAAGGTGCGGAAGCCCCACTCTCCGTGGTACGAGCCCATGCCGCTGGCGCCCACGCCGCCGAAGGGCTGGTCCTCCTGGCCCAGGTGCCACAGGCAGTCGTTGACGGTCACGCCGCCAGCATGGGTTTCGCGCATCACATGGTCACGAGCAGCGCCGTCCTGGCCGAACCAGTACAGCGCCAGCGGGCGGTCGCCGCGGTTGACGTGGGCCAGCGCGTCGTTCACCGTGTCGTAGCCGACGACGGGCAGCAGCGGGCCGAAGATTTCCTCCTGCATCACTGTGGCCTCGGGCGGCACGCCCAGCAGCAGCGCAGGCACGAGGCGTCGGTCGGTCGGCTGCTCGTCGTGGCTGCGCAGCACGCGCGCGCCGCGGCTGGCGGCATCGTCGATCAGCCCTTGCAGCCGCGCGTGGTGGCGCGGCGTGGCGATGCTGGTGTAGTCCGCGTTGCCGGCGATGCGCGGGTACATGCGGCGCATCTCGGCCAGGATCCGCTGGCTCAGCGGCTCGACCAATTCCTTGGGCACCAGCAGGTAGTCGGGTGCGACGCAGGTCTGGCCGGCGTTGAAGAGCTTGCCGAAGGCCAGGCGCGAGGCGGTCAGTTCCAGGTTGCAGCTGCGGTCGACAATGGCCGGCGATTTGCCACCCAGTTCCAGCGTGACCGGCGTCAGATTCTTCGCCGCGGCCTGCGCGACGTACCGGCCGACGGCCGTGGAGCCGGTGAAGAACAGGTGGTCGAGCGGCAGCTCCGTGAAGGCCTTGCCGACCTCGGCGTCGCCAGTGATGACGAGCATCTCCTCGGGTGCGAAACGCTCGGCGACGAGGCGGGCCAGCAGCTCAGACGTGGCCGGCGTCAGCTCGGACGGCTTGATCAGCACGCGGTTGCCGGCTGCCAGCGCGGCGACGGCCGGCTCCATGGCCAGGTAGTAGGGGTAGTTCCAGGGCGAGACGATGCCCACGACGCCCAGCGGCTGTCGCATCAGCACATTGCGGCCGGGCAGGAAGTGCAGCGGCGTGGCCACGCGGCGCGTCTTCATCCAGCGGCGCAGGTGCTTCAACGCGTGGCGCGTGCCAGCCTCGACGGTGAAGATGTCGGCCAGCAGCGATTCCTGGCGGGCACGGTGACCGAAGTCCTGGGCCATGGCCGCAGCGAGGGCTTCGCCGTGCTGGCGCGTCATGGCGAGCAGACGCCGCAGGCGGTCGCGGCGCACCTCGTACGCAGGCATGCGTTCGGCCTCGAAGGCGCGGCGCTGCGCCAGCAGCGCCAGGTGCAGGCGTTCCTGCAGCGCGGTGTCCATCGGCTTGTCTCCGGCTCTCTTCTTGATGCCTGGAGGCTAACCGCAAGCCGGCGCCTCACCATGAGGGCCGGCCCTGGACTAGAGGACTGCGTCTAGTCGCGCAGGTGACAGCAATCAGTGACGGAAGTGCCGCACGCCGGTCAGCACCATCGCGATGCCACGCTCGTTGGCCGCGGCGATGACCTCGTCGTCACGCATAGAGCCGCCCGGCTGGATGACGCAGGTAGCGCCCGCATCGGCCAGCACGTCCAGCCCGTCGCGGAACGGGAAGAAGGCATCGCTGGCGACCGCCGAACCGACCAGACTCAGACCGGCATGCTGGGCCTTGATGGACGCGATGCGGGCCGAGTCCAGGCGGCTCATCTGGCCTGCGCCCACGCCCAGCGTCATGCCACTGCCGCAGAAGACGATGGCATTGCTCTTCACGTACTGAGCCACGGTCCAGGCGAACATCAGGTCGTCGAGCTGCTGCGGCGTGGGCTGCAGCGTCGTGACGATCTTGAGGTCTTCCTTCTTCAGGAAGTGATTGTCGGATGTCTGCAGCAGCAGGCCGGAGCCAACGCGCTTGCTGTCGCCGGCGTTGCGGCCCTGGTCCCACGGACGGGCACCGCCCGGCGGCAGTGCGATCTGCAGCAGGCGCACATTCACCTTGCCCTTGAAGATCTCCAGCGCCTCGGCGCTGAAAGACGGCGCCATCAGCACCTCGACGAACTGCTTGCTGACCAGTTGGGCCGCGGCGCCGTCCACCTCGCGATTGAAGGCGATGATGCCGCCGAAGGCACTCGTGGGGTCGGTCTTGAAGGCCTTGCTGTAGGCCTCGGCCGGATTCGCGCCCACGGCCACGCCGCAGGGGTTGGCATGCTTGACGATGACGCAGGCGGGCACGTCGAAGCTCTTCACGCACTCCCAGGCTGCGTCGGCATCGGCGATGTTGTTGTAGCTCAGCTCTTTGCCTTGCAGCTGCTTGCCCGTGACCAGCGAGCCCGGCGCCGGGAACAAGTCGCGGTAGAGAGCGGCGCTCTGGTGCGAGTTCTCGCCGTAACGCAGGTCCTGCACCTTCACGAAGGTGGAATTCATCTGTGCCGGGTACTCGGCCTTGCTGCCGTCGTCCTGCAGCGCCGACAAATAGTTGCTGATCGCGGCGTCGTACTGCGCGATGCGATTGAACGCAGCGACCGAGGCGGCAAAGCGCGTCTTGTCGCTGGTCTTGCCGTGAGCCTTCAGCTCGTCCAGCACGGCGGCGTACTGGGCCGCGTCGGTCAGCACCGTCACGTCCTTCCAGTTCTTGGCCGCGCTGCGCACCATGGCCGGGCCGCCGATGTCGATGTTCTCGATGGCGTCTTCCAGCGTGCAGCCGGGCTTGGCCACCGTAGCCTCGAAGGGGTAGAGGTTGACGGCCAGGATGTCGATGCGCGTGATGCCGTGCTGCTCCATGGCCGCCACATGCTCGGGCGTGTCACTGCGTGCCAGCAGACCGCCGTGGATCTTGGGGTGCAGCGTCTTCACGCGGCCGTCCATCATTTCCGGAAAGCCGGTGTGCTCGGCCACCTCGGTCACGGGCAGGCCGGCGTCGGCCAGCAGCTTGGCGGTGCCGCCGGTGGACAGCAGCTTCGTACCCAGAGCGTGCAGCTCCTTGGCGAATTCGAGGATGCCGGTCTTGTCAGAGACGGAAAGAAGTGCGGTGAGTTGCATGACGGCCTAGAGGTTGTGATCGGTGAGCTTGCGGCGCAGCGTATTGCGGTTGATGCCCAGCCACTGCGCCGCCTTGCTCTGGTTGCCGCTGGCTTCACGCATGACGATCTCGAACAGCGGCTTCTCGACCAGCTTGACCAGCATCTCGTGCATGGAGTGCGGCTCCTGGCCGTCGAGGTCGCGGAAGAAGGCTTCGAGGTTGTCGCGCACGCAGGCGTCGATGGGGTTGGGCGGATTGGTGTTCTTCTGGGCACTCATGACAGGAGCGAATGGATTTCGTCAGGCGGCGCAGGCTTCGTGGGCCTGGGCTTCGTCGTCGTCGTTGGCCGCCTCGGCAGGAGGCAGCCGGTCGTGGGTCTGGCCGAGTTCGTCGAACCAGCCCCGCAGAGCCTGCAACTGCAAGTCGCAGCGCTCCAGCGTGTTCATGTGTTGGCGGAAGTCCTCGCCGCCCGGCAGGCCGCGCACGGCCCAGCCAATGTGCTTGCGGGCACTGCGCACACCGCTGCGCTCGCCGTACAGGCCATAGTGGTCGTGCAGGTGCTCGGTGAGCCAGTCTCGTGCTTCGGTGACCGTGGGCGCCGCTAGGTGTTCGCCCGTCGCCAAAAAATGTGTCACCTCGCGGAAGATCCAGGGCCGACCCTGAGCCGCGCGGCCGATCATCAGCGCGTCGGCGCCGGTGTAGGCCAGCACGTCACGCGCCTTCTCGGGGCTGTCGATGTCGCCGTTGGCGACGACGGGGATGGCAAGCGCAGCCTTCACCGCGGCAATCGTGTCGTACTCGGCCAGGCCCTTGTAGCCCTGCTCGCGCGTGCGGCCGTGGATGGTCAGCATGGCGATGCCGGCAGCCTCGAACAGCCGCGCCAGGCGCAGCGCGTTGCGATCGTCGGCGCTCCACCCGATGCGCATCTTCAGCGTGACCGGCACGCCACGAGGCGCGCACTGGACCACGACGGCCTCCACGATCTCCAGGGCCAGTGCCTCGTTGCGCATCAGCGCCGAGCCCGCCCACTTGTTGCAGACCTTCTTGGCCGGGCAGCCCATGTTGATGTCGATGATCTGCGCGCCGCGGTCGATGTTGTAGGCGGCGGCCTCGGCCATCATGGCCGCGTCGGTACCGGCGATCTGCACGGCGATGGGCCCGGGCTCGCCTGCGTGGTCAGCGCGGCGTGAGGTCTTCAGGCTGCCCCACAGCTCCTTGCGCGACGTGACCATCTCGCTAACCGCGTAGCCCGCACCCAGGCGGCGGCAGAGCTGGCGGAAGGGCCTGTCCGTCACCCCCGCCATCGGCGCCACGAAGAGCCGGTTGGGAAGGAGATGGGGGCCAATTTGCACGCCGGTCTGCACGAAGAGTCTGCTCAAAAAAGAGGCGACATTGTAGCCATCCGCCCGCCCTCACAATGCCGACATGGAAGCCTGGCTCGGTCAATTCGTCCACGATCTGCTTGCCGCCCTGGCCTTGCCCCAGGTGGGGCTGGTGGCGGTCTTCATCGTCACGTTCGTCTCCGCCACGCTGCTGCCGCTGGGCTCCGAGCCGGCGGTCTTTCTCGTCGTCAAGGCCGACCCGAGCATGTTCTGGCCCGTGATGGCCGTGGCCACCCTCGGCAACACGCTGGGCGGCGCGACCAGTTGGTGGATGGGCTATGGCGCCGAGAAAGCCGTGGAGGCGCTCAAGCACCGCGAGCCGCCCAACCCCCGCGCGCTGGCCTGGCTCAAACGTTTCGGCCCCAAGGCCTGCCTGCTGAGCTGGCTGCCCATCGTGGGCGACCCGCTGTGCGCCGTGGCCGGCTGGCTCAAGCTCCCGTTCTGGCCCTGTGTGGGCTGGATGGCGCTGGGCAAGGGGCTGCGCTTCATCTGTTTCACCGTCGCCTTGCTTTGGTTCATTCCCGAAACCTGGATGTCATGACCACCACAATCGCCTACCAAGACCTTGCCGCGCGCCAGCAGCGCCTGTACCGCCTCGGCCACCTGCAGTCCATCGCCCAGTGGGACCAGGCCGCCAACATGCCGGCCCATGGCAACGAGGCCCGCAGCCTGGCGCTGGCCGAGATGGATGGCCTGTTGCACCAGTTGGCCACCGACCCGGCGCTGGCCGGCCTGCTGGATGCCGCCGCCGCCGAGCCGCTGGACGACACGCAGCGCGCCAACCTGCGTGAGGTCCGCCGCGCCTGGCGGGCCGCCAACGCGCTGCCGCAGACGCTGGTGGAGGCCAAGAGCCTGGCCAACAACCGCTGCGAACACGCCTGGCGCAGTCAGCGCCCGGCCAACGACTGGGCCGGCTTTGCACCCAATCTGCGCGAAGTGCTGGCGATTGCGCGGCAAGAGGCCGAGTTGCTGTCCCAGAGCACGGGGTTGAGCAAGTACGACGCGCTGCTGGACCAGTACGAGCCGGGCATGCGCAGCTCGGACGTGGAGCGCGCCTTCGCGCCGCTGCGGCAATGGCTGCCGGGGCTGATCCGCGACGTCATCGCGAAGCAGGCGCAGGAAACCGTCATCGAGCCGATCGGTCCCTTCCCGGTCGCGGCGCAGAAGGCGCTGGGCCTGGACGCGATGCAGCTGATGGGCTTCGACTTCGCCGCCGGCCGGCTGGACGAGAGCACCCACCCCTTCTGCGGCGGCGTGCCCGAGGACGTGCGCATGACGACGCGCTACCGCGAGGACAACTTCCTGCCCGCGCTGATGGGTGTCATCCACGAGACCGGCCACGGCCGCTACGAGCAAGGCCTGCCGCGTGACCTGCTGGGCCAGCCCATCGCCCGTGCGCGCTCCATGGGCATCCACGAGAGCCAGAGCCTGTCCTTCGAGATGCAGCTGGGCAGCCACCCGGCGTTCGCCGGCCTGCTGGCGCCGCTGCTTATCAAGCACTTCGGCGACCAGCCCGCCTTCGCGCCCGGCAACCTGCACAAGCTGCTGACACGCGTGCAGCCCGGCTACATCCGCGTGGACGCCGACGAGGTGACCTACCCCGCCCACATCCTGCTGCGCTTCGACATCGAGCGCGCGCTGATCGAGGGCCAGGCCGAGGTCGACGACATTCCCGCGCTGTGGGATGCCGGCATGGCCGAGCTACTGGGCCTGGACACCCGCGGCAACTTCAAGGACGGCCCAATGCAGGACGTGCACTGGCCCGCCGGCCTGTTCGGCTACTTCCCCTGCTACACGCTGGGTGCGATGTACGCGGCGCAGTGGTTCGCGACCATGCGTGCGCAGCAGCCGACGCTGGACGCGCAGATCGCCCGCGGCGAACTGGGCGGCGTGTTCGACTGGCTGTCCACGCAGGTCTGGCAGAACGCCAGCCGCTACGAGACGCCGGAACTGGTGCAGCGCGCCAGCGGCGAGGCGCTGAACCCGGCGCATTTCGAGGCCCATCTGCGCGGGCGCTACCTGGGCGCCTGAAAGACAAGCGCCGAGGGGCAAGCCCTCGGCGTCGTTGAGTCAGTCAGGGCAATCAGCCGGCCGTCGTGCCGTTGGTCTTGGCGCGATGGATGCGCTTGCTCTGGTGGTTCTCGGCACGCTGCACGCGCTGCTGCTCAGCGGCACCCACATGCCCATCGGCCGCAGCATGCGCCTCGGCGTGGTCCACATGGGCCTGGCCCTGCTCCAGGCGACCGGCTTCGCGCTTGGTCAGCGCACCGGTTTGCAGGCCGCTCTCGACGCGCTTCTCCTGGTTCACGTTGCGCTGTACGTCGGCCTGCATGCGCTGGCTGGAGGCTGACAGCGGGTTGCCGTTGACGCCGTTGTTCTCGGCCGTCTTGATGTCCCGGCCGGCCTTGTTCTGCGCGGCGCGCAGCTGGCGGCGCTCGGCAGGGCTGAGCTTGCCATCCTTCATGTCCTTGGCCTGCAGTCTGTCGACCTTGGCCTCGTCGCGTTCGAGCAGGCCCGCTTCGCGCGTCGTGATCTTGCCGCTCTGCAGACCGTTCTCGATGCGCTGCTGCTGGTTCACGTCGCGTTGCACGGTGTTCTGGGCCGGCGTGGCAGGCGTCTGGGCGAATACAGCGCCGGTCAACGTGGCGAGGATGGCGGCTGCAATGAAAGTGCGCTTCATGGGGAAGGTCCTTTCCGGGTTGCTATCGACAGCCAGCAGTCGCTGGCATGGGCAGACAACGCAGGCCCCCAAGGTATTCGCCGACGCGTGAAGACGTCGCGCGGTGAGTACTCGTAACAACACCGACAGCTGGCGGAAAGCTTGCCGGGGCGCTCAAAAAATAAGGCCGCTCGAAAGAGCGGCCTTAAGGACTTCCGTCAGTTTGTCTTTCCAACCAACTGCGCTTCCCCGGCCCCCCGGCCTTCTCCGCGCGTGGCGCCCGTTTCTGTTGTATCTGCGGGCTCGGCCGCCTCAACTCGTTCAGCGACCGTGATTGCATTCTGAGCACGCCCGGCCGCTCTGCCATCCCCGCAAGCCGAGGGGGCAACCCCAATGGACGTGAACGGCGTCACAGCAGCAACGCCAGACGCTCCAGGATCAGCACGGCAAAAAAGCCCAGGCCGGCCACCAGCGTCCATTTCATGATGACCAGGCCATAGCGCCGCCAGCGCCGCTGGCCGGTGGCGATGGAGAAGGCGAAGCAGAGCACGGCCGAGAACAGCAGCAGGCCGACGAGGAGGCGGGCGATCAGCATGGTGCAGTGAGCTTCACCAGGCCGGCGCCAGCTCGGCGAAGCCCTTGGGCGCCGCGCGGTCGTCGTCGAAGCTGACGACCTCGTAGGCCGAGTCGTCCGCCAGCAGCGCGCGCAGCAGCTTGTTGTTCAGCGCGTGACCGCCCTTGAAGGACGTGTAGGCCGTCAGCAGCGGCATGCCGGCGACCTGCATGTCGCCAATGGCGTCCAGGATCTTGTGCTTCACGAACTCGTCGTCATAGCGCAGGCCGTCGGCATTCAGCACCTTGTAGTCGTCCACGACGATGGCGTTGTCCATGGAGCCGCCGAGCGTCAGGCCGCGCGAGCGCATGAGGTCAATGTCCGCAGTCATGCCGAAGGTGCGCGCACGGGCGATCTCCTTCTTGTAAGTGCCCGATCCCATGTCGAACACGAACTGACTGCCGGTGGCGGCCACGGCCGGGTTGTCGAACTCGATCTCGAAGCTCAGCGTGTAGCCGTGGTGAGGCTCAAGCCGGGCCCACATCAGCTTCTTGCCCTCGCCTTGGCGCACCTCGACGGGCTTCTTCACCTTCAGGAAACGCTTGGGCGCGTCCTGCATGACGATGCCGGCGGACTGCAGCAGGAAGACGAAGCTGGCCGCTGAGCCATCCAGCACCGGCACCTCGTCGGCGTTGATGTCGATGATGAGGTTGTCCAGCCCCAGGCCGGCGCAGGCAGACAGCAGGTGTTCGATGGTCTGCACCTTGGGTGCACCGGGGTCGCCGCCGGGGCTGATGGTGGTCGCCATGCGCGTGTCGCTGACCGACATGACGCCGACCGGGATGTCTACTGGCGGGCACAGGTCCACGCGGCGGAAGACGATGCCAGTATCGACGGGCGCCGGGCGCAGCGTCAGCTCCACCTTCTGTCCGCTGTGGATGCCCACGCCGACGGCGCGGGTGATCGACTTCAGGGTGCGTTGCTTGACCATGCTCTGATTGTCGAGGATCAGGTCTGGGCCTTGCGTTCCACGGGCAATCGCAACGACAGCCGCGTCCCCATGCCCGGCGAGGAGTCGACGCGCAGCTTGCCGCCCAGCCTTTGCGCTCGCTTGATCTGGCTCTTCAGGCCGCGGCCGTGCTGGACGTTCTGAAGGTCGAAGCCGGCGCCGTCGTCCTCGACGCGGATCTCGACATAGCTGCCGTGGTGGCGCGTGACCATGCGCACGCGGCTGGCGCCGGCATGCTTGAGCACGTTGTTCAGCGCCTCCTGCATCAGCCGCAGAACGTGCAGCGCGTCGGGCGGCTCCAGCCAGGCCAGCGGCGGCAGGTCCTGCACATCCCATTCGAGCTTGAGGCCGCCGACCTGCAGCCGCTTGCCCAGGCGGTAGCGCATGGTGGCCAGCAGCGAGACGAGATCGTGGCCCACCGGCTCCAACGAGTCGATCACCAGGCGCAGGTCGTCCACGCATTCGCGCAGCACCTCCACGCATTGCTCGTGCGACATGCTGCCCTGCTCCATCGCCACCAGGGCTGACAGCAGCGATGAGCCCAAGCCGTCGTGCATGTCGGCCATGATGCGCTGGCGCTCGAGCAGCAGGGCTTGCTGGCGCTCGGCCTCGCGCAGCTGGGCGTTCTGGGCCTGCAGCACGGAGACCTGCTCGTCCAGGTCTTCCTGCAGTTGGCTGTTCTCGGCCTGCACCTGCTCAACGGTGCCGACGTAGCGGCGCTGCACGGCATGCAGGAAGCTGACCATGACGATGAGCGTCGCGAACGGCATCAGGAAGAAGTGCTCGGGCCAGGCCCAGCCGGCCAGCACGGCCAGGTCATGTCCGCCCAGCAGCACGCCGATGACCAGCGCCAGCGCCATCAGGCGCAGCTCGGTGCGGCGCTCGCGCCAGGCCAGCCAGGTCACCCAGGCCGTGCCGACGGCGGCGACGCAGGCAGTCACGGCGTACTGCAGCACGACCATGTCCAGCTGGCGCAGCCACAGCGGCATGCTGACCAGACTGACCAGCAGTACGCTGCCGATCAGCACGCGCTCCAGCCACTGCACGAGCCGGGTCGCGAAGCGCAGCGCAAAGAGCAGCGCCGTCAGCATGACCCAGGCCATGGAAGCGTGAGTCGCCCACCAGAACCAGTCCTGGCCAGCTGTCGAAACCGGCAGGCTGACGTAGTAGTGCAGGTTGCGCACCATCCAGGTCGCCGCGCTGAGCGCGAACAGGCCGTAGATCGCCTCGTCGGGCCGGCGCAGCCACAGCGTCAGCGCGAACAGGCCCAGGACGGCCAGCGTCAGGCTGACCGCCTGGGGCAGACCGGTCTGAGCACGCACCCGCCACAGCCAGCGCTTTTCCAGCACGTCGCGCGGGCCGACCCAGATGCGCGACACCGCGTGATAGCTGCCCGCAGGCACTGGCAGCGCCACCACCAACTCCAGCCCCTGCGCACCGGCACCGGGCAGCGGCAACCACAGTGGCTGCACCCATTGCTCGCGCTCGGCATGCTGGTTGTCCAGCAGGGGTTGCCAGCCGTGGTCGGTGCGCATCAGCACGGCAGCCGACAGCGTGACCAACCGCGGCAGGTACAGCGCCATGGCTTCGTCGCTGCCGGGAGGGATGTGCAGGCGGTACCAGCGCATCTCATAGCCGCGCGCGTCCGTCAACATGGCCGCACCCGGGCGGGTGCGCACGTCGGGCATGGCGATGGGCCGCCAGGCCGATGCGTCGGCGGGGGGCAGCAGGTCCGGCGCCACGGCGAGGTGGTCACCGCCGTTCACCGTGTGGTAGCGCAGGGCGGCCCACCAGGCATCGAGCTGCGCGCGCGTCCAGGCGCTGGTCGCGAGTTCCGCGGGGGCTGAGTCGTCGCCCGTGGCCCATGCGCTGGGCTGGGGCAAGCGCTGCGCCTGCGATGACGCGCAGGCACCCAGGACCAGCATCAGCAGCCAGCTGCGCAGCATGAGGCTCAACTCACGCATCCCTGCGAAATCTTCCGGGTGTCGACATGGGGCGCGAGCATGCCACAGGGGTGGCGTCGGCCTTCACCTCTCAGGCGGTGGCAACGACCGTTCAGCCGGCGCCTGCCGGCAGGCGCTCGCGCACGGCCTCGCGCAGCTCGCGCGACAGCGCCTCATCGCCCACCGCCCGCGACAGCAGCAGGGCGCCGACCAGGGAGGACAACATCGCCAGCGCCTGCCCCCGCTGCTCCGCGCCGTCGGCACCGGGCATCTGGGCCTGCAGCGTCGCAGCGAGGCTCTGCACGCCTTCGGCGAAGGCGGCCTGCACGGCCGGGCCACCGCGCGCCGCGTCACCCGCCAGCGCGACCAGGCCGCAGCCGGCGCCCAGGTGGTCGCGGTGGGCGTCGGACAAATAAGCCTTCACCCACGCGGACAGGCTGCGGTCCGTCTGCTGCTTCCACTGCTCGCGGTTGGCCTGAAGCGCGCGCCGACTGGCTTGGGCGGCCAGGTCATCCTTGGACTCGAAGTGCCCGTAGAAGCCGCCCCGGGTCAGGCCGGCGGCCTGCATCAGGTCGTTCAGCCCGATGCCGTCGAAGCCACGCTCGCGGAACAGCCGGGCGGCGCTGTCAAGGATGCGTTCGCGGTTCTCTTCGGCCTGGGCGCGGGTGACCTTCATCGCAGTTCCTAGGGTCTTTGGGGGAGTGGGGTTGACGCATTTTATATGTTGACCGACATTTATATCAATCATGTCGATCGACATGAATAAGTCGCCTCTCGAAAGGACCCCGTCATGAAGCTCAAGAACGCCGTCGTCTTCGTCACCGGTGCCAACCGCGGCCTAGGTCGCGCTTTCGCCCAAGCCGCACTCGTCGCCGGCGCCGCCAAGGTCTATGCCGCCGCACGCGACCCGGCCAGCATCGACATCGCCGGCGTCGTGCCCATCGCACTGGACGTGACCGACGCCGCCCAGGTGGCCGCCGCGGCCGCGCAATGCACCGACGTGACGCTGCTCATCAACAACGCCGGCATCTCGCGCCAGGGCCGGCTGCTGGCCGACGACGGCATCGCGGCGGCCCGTGCCGAGCTGGAAACCAACTTCTTCGGCCCCTGGCTGCTGGCCCGCGCCTTCGCGCCGGTGCTGTGGGGCAACGGCGGCGGCGCGGTGCTGAACGTGCTGTCCGTGCTGAGCTGGGTGACGCTGCCCGGCGTGGCAACCTACAGCGCGTCCAAGGCCGCGGCCTGGTCGCTGAGCAACGGCCTGCGCAACGAGCTGAAGGCCCAGGGCACACAGGTGACCAGCCTGCACGTCGGCTACATGGACACCGACATGACGCGCGGGCTGGACGCGCCAAAGGCCTCGCCGACCGACGTCGCCCGGCTGGCGCTGGAGGGCGTCGAGGCCGGCGCCTTCGAGGTGCTGGCCGACGACCTCAGCCGCCAGGTCAAGCAAAGCCTGTCCACCCCGGCACCGGCCTATGCCGGCTAACACCGCCGCCAAGGAGATCGTCATGGTCCAGTCCCCTGCCCTGGCCACGCCGCCGCTCGCGGCCCAAGGCAACGGCCACCTGGCCGCCGCCCGTCATGCCTTCTCGGTGCCGGAACGCATCGCGATGAGCGCCGCCGAGCGCACCGCACTGGCCGGCGCTGCCGAGCCGCCGCTGCGCCACGAAGGCCTGAAGCTCACCCGCTGGACGCTGGGCGACGGGCCACGCGTTGTGCTCGTGCATGGTTGGAACAGCCGTGGTGCGCACCTGCTGGGCTTCGCCCGGCCGCTGGTCGACGCCGGCTTCTCGGTGACGCTGTTCGACCTGCCCGGCCACGGCGATTCCGGCGGCCATGCAGCCAGCGTCGTGCATGCTGGCCGCGCGCTGCGCTCGCTGGCCGCCGCCATCGGCGAGGTCCACGCCGTCATCGGGCATTCCATGGGCTCCGCCGCGGCGCTGCTGGCGTTCGCGCATGGCTTGCAGGTCAGGCGCAGCGTGCACCTGGCCGGGCCGTCGTCGCTGACGCCCATGGTCAAGGGCATCGCGACCGTCCACGGCCTGAGCCCCGCGGATACGGCGGCGTTCGCCGGCTGGGTCGAGGGCTTCATCGGCACGCGCATGGCCTGCGTCGACCTGGAGCGGCTGCAGCACGGCCTGCGCCACCCCGGCCTCATCGTCCACGACCCCGCGGACCGCACGGTGCCGTTCGCCGCCTCGCAGGCGCTGCATGGCGCCTGGGCGGGCTCGCGGCTGGAGCCGGTCGCGGGCCTGGGCCACCGTCGCGTGCTTGCCGACGCCGACGTCATCGCGCGCAGCGTCGCCTTCGTCGCCGCAGGGCGGCCCCAATGAGTGCCGTGCCGCGCCCCTGGCTGCTGACGCTGGCCGCACTGTCCGCGCTGGCGACTCTGTCCACCAACATCCTGCTGCCGTCGCTGCCGGTGATGGCGGTGGCGCTCGGCGCCAGCGAGGCGGCGATGACGGCAGTGCTCAGCCTCTTCCTCGCGGTGTTCGCGCTGGCCCAGCTGATCGTCGGCCCGCTGTCGGACCGCATCGGCCGCCGGCCGGTCGTGCTCGGTGGCCTGATGATCTTCCTGGCAGGCAGCGCGGTCTGTGCGCTGGCGGGCGATCTGCCGTGGCTGCTGGCCGGCCGCGCGCTGCAGGCCATTGGTGTCGCGGCGGCCTCGGTGCTGGCACGGGCCGCCGCGCGCGACCGCTTCGAAGGCCCGCAACTCGCCGCGCTGCTCGGCCGCATCATGGTCGTCATGGCCGCAGCGCCAGGCTTTTCCCCGCTGCTGGGCGGCCTCGTCCAGGCCACCTGGGGCTGGCGGGCGCTGTTCGGTGTGCTGATCGCGGCCGGGCTGGCGCTTGCCGTGGCGTATGCCGGCATCGTCGGCGAGACGCTGCCGGCCGAGCGGCGCAGGCACCAACCCGTCGGCGCGCTCGCACGCGGCTACGTCACGCTGCTGGGCGACGTGCGCTTCATGCGGCCGGCGCTGGCGACGGCGGCCATCCTCGGCGCGCTGTTCGCGTTCTTCGGCACCGCACCGTTGGTGCTCGCTCGCAGCTACGGCTTCTCGGCGTTGCAGGTGGGCCTGTTCTTCGCAGCCACCGTTTTCATCGTCTTCGCGGCCGGCCAGGCGGCGCCGCGCTGGAACGCACGCTGGGGAGCGCCCACCGTGCTGCGCCTGGGCGCGGCGCTGGCCGCCGCCGGCGGGTTGGCGATGCTGGCCAGCCATGCGGCCGGCCTCACGGGCTTCGTGGCCGCGGCCTGCGTCTTCCTGTTCGGCATGGGCCTGGTGTCACCCACCGGCACGGCGCTGGCGCTGACACCCTTCGCGGCCCAGGCCGGCCAGGCTTCAGCGCTGCTGGGATTTCTGCAGATGGCCGCCGCCGCGCTGCTGACAACCGCCGCCGCCACGCTGCCGGGCGCCCGACTCGAAGCCCTGGCCCTCGTGCTGGCGGGCGGTGGCCTGCTGGCGCTGGTCGCGGGCACTGCTAAGCCGACCACGGCGTCCAAGGCGCCGGCCTGAAAAGCAAAAAGGGCGGGCCTTTCGGCTCGCCCTTCTGTCGATGAAGCAGTGACGCTCATGCCGGCGCCCTGCCTGGCTCTGTCCTTCGCAGCGCGTCGGACCGGCCGCTGGGCCCGTCCCCGGTCGTCGCTCAGTCGGCCTGCTTGCGCAGGAAGGCCGGGATCTCGATCTCGTCCATGCCGTTGGAAGACAGTGCCTCGACCTTGGCCGCGGCGCTGCCGGACCGGCCATGACGCCAGACGCTGGGCACGTTGGCGTTGGCGAAGTCACCCAGGCCCAAGCCGACGTTGGCTTGCGCCGCCGTCGGCGTGGCCATGGCCACGGCCTGCGTCAGCACGGGCATGGCCATGCCGTCGGTACCGTTGCGCACCACCTGCTGGGTCTGCACCACTTGCAGCGGCGCCTGCTGGCGGGCGCGGCCGGCGGTCAGGCCAGTGGCGATGACGGTCACACGCAGCGCGTCACCCAGGCCCTCGTCGTAGGCCGTGCCGTAGATGATGTGCGCCTCTTCCGACGCGTAGCGCTTGATCGCGTTCATCGCGTTGCGCGACTCGCTCAACTTGAAATTGGCGCGGCTCGCGGCGATCAGCACCAGCACGCCACGCGCGCCGGACAGGTCGATCCCCTCCAGCAGCGGGCAGGCCACGGCGGCTTCAGCAGCCTTGGCAGCACGGTCCGGGCCGGTGGCTTGCGCCGTGCCCATCATGGCCTTGCCAGGCTCGCTCATCACAGTCTTGACGTCTTCGAAGTCGACGTTGACCAGGCCGGGAATGTGAATGATGTCCGAAATGCCGCCAACGGCATTCTTCAGCACGTCATTGGCGTGCGCGAAGGCCTGGTCCTGCGTGACGTCGTCGCCCAGCACGTCCAGCAGCTTGTCGTTCAGCACGACGATCAGCGAGTCGACGTTGGCCTCCAGCTCGGCCAGACCGGCATCGGCCGCTTTGGCACGGCGGCCGCCTTCGAATTCGAAGGGTTTGGTGACGAGGCCGACCGTCAGCACACCCATTTCCTTGGCGACGCGCGCAATCACCGGCGCGGCACC
>JACPYV010000206.1 GCA_016195825.1 Burkholderiales bacterium | reverse complement strand
GTTGTAGACGCTGTCGGGGTCGCCGACCTGTTCCAGCACGCCGCGGTTCATGACCGCGATGCGATCGCCCATCGTCATCGCCTCGACCTGGTCGTGGGTCACGTAGATCATGGTGTTGCCAAGGCGGCTGTGCAGCAGCTTCAGCTCGCGGCGCAGGTCGGTGCGCAGCTTGGCGTCGAGGTTAGACAGTGGCTCGTCCAGCAGCAGTACCTTGGCTTCGCGCACCACGGCGCGGCCGATGGCCACGCGCTGGCGCTGGCCGCCCGACAACTGGCCGGGCCGGCGCTCCAGCAAGGGGCCCAGCTGCAGCATGTCGGCCGCTGCGGCCACGCGCTTCTCCAGCTCGGCCTTGGGCGTCTTGGCCATCTTCAGCGGGAAGGCGAGGTTCTCCTTCACTGACATCGTCGGGTACAGCGCGTAGCTCTGGAACACCATGCCGACGCCGCGCTGGCTGGGCTCGGCGCGGGTCATGTCCTGCTCGCCGATGTGGATGCTGCCGCCGCTGACCGGGTTGAGCCCGGCGATGGTGTGCAGCAGCGTGGACTTGCCGCAGCCCGAGGGGCCCAGCAGCACGAGGAACTCGCCGCTGTGGACATCGAGGTCCAGGCCCTTGATGACCTCGTGGTTGCCGAAGCGGATGCTGAGATCCTGGATGTGAACGCGGGTCAAGGGAGTCTCCTGTTGGGGCTGTTGTTCTGCAAGATCCTGGCGAGCGCCTGCTGCGCCGCCTGGGCGGGGATGTCCCGGTTCCAGTAGTCGCTGACGGCGCGTTCCAGCGCGGTCAGCTGCTCGGGCGCCAGCAGCATCTCGGTGTTGCCGACCAGGCGGTTGGCGTCGCGCAGTGCGGCGGCACCGGCCTGGGCGCAGGCGTCCAGCGTGCGGGTGTCGAGGTCGGTGCGAACCGGCACCGAGCCCTTGCGCGCGCTGAAAGCCAGCTGCGTGGCCTGCGCGGTGGCGACACGCGCCAGCAACTGTTGTGCGGCGCGGGCGCTGCCGTCCTTGTCCCTCGGGAAGACGAGCACGTCGCCATCGACGATGTAGGGCGAACGCGGGGAGAGGCCCGGCGTGCAGCCGTAGTCTCGGCCGGGCAGCTGACCGGCGGCAGTGAACTCGCCCTTCACCCAGTCGCCCATGAACTGCAGGCCGGCCCGGCCGCTGATGAGCAGCGCAGTGGTGTCATTCCAGCTCCGGCCTGGCGAGGCGGCGTCCACGTAGCGGCGCAGCCGCTTGTAGTTGACGAGCGCCTGGCGCAGCGCGTCGCCCTGCAGCGCGGCGGCGTCGTGGTCGCGCAGCACGGCCAGGTAGAGCTCGCGCCCGCCCTGGTTGGCCAGGACAGCGGTGAAGAGGTTGAGGTCTTGCCAGGGCTGGCCACCGTGCGCCAGCGGCACCAGGCCGGCGGCCTGCAGTTTGTCCAGCGCTACGAACAGCTCGTCCATGCTGCGCGGCTCCTGCTTCACGCCGGCCGTGGCCAGCGCGGCCTTGGAGCTCCACAGCCAGGCGGACATGTGCACGCTCAGCGGCGCGGCATAGATGTGGCCGTCGACGCGCACGGCGTCCAGCAGCACGGCGGGCAGCACCTCGGCCCAGCGGCCTTGCGCGGCCACGTCGTCGATGGCGTTCAGCCGCCCCTGGCGCGCCAGTTGCTGGAAGGTGCGCGATGGGTTGAACTGCGCAGCCATGGGCGGGTTGCCGGCGGCAATGCGCTCCAGCACGACGGCCCGCGCCTGCTCGGACGCGACCACGGCCAGGTCGCGCCAGCGCCCGCCTGCAGCGCGGTAGGCATCGGCCAGCGCGTGCATGGCGGCGGTCTCGCCGGGCGAGGTCCACCAATGCACCACGTCCGCCTGCGGCCCGGCCTGCGCCGCGCAGGTGGCGGCGAGCAGGGCAGGGGCGAGAGCACGCGCGCGGAGCATTCCGCCATCATTACCGAGAGTTAATAAACTTAATATCGTATTAACCATGAGGGGCGACACGGCTAAAGTGGCCTCATGAACCTGCTGCTCGCCGAAGACGACGCCCTGCTGGCCGATGCGCTGCAGCAGCAGTTGCTGAACGCCTCGTTCAAGGTCGAGTGGGCCGAAAACGGTGCAGTGGCCGAGTACCTGCTGCGCAAGCAGGACTTCGACGTCGCCATCCTGGACCTAGGCCTGCCGCTGGTGGATGGCCTCACCGTGCTGAAGCGCGTGCGCGAGGCCGGCCGCACGCTGCCCATCCTGGTGCTGACAGCGCTGGACGCGCTGGAGCACCGCGTGGCCGGGTTGCAAGCGGGTGCCGACGACTACTTGACCAAGCCCTTCGATTTTCCCGAGCTCGAGGCCCGGCTGCACGCGCTGATGCGCCGCGGCCGGCCGGCCGGCGCGGCGCAGCAGTTGCGCGGCCTGACGCTGGACCGCGCGGCACGGCGTGCCAGCGTCGGCGGCGAGGCCATCGAACTCAGCCCGCGTGAATGGACGCTGCTGGACCTGCTTCTGACCGAGCGCGACCGTGTCGTCACCAAGCAGCAGATCGTCGGCGCCTGGGGCAGTGAGGACACATCGGGCGGCGGCTCCATCGAGGTCTACATCCACCGTCTGCGAAAGAAGCTCGAAGGCTCGGGCCTGGCCGTGCGCACGGTGCGCGGCCTGGGTTATCTGCTCGAAGCCACCGCTTCCCCGTGACTGCCCCCGCCGGTCGTTCCCTGCACCGGCAACTGCTGCTGTGGCTGCTGCTGCCGCAGCTCGTGCTGTGGGGCGTGGCGGCGTTCGGCGCCTACCGGCTGGCCAGCCGCCATGCCGACGAGCTGGTGGATGCCAGCCTGCTGCAGGCCGCCCGCGCGCTGGCCCGCCAGATCAAGCCCACGGCCAGCGGCCTGTTCGTGGACCTGCCGCGCTCGGCCCAGGACATCCTGGCCGCCGACCCGGACGACCGCGTCATGTACATGGTCAGCTCGCCGCCGGGCCAACTGCTGCTGGGCGACGCGCGCATGCCGCCGCCGCCGCTGTCATCATCCCTGCCTCGCTTTAACCAGCCGGTGTTCTTCGACGCCACCGTGCCCGAGCGCATGCGCGTCGTGTCGCTGGACCTGCACCTGGGCGCGGCCGGCGCGGCGGACGCCACGCTGCGCGTGCAGATCGCCCGCTCCAGCGCACCGCGCGAGCTGCTTGCGCGCCGCATGCTGCTGGACACGGCGCTGCCGCTGTCACTGCTGATCGCCCTGATGAGCATGGTCGTATGGGCCGGCATCCGCCGAGGCCTCAAGCCGCTGGCCGAGTTGCAGCGGCAGATGGAAGGCCGGCGCGCCGATGCGCTGGACCCGGTGCAGCTGCAGGCTGCGCCACCCGAGGTCAGCGCGCTGGCCGGCGCCGTCAACGAACTGCTGGGCCAGGTGCAGCACAGCCTGGCGACGCAGCGCCGCTTCATCAGCGACGCCGCCCACCAACTGCGCACGCCGCTCGCCGGCCTGAAAAGCCAGACCGAGCTGGCGCTGGAGGCCGCCACCGACCCGGCGCTGCGCCAGCGCCTGGCCCGCGTGCACGAGAGCGCCGTGCGCGGTGCGCGGCTGGTGTCGCAGCTGCTGGTGCTGGCCCGCGCCGAGCCCGAGGCGGTCGCCATCCAGGGCTGGCAGACGGTGGACTGCGACCGCCTCGTGCGCGAGGTCGCTTCCGACTGGGTGCCCCGTGCGCTGGCGGCGGATTGCGACCTGGGCGTGGACATCGTCAACGAGGGCTTGCGCGTGCAGGGCGTGGCGCTGCTGCTGCGCGAGGCCGTCGTCAACCTCATTGACAACGCCGTGCGCTACGCCGGCGCGGGTGCCGTCATCACGGTGCGGCTGCGCCAGGCGGGCGACGACGTGTGGCTGGACGTCGAGGACGACGGCCCCGGTCTGGCGCCCGACCTGCGCGAGCGCGCCTTCGAGCGCTTCGTGCGCGGCAGCACGGCGGGCGAGGGCTGCGGCCTGGGCCTGGCCATCGCGCGTGAAATCGCCGAACGCCACGGCGGCAGTGCCGAGCTGCTGCCGGCCGCGCCCAGGGGATGCATCGCGCGGCTGACGCTGCCTGCCGCCTAAGCCGCCGCGCCCAGCAGCTCGGCCATGCGGCCCAGCGCTTGCTCGATGCCCTCGGGCGGGATGCGGCCAAAGCCCATCAGCAGTCCATCTTGCTGCGCCCCCATGGCCTGCAGCGGATACAGCCCCACGTCCACCCGCCGCGCCAGCGCTGCAAGCTGTGTACCGTCGATGGCGAGCCCGGGCATGAACAGCGCCGCCTGGTGGAAGCCCGCCTCGGCTGGCAGCAGCCTCAGCCAGGGCGCCAGCGTGTCAGCAAAGCCCGCCATCAGCCGCTCGCGGCGGCGAGCGTACTCGGCTACGCAGCGGCGCAGGTGCTTGCGGTAGTTGCCCTCGGCCATGAAGCGCGCCAGCGCGTGCTGCAGCAGGCTGGGTCCGTGCACGTCGGCCAGGTGCTTGGCGTTCAGCAGGGCGTCGCGCAGGGCCGGCGGGCTGATGACATAACCCAGCCGCAGCGACGGCGCCAGCGTCTTGGAGAAGCTGCCAACGAAGGCGACGCGACCGTCCGTGTCCAGCCCCTGAAGGCTGTCGCGGGGCTGGCCCTCGAAGCGGAACTCGCTGTCGTAGTCGTCCTCGATCACGATGGCGCCGGTGCGCGCGGCCCAGCTGAGCAGTGCGCGCCGCCGCGCGGCGGTCATCGCCACACCCAGCGGGAACTGGTGGGCCGGCGTCGTGTAGACCAGCTTGGCCTCGGGCGGCAGTGCGTCTGTGACGAGCCCTTGCGCGTCCACCGGCACCGGCACGATGCGCGCGCCATGCGCCTGCAGCAGTCCGGCGACAGGCGGGTAGCCCGGTGACTCAACTGCCACCACGTCGCCCGGGCCCGCCAGTACGCGCACCAGCAGGTCAAAGGCCTGCTGCGCGCCTTGCGTGACGATGACATCTGCCGCTGTGCAGCGCACGCCGCGCGCGAAGGCCAGGTGCTCGGCAATCGCCTCGCGCAGCGCGGTGTGGCCGGCGGGCGGGGCATGCGCGCCTCCCTGGCCCAGCGCGCGCTGGGCCGCATGCAGATGGCGGCGCCAGTCCTCGTGCGGGAAGAGGGCAGGTTCGGGCGAGCCGCCGACGAAGTCCCAGCGCGCCAGCGGGCTGTCGGCAAAACGCAGCAGTGGCACCGGCAAGGCCTGGAAGGCGGCGATGCGCTCGGCGCTGGCCAGCCGTACCGGCGTCGCCGCCGGCCTCGGGCCCTCGCCGGCAGGCAGCGCCCGCACGAAGCTGCCTCGCCCGCGGCCGGCCTCGATGAGCTGCTCCAGCGTCAGCCGCTCGTAGGCCTCGGCCACCGTCTGGCGTGCCAGACCCAGCTGTTGGGCCAGCAGCCGGGTCGGCGGCAGCTGCGTGCCGGTGGCCAGACGCCCGCTGCGGATCAGGCCGCGCAGCTGGCGCAGCAGCTGCTCGCCCAGCGGCTCGTTGCGGTCGATGACGATGTGGAGATCCATGCGCTGGTCTGCTCGATTCGGTCGGGATTGGACTACCCGTGGCGGCAGGGCGGGATCACCATTCACTCACCCCTTCAACCTTGAACCCACCGCAACCGGAGCTTCTCATGACCACCCCCCGCATCGACTTCTACACCGCCTCGCCCGCCGCCTTGAAGGCCATGCTGACCCTGGAGGGCAGCATCGCCAAGCTGGGCCTAGAGCCCAGTCTGATCGAGCTCGTCAAGATGCGCGTCTCGCAGGTCAACGGCTGCGCCTTCTGCCTGGACATGCACAGCCGGGACGCCCGCGAAGCCGGCGAGAGCGAACGCCGCCTGTACGTGCTGCCGGCCTGGCGCGAGACCACGCTGTTCACGCCCCGAGAGCGTGCCGCGCTGGCCTGGGCCGAGGCGTTGACGCTGATCACCCAGGGGCACGCCAGCGACGCCGATTACGCCGAGGCCGCGGCCGAGTTCAACGAGGCCGAGATGGTGAACCTGACGCTGGCAATCACCACCATCAACGCCTGGAACCGCTTTGCGATCGGCTTTCGCAAGGCGCTGCCGGCCTAAGGCTCGCTGCCGTCGTGTGAACAGGACCTAAGTCACCAGGTTGAGCAGCACGGCTGCCTGGCGCGGTGTGGTGACGGCCTCGTCCAGCGTCATGCCGTCCAGCTCCGCCAGGAAGGCTTCCACCGCCCGGGCCAGGCGCTGCTTGAGCCGGCAGGCCGGGAACACCGCGCAGCCGTGCGGCACCTTAGGGTCATGGCAGGCCACGACGGCGAAGTCCTCCTCGGCCATGCGCACCACGGCGCCGATGGAGATCTGCTCCGGCGGTCGCGCCAGCCGCATGCCGCCCGAGCGGCCACGCTGCGTCTCGATGAAGCCCTGCCGGGCCAGCTCGTGCACGATCTTGGTCAGGTGGCTGCGCGAGATGCCATAGGCCTGCGCGATCTCGTCGATGGTGGCCAGCTCGCCGCTGCGATGCTTGGCGGCCAGGTACATCAGCACCCGCAGGGTGTAGTCGGTGTAGAGGGTCAGGCGCATGGGGTTCGGCCTTCCGGGCCACAGGTCTTGATTGCCATTGTGGTGCTTGGATAATAAGATTCATCATATATGAATGTTAAAGAAGCCATGAAGCCTCTTCCCTTGTTCGGTCAGGCGCCGGCAGCCCCGGCCAGCGGGTGGCCGGGGCTGCGGCTGGCCTTCCGTCCCTTCTACCTGCTCGCCGCGCTGGCTGCAGTGGTGCTGATGCCGCTGTGGTGGGCCGTGTTCACCGGCCGGCTGGCGCCGGTGTCCGGCCTGGGCCCGGTGGCCTGGCATGGGCACGAGATGCTGTTCGGCGTGGTCGCGGCGGTCGTGGTGGGGTTCGTCTTCACGGCCGGCAAGACCTGGACGGGGCTGCCCACGCCGCGTGGCGTCGCGCTTGGCGGCTTCGTGCTGCTTTGGCTGGCGGGGCGGGTGGCGTCGCTGCTGGCGCCTTATCCGGTGTTCTTCTTGCTGGACGCCACCTTCCTGCCGCTGGTGGCCGTGGTCTTCCTGCGCCTGTTGCTGCGTGCCGGCAACCGCCGCAACCTGGTCGTGGCCGGGCTGCTGGCCTTGCTAGGCGTGGCCAACCTGGCCTTTCATCTGGCAGCGACCGGCGTGCTGGCCTGGTCGCCCACGCAGGCGCTGCACGCCGGCCTGGGCCTGCTTGTGCTGCTTGAGACGTTGATGGCCGGTCGCGTCGTGCCCTTTTTCACCCGCAACGTGACGCCGGGTCTGCAGAACACCGTGCCGGCCTGGCGCGAGCGGTTGCTGGGAGCCGCGACCACGCTGGCGCTGCTGGCCTGGCTCGCAGACCTGGGCGTGGCTGTGCCCCTGCTGCTGGTGGCCGCCGCGCTGCATGCCTGGCGCCTGCACAGCTGGCGGCCGGGCGTCACGCTGACACGGCCCATCCTGTGGTCGCTGCACTTGGCCTATGCCTGGATTCCGCTGGGCCTGGCGTTGCTGGCCCTGGCGCTGGTGCAGGGGCAGCCGGTGTCGCCGGCCCTGCACGCGTTCGCGGTGGGTGCCACGGGCGGGCTGTTGATCGCGATGATGACCCGTACCGCGCGCGGCCACACCGGCCGGGCGCTGGCGGCGGGCAAGACCGAGGCCCTGGCCTACGGCCTGGTGGCGCTGGCCGCCGCGCTGCGCGTGGCCTTGCCGCTGCTGGCGCCTGCGGCCTATCTGTCTGGCATGGTGGCGGCGGGCGCCTGCTTTGCGGCGGCTTTTGCGATCTACCTTGCCGTCTACGCGCGCTGGCTGCTGACGCCGCGAGCCGACGGACAGGACGGTTGAGCCTCGGGCTGTGCGATCAGGCGTAGGCGTCCACGCCGTTCACCAGCCGCGCGCACAGCCGGAGGTCGGTCAGCCGCTCCAGCCACCAGGCCAGCGCGCGGCCGTCGCCGGCGCGCCAGCCTAGGTAGAGCGTGTTGGGCTCGCGTGGCACGGCCACGTTCTTGGGCACCAGCTCGCCGCGCTGGAGCAGCGCGGCCACGCGGGCCTCGGGCAGCCAGCCCACACCCAGGCCGGCACGTTGTGCGGCGATCTTTGCGACCATGCTGGGTACGGCCAGCGTGGCCTGGCCGGCGCCATGGCCGTAGGCTCGGCCATCGCCGCGGCGCGAGGAGTCGGCCACCACGACGGCGCGGTGGGCCTGCATCTGCTCGGCCGTCAGCGCCCCCTTGGCTTTGGCCAGCGGGTGGCGCGGCGACACCGCATAGACCCAGCGCAGCGCACCCAGCTCTCGCCACTGCACGCCCGCCAGCGCGGGCGGCTCGTTGGTCGCGCCGATGACCAGGTCGGCCCGGCCCTCGGCCAGCGCCTCCCAGGTGCCGCCCAGCACCTCGTGTGTTACGCGCAGGCTCACGCCGGAGGCCAGCGCGTCGAAATCCTGGACGACCGGCAGCAGGCTGTCGAACTCGATGAGCTCGTCGGTGACGATCCACAGCCGATCCTCCCAGCCCTTGGCGACCTGGGTGACGCGACGTGTCAGCCGCTGCATGTCGTCGCGCAGCCGCGCGGCCTCCCGCACCAGCAGCGCGCCAGCCGGCGTGAGCTGCAGGCGGTAGCGGCGGCGGTCGAACAGAAGCGCGTCGAAGCGGGTCTCGATCTGGCGCAGCGTGTACGAGACCGTGGACGGTGCCTTGCCCAGGCTGGCCGCGGCGCGCGACAGGCTGCCGCTCTCGCGGATGGCTTCCATCAACTGGATCTCGTCGTCACTGAGCATGTTCGAAAGCCTTGCACGAGTCGACCAACGCGGCCGGACGTCAAAAGGGACGCGGAATCCGAGTATCGAGTCCACGGCAAACCCGCCGCGCACCCACTTCAAGGAAACCATCATGTCCCGCTTCACGAACAAGACCGTCCTCGTCACCGGTGGCACCTCCGGCATCGGCCTGGCTGCCGCCCGCGCCTTCAAGGCCGAGGGTGCCCACGTCATCGTCACCGCCCGCCCCGGCAAGCAGCACGAGGCCGTCGGCTTCGAGCTGGTAGCGCTGGACGCCTCCGACGTGCTCGGTGCCCGTGCCCTGGGTGCCCACCTGGCCGCCGCGGGCCGCACGCTGGACGCCGTTTTCGTCAACGCCGGCATCGCCGAGTTCGCGTCGCTGGCCGACGCCGGCGAAGACCTCTGGGACCGGACGTTCAACACCAACGCCAAGGGCGCCTTCTTCCTGATCCAGGCGCTGCGCCCCGTGCTGGCCAAGGGCGCCTCCATCGTGCTGAACGGCTCCATCAACGCCCGCATTGGCATGCCCAACTCGGCCATCTACGCCGCCAGCAAGGCCGCGCTGATCTCGCTGGCCAAGACCCTGTCGGCCGAGCTGCTGCCGCAGGGCGCGCGGGTCAACGTCGTCAGCCCCGGCCCGGTGACCACGCCGCTGTACGGCAAGCTAGGTTTCGACGACGAAACGCTGAAGCAGGTGGCCGCACAGATCCAGAGCCAGATTCCTCTGGGCCGCTTCGGCACGCCGGAAGAGGTGGCATCCACCGTGCTGCACCTGTCCGCCCCGGAGTCGGCCTTCATCGTCGGCACGGAAATCATCGTCGATGGCGGCATGAGCCAACTTTGAGGAGAGCCCCCATGAAGCGACTCATCTCCGCCCTGGCCACGCTGTTGCTCGCCGTGGGCGTGCACGCAGCGACTATTGAAGATCACAGCGCCACCGCCAACGGCGTGAAGTTGCACTACCTGCAGGCAGGCGGCGGCAGCGAGACGCCGGTCGTGCTGCTGCATGGCTACACCGAGACCAGCCAAATGTGGCGGCCGCTCATCGACAAGCTGGCCGACCGCCGCGTCGTCATCGCGCCGGACCTGCGCGGCGCCGGTGGCTCGGCCAAGCCCGACGGCAGCTACGACAAGAAGACGCTGGCCCGGGACGTGCACGCGCTGGTCAGGGGCCTGGGCCTGCGCAAGGTCAAGATCGTGGGCCACGACATCGGTCTGATGGTGGCCTATGCCTACGCGGCGCAGTACCCGGACGAGGTCGAGAGCGTCGTGCTGATGGACGCCTTCCTGCCCGGCGTGGGCGACTGGAAGAACGTCTGGCTGCTGCGCGACCTTTGGCACTTCCACTTCCACGGCGACACCGCGCTGCAACTGGTGGCTGGCCGCGAGCGCATCTACTTCGAGCACTTCTGGAACGACTTCGCAGCCGACAGGACGCGCTCGCTGTCCGAGGCCGACCGGCAGTTCTACACAGCGGCCTACGCCCAGCCCGGCGGCATGAAGGCAGGCTTCGGCTACTTCAAGGCCTTCGAGCAGGATGCGGCCGACTTCGCCGGCTTCGCCCAGGTCAAGCTGCAGCAGCCCATGCTGGTGCTGACGGGCGAGAAGGCGTCCGGCAGCTTCCTGATCGAGCAGGCCAAGCTGGTCAGCGACAAGGTCGAGGGCGTGGTCATCCCCGGCTCGGGCCATTGGCTGATGGAGGAGGCACCGGCGCAAACCATGCCGCGGCTGGTGGACTTCCTGAACCGCAAGTGACCCGGGCGGTGCGGGTTGCGACAATCGCGCAGTCTCATAGCTTCGCGATTGCCATGACCACCCGCACCGTCTTCGGCGCCTGCCCCCACGACTGCCCGGACACCTGCGCCATGCAGGTCACCGTCGAGAACGAACGCGTCATCAAGGTGCAGGGCCGCGCCGACCATCCCAACACCCACGGCGCGCTGTGCACCAAGGTCTCGCGCTACCCCGAGCGCACCTACCACGCCGACCGCCTGCTGCACCCGCTCAAACGGGTCAGCAAGAAGACCGAAGCGCCGGCCTTCGTGCAGGTCAGCTGGGCCGAGGCCATCGCCGACATCGCCGCCAGGCTCAAGGCCATCCGGGACCCGCAGGCCATCCAGCCCTACAGCTACGCCGGCACCATGGGCCTGATCCAGGGCGAGGCCATGGCCGGGCGCCTCTGGAACGCGCTGGGCGCCGCGCGGCTGGACCGCACCATCTGCGCCTCCGCCGGCGGTGCGGGCCTGGCCGCCACCTACGGCCACAAGCTGGGCATGCACACGCGCCACTTCGCCGGCGCCCGGCTCATCGTCATCTGGGGCAGCAACTCGATCGCGTCCAACCTGCATTTCTGGACCTATGCCAACCAGGCCAAGCGCGACGGCGCCAAGCTGATCTGCATCGACCCGCGCAAGACCGAGACCGCGGACAAATGCCACCAGCACATCGCCGTGCTGCCCGGCACCGACGGCGCGCTGGCCTTGGGCCTGATGCACGAGTTGATCGCCCATGATTGGTTGGACCGCGACTACATCGCCGGCCACGTTGACGGCTGGGACGAGCTGCGCGACAAGGCCCTGGCCTGGCCGCCGGAGCGTGTGGCCGCCACCTGCGGCATCACCGTCGACGAGGTGCGCGGGTTGGCGCGCGACTACGCCACGACCACGCCCGCCGCCATCCGCATGAACTATGGCCTGCAGCGCGTACGCGGCGGCGGCAACGCGGTGCGTCTGATCGCGCTGCTGCCATGCTTGACGGGCGCCTGGCGCCACGAAAGCGGTGGGGTGCTTTTGTCCGCCTCGGGCTGGAATGCGCCGTTCAAGAAGGCCGACCTGGAGCGCCCCGACCTGCTCGCCGGACGCCAGCCGCGCATGGTCAACATGAGCACCATCGGCGACGCGCTGCTGGCGCCGGCCTCGCCGGAGTTCGGGCCCAGGATCGAAGCGCTGGTGGTCTACAACAGCAACCCGGTCGCCGTGGCACCTGAGTCGCCCAAGGTCGTGGCTGGCTTCCAGCGCGAGGACTTGTTCACCGTCGTGCTGGAACATTTCATGACCGACACGGCCGACCTGGCCGACTACGTGCTGCCGGCCACCACCCAACTGGAGCATCTGGACGTGCACACGTCCTACGGCCATACCGACGTGCTGATGAACCAGCCGGCCGTAGCGCCCCTGGGCGAGGCCAAGACCAACACGCAGATCTTCCGCGAGCTGGCCGCCGCGATGGGCCTGACCGACCCAGCATTCAGCGACAGCGACGAGCAGTTGGCCGCCCAGGCCTTCACGGCCGACATCGACATGGGCCTGCTGCGCACGCAGGGCTGGCTGCCCCTGCCCATTCCGGAGGCGCCCTTTGCCGAAGGTGGCTTTCGCACGCCCAACGGTCGCGCCCAGGCGGCCGGCGCGGACTACGTGCCCAACTACGAAAGCGCCCAGGCCTCGCCCGAGCTGGCTGCACGCTTTCCGCTTGCCATGATCTCGCCGCCGGCGCGCAATTTCCTGAACAGCAGCTTCGTCAACGTGAAGAGCCTGCGCGACATCGAGGGCGAGCCACTGATCGAGATGCATGCTGACGACGCCGCTGCACGCAGCCTGGCCGATGGCGTGCTCGTCGCCGCCTTCAACGACCGCGGCCGCTACGTCGCCCGGCTGAAGGTCAGCAAGCGCGCGCGGCCCGGCGTCGTCAACGGACTGGGCGTGTGGTGGCGCAAGCTGGGTGTCGAGGGCAGCAACGTCAACGAGGTCACCCACCAGCGCCTGACCGACATGGGCAACGCGCCGACGTTCTACGACTGCCTCGTCCAAGTGGAAGCCGCTTGATCCGTCTGCTGTGGTTGGCGGCCCTGATGGGCCTCGGCGGCTGCAGCGCTGCGGGCCATTGGAGCCAGGCCGTCAGCGGCCATCTGGGCATCGTGCGCGCGGCACGGCCTGTGGATGACTGGCTGGCCGACCCGGCGACGGCACTCGACCTGGCCGAGCGGCTGCGTTTGTCGCAGCAGATGCGCGACTTCGCCAGCGCCCGCCTGGCCCTGCCCGACAACAACAGTTACCGCCGCTACGCCGACCTCGGTCGCATGGCCGCCGTCTGGAACGTCATCGCAGCGCCCGAGTTCGGCTTCACGCTCAAGACCTGGTGCTATCCGCTGATGGGCTGCGCCGGCTACCAGGGCTGGTTCGACCTCGACCAGGCCAAGTTGCGCGCCGACGCGCTGAAGGCCGAGGGCTGGGAGGTGCAGGTGCAGGCCATTCCCGCGTACTCCACGCTGGGCTGGAGTCGCTGGCTGGGCGGCGACCCGCTGCTGAACACCTTCATCCGCTACCCCGAGGGCGAGCTGGCGGCGATGGTCTTTCACGAGCTGGCGCATCAGCGCGTCTACGTCGGCGACGACACCGGCTTCAACGAGGCCTACGCCAGCGCGGTCGAGTTGCTGGGCGCCCGCGAATGGCTGGCGGCCAAGCCCGAGGCGCTGGCCGCCTTCGAGGCGGGCCGCGCGCGGCGCGCCCGCTTCCTGGCGCTGGCGCGCGAGGGGCGTGAGCGGCTCCAGGCCGTCTACGCCGGTCCAGCCGAGGCGCGGGCCCAGGCCAAGGCCGCCGTCATGGCAGAGCTGCGTGGGCGCGCGCCCAAGGAGGCACCGGGCTACGAGGCCTGGTTTCAGCGCGCCAACAACGCCAACTTCGCCATCCTCGCGGCCTACGACGAGCTGGTGCCGGCCTTCACGCGCCTGTTCGAACGTGAGGGCCGCGACTGGCTGAAGTTTCACGCGGCCGTCGAGCGCTTGAAGCCGCTGCCGCATGACGAGCGGCGCGCTACATTGCGCAGCCTGGATGGAGGCACCTCGAATGAAGCTGACCCTGCGCCGCGTCAAACCCGCTGACGCCGCGGCCATCGCCGAGCAGCTTGGCGATCCCGACGTCTTTGGCGGCACGCTGCAACTGCCGTTCGCCAGCGAGGAGATGTGGGCGCAGCGCATCGCTGGCATGAACCCGCCGCAGCCCGGCTCCAACGAGATGGTGCTGGCCGCCGTGCTGGACGGTCAGCCGGTGGGCTTGGCCGGCCTTCACCCGGTCGGCCCCTCGGTGCGCCGCCGCCACGCGATGGGTCTGGGCATCACCGTCGCCAAGCCAAACCAGGGCCAGGGCGTGGGTCAGGCGCTGATGACGGCCCTGCTGGACTACGCCGACAACTGGGCGCAGGTGCTGCGCATCGAGTTGACGGTCTATCACGACAACCAGCGCGCCATCCGCCTCTACGAGCGCCACGGCTTCGGGCCGGAAGGGAGGCTCAAGGCGTATGCGCTGCGCAATGGCGCCTACGAGGACGTGGTGACGATGGCGAGGCTTCATCCGAGGCAGCCATTGCTTGGGGCGTCCGCAGATTGAATCTCTTCATCGGTAGGTGAAGGCACTTCCCCGCATTATCGTTTCCAGAGGCGGCCTGGCCTGACCACTTCGCAGTGATGGCAACCGCTGCTGCGGTTGTCGATGTTGTACCAAGCGTGTTCGCCGCCCGCGGCCTCGCAATCCTGTCCCTTGGCCGCGATGCCCAGATCAATCAGGAACCACGGCAGGTGACGTCTCAGGCGCGTCCGCCAACGATAGGGCGAGGGTCTGAGCGCCATGCCCATCTGGCTCACGGCAACGCCTGCCCCCGCGCCGTCACGTACAGCCGATACCACTCATCCCGGCTCAGCTGAATCCTCGTCGCATCGCCGCAAGCCCGAATCCGCTCCGCATTGCCGCTGCCGATGATGGGCTGGATGCCCGCCGGATGCCGCAGCAGCCAGGCCAGCAGCACGGCGTTGGCGGTCGTGTGATGCGTAGCTGCAATCTCATGAACGACAGCCGCCGCCTTTGAAGCCGCCGGATCGTTGAACCGCCCCTGCGCCAGCGAGCCCCAGGCCTGGATCTGCACGCCGTGCTGCTGCGCATACTCCAGCGTGCCGGCCCAGGCCACACCGCCGGGTCGTGTCGCAGCCTGCGGGTCGTTGAAGGTGGTGCCCACGTCAATGGCGTCCAGCTTGGCAAGGCTCAGCTCCAGCTGGTTGGCGACGAGCGGCTCGCCCAGCGCCGTCTGCAGCCAGCGCATCTGCCCCGCATGCATGTTGGACACGCCGAGATGGTTCACCTTGCCAGCTGCCTTCAACCGGCCGAAGGCGCGGGCCACCTCGGCGGGTTCCATCAGCGCGTCGGGGCGGTGCAGCAGCAGGATGTCGATGTGCTCGACGGCCAGGCGTTTCAGGATGCCGTCGACGCTGTGCTCGATGTAATCGGCGCTGAGGTCGTAGCGGCCGGGGGTGGTGTCGTCGCCGAAGCGGATGCCGCATTTGCTCTGCAGCCGGACCTTGGCGCGCAGGCCCGGGTCGCGCTTGAGTAGTTCGCCGAACACGGCCTCGGCCTTGCCGCGGCGGTAGATGTCGGCGTGGTCGAAGAGCTTGACGCCGATGTCCAGCGCAGCCTCAACGGCTGCGTGGGCGTGGGCGACGTCAGCCTCGGTCAACGGGCCCCCACCCCAGTCGCCGCCGAGGGCCATGCAGCCGTAGACGAGCGGGCCGACGTCGATCAGGTGGGTGTTCAGGGGCAGTGGGCGCGTCATGAGACTGGTCAGGCGATGGAAGTTGGGCCGGCATCATGCGCCAGCGGATTGCCGGTGCGCCAGCCGAAAAGTCCGGCCAGCGCTGCAGCCAGGCCGGCGACGACAGCCGTCACGCTGGCGACGCGCAGCAGGCGGCGGCGCTGCTGGCTGCTGAGCCGCGGCTTGCGGCTGGGGTGGTGGACGAGGTCGTGCACCAGCGTGATCTCGTGCTGGCGCTCCTCGACGATCTGCGGCAGCCCGGCGCCGTGCTCGAAGCGCCGCGCCAGGTCGCGCACGGCGTCCAGTTCGCGCTGGCGGATGCGCAGCCCCGGCGCTTGCAGCCGGCTGCCCAGGTTACGTGCGCGCACGAACAAGGCCTTGGCGGCGAGGCGGTCGGGCTGGCAGCCCCAGCCGGCCTCCAGGCAGGCGGCCAGATTGAAGGTGGCATCGGCATGTCCCAGCGCTGCGGCGGCTGTGTACAGCGCCATGCCGCGAGGCGCGTCCGGGTCGCCGCCCCAGCCAGCTACCAGCATGCGGGCGAGGTTGAACTTGGCCGTCAGGCTGCCTTCGGCCGCGGCGCGCTCGAAGCGCCCGCGCGCCTGTACGGGGTCGCGCGGCAGGCCCAGGCCTTCGAGCTGGCAGAAGGCCAGCATTGCCAGGCCTTCGGCGTTGCCCGCGTCGGACGAGACGCGGAACCAGTACACCGCTTGCTCGTGATCGGGTTCGTCGGCGCGAAAGTGGGTCAGCCCGGCATCGAGCGGGTCGAGCGTGTGCACGTCGGGGTCGACAAGGCGCATGGGTCCTCCCTGGGCGTCAGCGGGCTTGTTGCCCGGCTTTTAGGCGCCGAAGTATGCGTGCAAACGCGCAGCCGGGGTGTTACGCATGGCTTCTCGCTTAGAGTGCGCGGGCACGATTCAAAGGAGAGCCGCCGTGGCCGAAATCCGCATCCACCGAGACCATGCCCTGGGCCTGAAAAAAGCCCGCGAGATCGCCTGGCAGTGGGCCGAGCAGGTCGAAGAGAAGTTCGACATGGAGTGCACCGTGGAGGAGGGCCAGGACGAGGACACCGTCGTGTTCACGCGCTCCGGCGTGAAGGGCGAGCTGACGGTGGCGGCGGATCACTTCGAGCTGGTGGCCCATCTGGGCTTCCTGCTCGGCGCCTTCAAGAAGACGATCGAGGGCGAGATTGAGAAGGAGCTCGACACGCTGCTGGCGGCGAGTGCCCAGAAGAAGACGCCAGCCAAAAAGAAACCGGCTTGAAGCCGGCTTTCCAAGAAACGAACCGGCCTCTCGATGGAGGCCGGTCTGGCCATCTACCCAGTGGCCACCGCGGAACTGGCTTTGCCAGCCCAACAGTGGCGCCCCTTAAGGGGACTGAGACCGGACACAAAAGGTCCTGAGGACTCTTTGTGCCTACCGAAGGCCAAGGCCGCTGGCCTTGGTACGGCGAAGCCGGTAAGGGTGGGCTTACTTCAGCGATTCAATCAGGTCGATGTACTGCTGCATCGCATCGTCGTTGCCGGTGCCCTTCAGCTCGTTCCAGGCATCCCACTTGGCGCGGCCGACCATGTCGGTGAAGCCGGGGCGTTTGCCGTCCACGTCGCCGGCGCTGCCTTGCTTGTAGAGGGCGTAAAGCTTGAGCAGCGTGGCGTTGTCGGGCCGCTCGGACAGGTTCTTGGAGTCGGCGACGGCGGCTTCGAATTGGTCTTTCAGGCTCACGGGGTTCTCCAGGCTGATCAGGGGCGTCGATTCTCTTCACAATCGACTGACGGGCTTGCGAGTTTAGGGCGCCCGAGAACAACACCAAGGAGACGGATTTGGGCCCAATGAGCGAACGCATGTCCAAGGTGGATACCGCCTGGCTGCGCATGGATACCGAGGCCAATCTGATGATGATCGTCGGGGTCTGGTCCATCCGCCCTGGCATCACGCTGACGGCCCTGCGTGAGCGCGTGGCCGAGCGGCTGCTGCAGTACCCGCGCTTCCGGCAGAAGGTGGTGGAAGACGCGCTGCTGGGCGCGCAGTGGGTGGCGGACCGTGATTTCGACATCGCCCGCCACGTCATCGCCGAGGTGCCGCTGCCGCTGCGTGGCCAGAGCCGCGACGAGGTGTTGCGCGAGCGGGTCGGCGAGCTGTGCTCGCAGCCGTTGGACCCGGCACATCCGCTGTGGCAGTTTCAGCTGATCGAGGACATGGGCGACGGCACGAGTGCGCTGATCGCCCGCATTCACCACTGCATCGCCGACGGCATCGCGCTGATCGCTGTGATGTTGTCCATCACTGACGGCGGCAAGGCGCCCCCGAAGCGCGCGCCGCGCGCGGCGGAGGAACCGGACTGGCTGCTGGACGCATTCCTGCGCCCCATGACCAACATGACGGTCAAGGCCATTGGGCTGACCGGTAAGGGCGTGTCCAAGGGTGTGGACGTGATGATGAGTGGCCACACGCCGATGGACTCGTCGCTGGAGATGGCCCGCATGGGCTACCAGGCCGTGTCCGACGTGGCAGCGTTCGCGCTGATGCCCGACGACTCGCCGACACGCCTGAAGGGCAAGCCCGGCGTGGGCAAGACTGTGGCCTGGGACGACAGCCTGGCGCTGGACGAGGTCAAGGCTGTGGGCAAGGCGCTAGGCGCGTCCATCAACGACGTGCTGCTGGCATGCGCGGCGGGTGCCATCGGCAAGTACCTGGCCGACAAGGGCGAGGACCCGGCGGGCAAGGAGATCCGCGCCATGGTGCCGGTGAACCTGCGCCCGCTGGAGCAGGCCTGGCAGCTGGGCAACCGCTTCGGTCTCGTGCCGCTGGTGCTGCCCGTTGGCATCGCCAACCCTGTCGAGCGGCTGTTCGCCGTGCGGGCGCGCATGAGCGAGCTCAAGGGCAGCTTCCAGCCGGTGATGGCTTTTGGGCTGCTGTCGGTGGCGGGCTTGCTGATCAAGCCGGTGCAGCACGCGATGCTGAACATCTTCGCCAAGAAGGCCACGGCGGTCATGACCAATGTGCCGGGGCCGGACAAGGCGCTGCAGTTCTGCGGCTCGACGGTCGAGAAGGTGATGTTCTGGGTGCCGCAGTCGGGTGACATCGGCATGGGCGTCAGCATCCTGACGTATGCGGGCCGCGTGCAGTTCGGGCTCATCACCGCCACGGGCCTGTGCCCCGACCCCGAGGCCATCATCGCCAACTTCGCCCCCGAGTTCGAGAAGCTGTTGATGCTGGCGCTGATGATGCCCTGGGGCGGCGACGAGGCCTGAGCCTCATTTCGGCTTGGCGGCGGTGACTGCGCTGTTCGCCGGCTTCTTGGCCTTGGGCTTGCCGGCCGCGGTGGGGTAGGCCATCGAGACCGTGGCCGGATCGGCTTTTTCGAGGTAGGCGCTGTACTGCGCTTCGTCGCAGGGCTTGGCGTCGTTGTAGTACCGGGTGTCGCCTCTGTAGCGCTCGCCGGCGAAGGCGGGGCCTGGGCCGCCCGGCGGGTGGTAGGCGCTGTGGCTGGCATAGCTCTGCGCGCAGCCGTCGCGCAACGTGGCCTGAGCGTGGTCCGCAGGCGTGTTGGCGGCGAGGGCGGGTAGGGCGGACACCAGAGCGGCAAAAGCAGTTGCGAGGGCTCTCATGGTTGACCTCCATACAGCGAGGGGGAACCCTGAGATTACGCCTGGGCGGGCGCAAATGCACCTGCGCCTCAACTGACTCCGGCTTGCATGAAAAAAGGCGCCTGGGCGCCTTTGTCTTGAGCGGTGCCTGGCTTACAGGCGGAAGGGCTCAGCTTTCTTCTTGGCGGTGGGGCGGCCGGCGGCGGTCGGGTAGGCGGTCATCACCTTGGCCGGATCAGCCTTGTCCAGGTAGGCCGCGTACTGGCCTTCGGTGCAGGCCAGCAGCTTGCCGGGCTTGGCTTCGCCCTTGTACTTACCGTTGGCGTAGACGAACTGGTATTCATTGGACGCGACCGGCGTGGCGATGCTGCTGGTGTCGCCGTAGCTCTTGGCGCACTCGGCGCGCAGCTCGGCCTGTTCGGGCGTGGCGTTGTTGGCGGCCTGGGCGGCGAAGGCGGTCACGGAAGCGAGGGCGGGGATCAGGAACTTCATGGCGCGGTCTCGTCGAGGGGGTGGGTGATGGGTGTGAAGCTTACGTCGCGGAGCGCCGGCTTGCACCCCCGGAAGCACGGGTGGCCAGGTCGTGACGGATGTCACGACCAGTCCTCGGCGGCGTGAACTACTCCTCGAGTTCTTCCTTGGCCAGCTCGATGTCGAGCAGCTCCATCGCATCCATCGCCTCACAGGCGGCGGCGTCGGCGTAGAGCTTCTCGGCCTCCTTCATGCGCTTGTCGCCCTCCAGCATGACCAGGCCGTTGGCGCGCTCGATCATCGCGATCGCGCTGGTCGGGTTGAGCTTGATGGCCTGCTCGAACATCTTCAGCCCGGTGGCTGTGTCGGCCCCCTGCGTGCGCCCCAGAAGCTTGCCTACCTTGTCGATGACTTCGGCGTGGAAGGCGCCCAGCGCGATGTGGGCGTCGGCATGCTTCGGTGCCAGGGTGATGGTCGTCTCCAGCGCGTTCTTGACCTTGCTGCCGAGCCCTTGCGCCAGTGCCTTGGCCACGCTGATGCCCTGGCCATAGCGGCCGATCGCGTAGGCCTGCCAGTAGAAGGCGTTGGGGTTCTTGGGCTCCTCGCCTTGCTGCGTCTCGGCGCGCTCGGCGATCTCCAGGAACATCTCCAGTTTCACCTTCTCCTTCTTCTCCAGGTAATTGGCGTAGATGCCCTGGGCCTTGTTGGCGACGGTGATGCCGGCGCCGCCAGCGGCCAGGCCCGCGTCGTAGGCCGCCTGGAAGTCACCGGCGTGGAAGTGGATCCAGGCCTGCACGACGGCCGCATCCTTGGGGAAGGGCTCGGCATCGCCGGCGTGCAGGCGCGTCCATTGCTTTTTCAGCGTGGCCGGCGTGTAGACGAAGGCGCTGTTGTCGTAGGGGAAGGCGGTCCACTTGGCCATGACGGTTGTCTCCTTCAGGGGTTTGATTGGTATTGACCGGCGAGCTTGAAGAGGTGGTCTTTCGACGCGGGCTCAAGGTAGGGTAGCAGCAGGCTCAGCGCATGGAAGGCGCCGCGCATCAAGGCCGCGCCGGCCTGATCGGGCTCCAGCGCGCGGCGCGGGTCGCGCACGTATTCGTAGCTCAGCCAGTAGCTGACGACCACCACCATTGCGTTGGCCGTGGGCGCTGCCTCGCGCAGCTCCATCTTCAACGCGCCGCCCAGGTGCAGGCCCGACAGCACGTGACGCATGGCCTGTTCCTTTGCGGCGAGCAGGGTCTGGAAATGGGTTTCGAGCCGGCGGTTCTTGAACAGCAGGTCGTTCAGGTCGCGGTACAGGAAACGGTGCTTCCAGATCAGCTCGAAAAGCATGTGGAAGAACAGCCATGCGTCCTCCACATTGCGCACATTGTCGGCAGCCGCCAGCAACTCGTTCAGCTCGGCCTCATAGCGGCCGAACAGTGCGTTGACCAGCTCGTCCTTGGCCGGGTAGTGGTAATACAGGTTGCCCGGGCTGATCTTCAGCTCGGCCGAGATCAGCGTCGTCGAGACGTTGGGCTCCCCGAAGGCGTTGAAGAGGTCGAGTGTGACCTCCAGGATGCGCTCGGCAGTGCGACGGGGTTTCTTGGGCGGTGGCATGGGGCGTGCGAGGGGCGAGGGCATTCTGGCAGCGATCAGCAGCCAAATTGGTGCGACTTTTAGAATCGCGCCCCATGCCGAATCAGACCTCCCCGCCCGCCATCTCGTTCGAGAACGTCAAGAAAACCTACCGGGGAGGGCAGCTGAAAGCGCTGGACGGGGTCAGCTTTGATATCCAGCCCGGCGAGTTCTTCGGCTTGCTGGGCCCCAACGGCGCGGGCAAGACCACACTGATCAGCGTGCTGGCCGGCTTGACCAAGGCCACGGAGGGCCGCGTGCGCGTGATGGGCCACGACGTGGTGGACGACTACGCCGCCGCGCGCAAGGCCCTGGGCGTGGTGCCGCAGGAGCTGGTGTTCGACCCCTTCTTCAGCGTGCGCGAATCGCTGCGCATCCAGAGCGGCTATTTCGGCGTGCACGGCAACGACGACTGGATCGACGAGCTGCTGCTCAACCTGGGCCTTGCCGACAAGGCCAACGCCAATATGCGCCAGCTGTCGGGCGGCATGAAGCGGCGTGTGCTGGTCGCGCAGGCGCTGGTGCACCGCCCGCCGGTCATCGTGCTGGACGAGCCGACCGCGGGCGTGGACGTGGAGCTGCGCCAGACGCTGTGGCAATTCATCGCCCGCCTCAACAAGGAAGGCCACACGGTGCTGCTGACCACGCATTACCTGGAGGAAGCCGAGGCGTTGTGCCAGCGCATCGGCATGCTGAAGGCCGGCCGCATCGTCGCGCTGGACCGTACCTCGCAGCTTCTGGCCGGCACGGCGTCGACGATGCTGCGCTTTAAGACTGACGCGGCGCTGCCGGCCGACATCGCGGCGCGTGCGCGCGTGACGGGCCGCATCGTTCAGGTGACGGCGCACGACGCCGCGGAGGTCGAGTCGACCTTGGCGGCTTTGAGAAAGGTCGGGGTGCCTGTCGAAGACTTGGAGATCGGCCGCGCTGACCTCGAAGACGTGTTCCTGGAAATCATGCAGGGAGAGCACGCATGAACGGCGCGTCCACCCTCTTCAAGAAGGAAGTGCTGCGCTTCTGGAAGGTCGCCTTCCAGACGGTCTGCGCACCGGTGCTGACGGCCGTCATGTACCTGCTGGTCTTCGGCCACACGCTGGAGAACCACGTCAAGGTCTACAACACCGTGGGCTACACGCAGTTCCTGATCCCGGGCCTGGTCATGATGAGCGTGCTGCAAAACGCGTTCGCCAACAGCTCGTCCAGCCTCATCCAGAGCAAGATCACCGGCAACCTGGTCTTCCTGCTGCTGACGCCGCTGTCGCCGGCGGCCTGGTTCGTTGCCTACGTCGGCGCGGCCGTCGTGCGCGGCCTGGCCGTGGGCGCGGGCGTGTTGCTCGTCACCGTCTGGTTCGCGCCGCCAGGCCTGGACAACCTGCTGTGGGTACTGGTCTTCACCGTGCTGGGTGCCGGCTTAATGGGTACGCTGGGCCTGATCGCTGGCCTGTGGGCCGAGAAGTTCGACCAACTGGCAGCCTTCCAGAACTTCATCATCATGCCGATGACGTTCCTGTCGGGCGTCTTCTACTCGGTGCATTCTCTGCCGGGCTTCTGGCTCGGCATCAGCCACTTGAACCCTTTCTTCTACATGATCGACGGCTTCAGGCGCGGCTTCTTCGGCGTCAGCGACGTGTCGCCTTGGCTGAGCCTGGGCGTTGTCGGCGTCAGCTTCGTGGTCACGGCGGGCCTTGCTTTATCGCTGCTGAAGCGGGGCTACAAGATACGTTCTTAGAATCCCGGGTTTCCACCAAGGACCCGTGATGGCTGATCCGACCCCGCTACAAGTGCGCGATTTCATTGCCGCAGGCCTGCCTTGCGCGCATCTGGAAGTCGAGGGCGACGGGCGCCATTTCTTCGCGACCATCGTGTCGGCGGAGTTCAGCGGCCTGACCCGTATCAAGCGTCACCAGCGCGTCTACGCCGCTTTGGGCGAGCGCATGCGCGAGGAGATCCACGCGCTGTCCATGAAGACGTTGACACCCGAGGAGTGGCAGCAATGAGCGGCCTGACCCTCGCGCTCTCCAAGGGCCGTATCTTCGAAGAGACGCTGCCGCTGTTGCGGGCCGCCGGCATCGAGGTACTGGAAGACCCCGAGACCTCGCGCAAGCTCATCCTGCCGACCAACCGTGACGGCGTGCGCGTGGTGCTGGTGCGCGCCAGCGATGTGCCCACCTACGTGCAGTACGGCGGCGCCGACCTCGGCGTGGCGGGCCGCGACGTGCTGCACGAGCAGGCGTTGGCCCAAGGCGGCTCTCACGGCCTGTACCAGCCGCTTGACCTGAAGATCGCGCGCTGCCGCATGAGCGTGGCCGCGCGTGCCGACTTCGACTACGCCGCCGCGGTCAAGCAGGGCTCGCGCATCCGCGTGGCCACCAAGTACACCGAGATCGCCCGACAGCACTTTGCTGACAAGGGCGTGCACGTGGACCTCATCAAGCTCTACGGCTCTATGGAGCTGGCGCCGCTGACCGGCCTGGCCGAGGCCATCGTCGACATCGTCTCCACCGGCGGCACGCTGCGCGCCAACAAGCTGGTGGAGGTGGAGCAGATCATGGACATCTCGTCACGCCTGGTCGTCAACCAGGCCGCGCTGAAGTTGAAGCGCGACACCCTTCGCCCGCTTATCGACGCCTTCGCCTCCGCCATTCGCCCATGAAGCTCCGCCAACTCTCGACCGCCGCCGCCGACTTCGACGCCGAATTCGAGCGGCTGCGTCACTGGTCGGCGGAGACGGATGCGGCCATCGAGACGCGCGTTGCCGAGATCCTGCTGGACGTGCAGACCCGCGGCGACGCCGCCGTGCTGGACTACACCCAGCGCTTCGACCGCCTGGGCGCCGTATCGCTGGCGGAGCTGGAGATCGGCGCGGCGGAGTTGAAGGCCGCGTTCGAAGCCATCACACCGGCCCAGGCCGATGCGCTGCAGTCCGCCGCAAAGCGCGTGCGGGCGTACCACGAGCGCCAGCTTCAGGCCTGTGGCCTGAGCTGGAGCTACCGCGACGAAGACGGCAACCTGCTGGGCCAGAAGGTCACCCCGCTGGACCGCGTGGGCCTGTACGTGCCGGGTGGCAAGGCCGCCTACCC
>JACPYV010000188.1 GCA_016195825.1 Burkholderiales bacterium | reverse complement strand
GTGTTCCTGCTGCTGCTGTCGCTGCCGGTGCTCGCCGGCGCCATCACCATGCTGCTCACCGACCGCAATTTCGGCACCACCTTCTTCTCCGCCGACGGCGGCGGCGACCCCGTGCTGTTCCAGCATCTGTTCTGGTTCTTCGGCCACCCCGAGGTGTACATCCTGATCCTGCCGGCGTTCGGCATCGTTTCGTCGATCATTCCGGCGTTCTGCAGGAAGCCCCTGTTCGGCTACGCCTCGATGGTGTACGCGACCGCGTCGATCGCGCTCCTGTCCTTCATCGTCTGGGGCCACCACATGTTTACGGTCGGCATGCCGGCCGCCGGGCAGCTGTTCTTCATGTACGCGACCATGCTGATCGCGGTGCCCACGGGCGTGAAGATCTTCAACTGGCTGGCCACGATGTGGCGCGGCTCGATGACCTTCGAGACGCCGATGCTGTTCGCGGTCGGCTTCATCTTCGTGTTCACGATGGGTGGCTTCACGGGCCTGATCCTGGCCATGGCGCCCATCGACATCCAGCTGCAGGACACCTACTACGTCGTGGCCCACTTCCACTACGTGCTGGTGGCCGGCTCGCTGTACGCACTGTTCGCCGGCGTGTACTACTGGGGCCCGAAGTGGACCGGTGTCATGTACTCCGAGACCCGCGGCAAGATCCACTTCTGGGGTTCGCTGATCGCGTTCAACGTGACCTTCTTCCCGATGCACTTCCTGGGTCTGGCCGGCATGCCGCGTCGCTACGCCGACTACCCCATGCAGTTCGCCGACTTCAACGCCATCGCCTCGGTGGGCGCGTTCTGGTTCGGCCTGATGCAGGTCTACTTCTTCCTGTTCATCGTCGTGCCGATGATGCGCGGCAAGGGTGCCAAGGCACCGCAGAAGCCCTGGGAAGCCGCTGAAGGCCTGGAGTGGGAAGTGCCGTCGCCGGCGCCGTTCCACACCTTCGAGGAGCCGCCCAAGCTGGACGCCTCGGCCACCAGGATCATCGGCTGATGGCCATGACGCCCGAAAAGCGCAAGGCCAACCGCCGGTTGGGGCTGATCCTTCTGTCGATCGCTCTGGTCTTCGGCCTGGGCTTCGTCACGAAGATGGTGTTGCTGGCTCACTGACATGGGCCTGCGCTCCTTCGCCGCCGCGCTGCGTCGCGACAACGACCACCTTCTGCTGAAGCTGGCCGTGGTCGTGACGCTGATGTTCGGCTTCGCCTACGCGATGGTTCCGTTCTACAAGGCCATCTGCAACGCGCTCGGCATCAATGTGCTGTCGCTGGCCGAGCGCCAGACGGCGCTGAGCGACAAGGGCATCGCCAACGGCAACGGCCAGGTCGACTACAGCCGCGAGATCACAGTCGAGTTCGACACCAATGCGCGCGGCCCCTGGGACTTCAAGCCGGCAGTGCGCCACCTGACGGTTCACCCGGGCGAGCTCACGCAAGTCATGTACGAGTTCAGCAACAAGCAGAACCGCACCATGGCCGCGCAGGCCATCCCGAGCTATGCGCCCATGCAGGCGAGTGCGCATTTCAACAAGCTGGAGTGCTTCTGCTTCAACGAGTACACGTTGAAGCCGGGCGAGAGCAAGCAGTGGCCGGTCGTGTTCGTCATCGACCCCAAGCTGCCCAAGGATGTGAAGACCATCACTTTGTCCTACACCTTCTTCGAGGTGGCGGGCAAGGGCGGGGTCAAGCTCGGCGAGGCACCCAAGGGTGCGGGAGCCGCGCTGTGAGTGAACCCGGCAAGGATCTGAAGGAAGCCGTGGGCCGCAAGGCCTCGCTGCGCCAGACGATCTCCGCCGTGGCCTGGAGTTTTTTCGGCGTGCGCCGGGGCAGGGACCATGAGAACGACATGGCCAAGCTCAACCCGGTGCATGTGGTGATCGCGGGCGTGCTGGGTGCGGCCGTGTTCGTATTGATGCTGGTGCTGCTGGTCCGGTGGGTCATCGGCAGTGGCGTGGCCGCGGCGTAAGCCCGGTCGCTACAAAGTTCAGAACGAGGAGAACGAAAATGTCGGCAGCGACTACCCCGGGCAAGACCCCGTACTACTTCGTCCCGGCGCCCTCGCGGCATCCGGTGATGGCCGCCATCGGCCTGTTCTTCGTCATCCTGGGCGCGGGCCAGTGGGTCAATGGCCATGGCTGGGGCATGTACTCGCTTTTCGGCGGCCTGGCGCTGTGGGCCTTCGTGCTGCAGCAGTGGTTCCGCCAGGCCATCGGTGAGAGCGAAGGCGGCCTGTACAGCGACCGCATCGACGTCTCCTTCCGCTGGAGCATGGGCTGGTTCATCTTCTCGGAGGTGATGTTCTTCGCGGCCTTCTTCGGCGCGCTGTACTGGGCCCGCGTGTTCTCGGTGCCTTCGCTGGGCAGCCTGGAAAACGCGCTGCTGTGGCCTGACTTCAAGGCCATCTGGCCCAGCACGGCTGCTGGCTTCACCGCAGCACCGGGCGGCACCGTCGAGGCCTTCAGCACCATGGGCCCCTGGCCCATCCCGACGATCAACACCGCGCTGCTGCTGACCTCGGGCGTCACGCTGACCATCGCCCACCACGCGCTGATCGCCGGCAACCGCGCCAAGACCATCGGCTGGATGTGGATCACCGTGCTGCTGGGTGCCACCTTCCTGGGCTTCCAGGCCTACGAGTACCACCATGCCTACGCCGAGCTCAACCTCAAGCTCAGCTCCGGCATCTACGGCTCCACCTTCTTCATGCTGACCGGCTTCCACGGTTTCCACGTCTGCGTGGGTGCCCTGATGCTGCTGTTCATCACCATCCGGCTGATGAAGGGCCACTTCACGGCCGACCGCCACTTCGGCTTCGAAGGCGCGGCCTGGTACTGGCACTTTGTCGACGTGGTCTGGCTGGGCCTGTACGTCATCGTCTACTGGATGTAAGACGGCAAGCCCAAAAGAACGAAGCGCCGCGGAAGCGGCGCTTTTTTTCTGGGCAACCTCAGTGACGTAGCGGCAAGCCGGTCGGCTCTATCCAGCCCATGAACCAGCTGAACAGGATGATGGCGAAAAGCGTCACCGACACTGCCACGCGCACGGCCAGTGCACGTGCCATGTTGGGGCTGCGCTTGTCACCCCGGCCCTTGCGCAGCATGAAGAAACCAGCGGAGGCCAGCGCGCCGAGGATGCCGATGAAGGCGATCAGGATCACGAATTTCATGGTGGTGGATTATCCGCCCGGGGTGCAGGCATGCTGAGCCGCCGCGGCTGGGTGGTGCTGGTGGCGGCGCTGCTGGGGGCTGCGCTGACGGCGCGCCTGGGTGTCTGGCAGCTGGACCGCGCCGCCCAGAAACTCGCCCTGCAGGCCGCCATCGAAGCGCAGGCCCAGCGGCCGGCCCTGACCAATGCCGAGCTGGGCGGCGAGCCGCTGCACCGCCAGGTCATGCTGCGCGGCACTTGGGTGGCCGAGCGCACCGTCTGGCTGGACAACCGCCCCATGGACGGCCACACCGGCTTCTTCGTCGTGACGCCTTTGCGTCTTGCGGGCCGGGACGACGCCATCCTCGTGCAGCGCGGCTGGGCGCCCCGCAACCAGCTCGACCGCAACCAGCTGCCCCCGCTGTCAACGCCTGCCGGCGAAATCGAGGTCACTGGCCGGCTGGCCGCTTCGCCGTCGCGGCTTTACGAGCTGGGCGAGGGCTCGGGTGGTGCGATCCGGCAAAATCTCGACCCTGCGGCCTTTGCCGTCGAGTCCGGCCTCAAGCTGCTGCCGCTGACCGTCGTGCAGACCGCCGCCTCCGGCGCCGACGACGGCCTGCTGCGCCACTGGCCGGCGCCCGACCTCGGTCTTCACAAGCACTATGGCTACGCCTTTCAATGGTTCGCGCTCTGCGCGCTGATCCTGGTCCTCTATGTCTGGTTCCAACTCATCCGCCCCCGGCTCCGCCGCCAGTCGTGAATCGATGACGCCGCTGAGCTTTGCGGTGCACAGCCTGCCCGACCCTGGCGTCGTGCCGCAGCAGCGTGCGGGCCGCTGGAAGATGCTGCTGGTGCTGGCCATGTGCGCCGCGCCGGTTGTGGCGTCCTACTTCACCTTCTACGTCGTCAAGCCCAGCGGCTCCGCCTATGGCGAGCTGATCGCGCCGGCCGTCGACATGCCCGCCGACCTGCCGCTGACCGATCTGCAGGGGCGCACCGTGACGCCGGCCGCGCTGCGCGGCCAGTGGCTGCTGACGGTCGTCCACGGCTCGGATTGCCCAGCCGCCTGCGAGCGCCAGCTCTTCGTGCAGCGCCAACTGCGCGAGATGCTGGGCAAGGAGCGCGCACGCGTGGACAAGCTCTGGCTCATCCCCGACAGCGGCACGCCGCGCCCCGAGGTGCTCGCGGCTGTCAGCCAGAAGGGCGCGGAGGTCACCGTGCTGCGCGTGCCGGCCGAGCGCCTGCAGGCCTGGCTGAAGCCGGCCCAAGGCCAGGCCCTGTCCGGCCATTTCTACGTCATCGACCCGATGAACCGCTGGATGGAGCGCGCACCGGCCGAGCCCGAGCCCAAGAAGCTCAAGGCCGACCTCGACAAGCTGCTGCGCGCCAGCGCGAGCTGGGACACGGCCGGCCGATGAACGAGCTGTTGCTCCCGCTCGGCCAGGTTGCCGCCATCGGCGGCGCCGTGGCGCTGGGCCCACTGTTGTGGTGGCGCCAGCGCTCACGGGCCAGCACGCCCGCCGGCCGGCTGCGGGCGCTGACGCTGCTGACCTTGTTCCTGACCTTCGACCTCATCGTCTTTGGCGCCTTCACGCGGCTGACCGACTCTGGCCTGGGCTGCCCCGACTGGCCCGGCTGCTACGCCGCCGCCAGCCCCGTCGGTGCCCACGAGCACATCGAGGCCGCCCAGACGGCAATGCCCACCGGCCCGGTCACGCATGGCAAGGCCTGGATCGAGATGGTGCATCGCTACCTCGCCAGCGGCGTGGGCCTGCTCATCCTCGTCATGGCCGGCTTCAGCTGGCGGCTCAAGCGCGGAGCCGGCGAGGCGTCACCCTCGCCCTGGCTGCCGACGCTGACGCTGCTGTGGGTCTGCGTGCAGGGTGCGTTCGGCGCGCTGACGGTCACGATGAAGCTCTTCCCGGCCATCGTCACGCTGCACCTGCTGTTCGGCATGGGCCTGCTGATGCTGCTGGCCTGGCAGCGCGAGGCCTATGAGCCACGTCCCCTGGTCCTGCCCACCACGCTGCGTCGCGCCGTGGCTGCGGTCCTCGTGCTGACGCTGGTCCAGGTCGCGCTGGGCGGCTGGGTCAGCACCAACTACGCCGTGCTGGCCTGCGACGAGTTCCCCACCTGCCACGGCGGTCAGTGGTGGCCGCAGCTGGACTTCGCGCAGGGCTTCCAGCTCTGGCGCGCGCTGGGCCAGCGCGCCGACGGGGGCTGGCTGAGCTTCGAGGCGCTGGCGGCCATCCACATGGCCCATCGCCTCGGCGCGGCCGTCGTCTTCGCGGCCATCCTCGCGCTGGCCTGGGCTTTGCGTCGCCAGGCGCCCGCCTGGACCCGCTGGTTGCTGGCCGCCGCTGGCTGGCAGCTTGCCTCCGGCCTGTCCAACGTCGTGCTGGACTGGCCCATCGTGGCCGCCCTGGCCCACACCGCAGGTGCGGCCATGCTGCTGGCCCTGCTCACCACCTTGTTCGCGCGCTCGAGAAGCGCATCAAATTGACCATGGCTTCCTCGTCCACAGCCAGCGCCTTCGTGCACAGCCCGCGCTGGCAGCAGTTCTACCAGCTGACCAAGCCGCGCGTCGTCCAGCTCATCGTCTTTTGCGCCGCCATCGGCATGGCGCTGGCCGTGCCCGGCCTGCCGTCGCTGGATCAGGCGCTGACCATGCTCGCGGCCATCGCCGGCATCTGGCTCGTCGCCGGTGCGGCTGCCGCCTTCAACTGCCTCATCGAGGACGGCATCGATGCGCGCATGAAGCGCACCGCCTGGCGTGCCACCGCCAAGGGCGAGCTGACCCTCCATCTCACGCCGGTGTCGGCGCCCATCGTGATCGCGCGCGCCATGGAGAAGTCCAACAGCAAGGCGCAGAAGCAGAACGTGACGCTCCGGCCCGACTTCCCGCCCGGCCTCCCGCCGGTGATGGCCGACGAGGAGAAGCTGTTCTGGGTGGTCCTGCAGCTGCTGGACAACGCCATCAAGTTCACGACGGCCGGCGGCC
>JACPYV010000196.1 GCA_016195825.1 Burkholderiales bacterium | reverse complement strand
TCATTCGCTGTGCGGCGCCTCGCTGCCCCGTCGTGGTGCCAGGGCCCCGTCTTGCCGATATCCAGGCGGTTTGGCGGTCAGCCGGCCGCTTTTACCTTCAACCGCCAGGCGTGCAGCAGCGGCTCGGTGTAGCCGCTGGGCTGTGCCTCGCCCTTGAAGACCAGGTCCAGCGCGGCCTGCATGGCGGCACCTTGGGGGTTGTCAGCCAGGGATTTGTAGGCGGTGTCACCGGCGTTCTGGCCGTCCACGACCTGGGCCATGCGTGCAAAGGTCCCGCGCACCTGCTCGGGGCTGACGATGCCGTGGCGCAGCCAGTTGGCGATGTGCTGGCTGCTGATGCGCAGCGTCGCGCGGTCTTCCATCAGGCCCACGCCGTTGATGTCGGGCACCTTGGAGCAGCCCACGCCCTGGTCCACCCAGCGCACGACGTAGCCCAGGATGCCCTGCACGTTGTTGTCCAGCTCCTGCTGGCGTTGCTCCGGCGTCCAGTTGGCCTCGGGCGCGACGGGGATGGTCAGCAGCGCATTCAGGATGCCCTCGCGTTCGGCGGCGAAGTCCACCTTCTCCAGCGTCTGCTGCACGGCGCTGACGCTGACCTGGTGGTAGTGCAGCGCATGCAGGGTCGCCGCGGTGGGCGAGGGCACCCAGGCGGTGTTGGCGCCGGCCTTGGGGTGGCCTATCTTCTGCTCGAGCATGGCCGCCATCAGGTCGGGCATGGCCCACATGCCCTTGCCGATCTGCGCGCGGCCGCGCAGGCCGCAGGCCAGGCCGGTCAGCACGTTGCTGCGTTCGTAGGCGGTGATCCAGCTGGACGTCTTCATGTCGCCCTTGCGCAGCATGGGGCCGGCGCGCATGGCGGTGTGCATCTCGTCGCCGGTACGGTCCAGGAAGCCGGTATTGATGAAGGCCACGCGGCTGGCCGCGGCGGCGATGCAGGCCTTCAGGTTGACGGAGGTGCGGCGCTCCTCGTCCATGATGCCCAGCTTGACCGTGCTGTCCGGCAGGCCCAGCAGTTGCTCCACGCGGGTGAACAGCTCGGCGGCAAAAGCCACTTCGGCCGGGCCGTGCATCTTGGGTTTGACGATGTAGACGGAGCCGGTGCGGCTGTTGCCACGCCGCTTCAGGTCGTGCAGCGCGATGGTCACCGTGATGACGGCGTCCATGATGCCCTCGGGGATTTCGTGGCCATCGTCCAGCAGGATGGCCGGGTTGGTCATCAGGTGGCCGACATTGCGGACGAACATCAGCGAGCGGCCATGCAGCGTGACCGTGCCACTGCCACTGGGCGCCGTGTAGACGCGGTCGGCGTTGAGGCGGCGCGTGAAGGTCTTGCCGCCCTTGGCGACCTCCTCGGTCAGCGTGCCCTGCTGGATGCCCAGCCAGTTGCGGTAGGCCAGCAGCTTGTCCTCGGCATCGACGGCGGCGACCGAGTCTTCCAGGTCCAGGATGGTGGACAGCGCCGATTCGACGACCACGTCGGCCACGCCGGCCGCGTCAGTCTTGCCGATGGGCGTCGTGCGGTCGATGCGGATGTCCAGGTGCAGGCCGTGGTGGACCAGCAGCACGCTGCTGGGCGCGGCGGCATCGCCCTGGTAGCCGGCGAAGGCGGCGGGATCTTGCAGGCCGGTCGTCGCGCCGGAGGCCAGCGTCACAACCAGTTGACCGCCGTCCACGCGGTAGCCGGTCGAATCCGCATGCGAGCCGGCAGCCAGCGGCGCCGCCTGGTCCAGCACCTGGCGGGCGAAGGCGATGACCTTGGCGCCGCGAACGGGGTTGTAGGCGCCTTCACGGGTCGCGCCGTCGGCTTCGGAGATCGCGTCCGTGCCGTACAGCGCGTCGTACAGCGAGCCCCAGCGCGCATTGGCGGCATTCAGCGCGTAGCGGGCGTTCAGGATGGGCACGACCAGTTGCGGGCCGGCCTGCAGGGCCAGCTCGGCATCGACGTTGGCCGTGGTCGCCTGCACCTGGGCGGGCGGCTCGACGAGGTAGCCGATGCGCTGCAGGAAGCTGCGGTAGGCCGGCATGTCGGCGATGGGGCCAGGATGGGCCTCGTGCCAGGCGTCCAGCTCGGACTGCAGGCGGTCACGTTCGGCCAGCAGCGCGCGGTTCAGCGGCGCCAGCTCGTGGGCCAGCTGGCTGAAGCCGGCCCAGAACGCATCGGCCGCGACGCCCGTGCCGGGCAGCACCTCGGTGTCGATGAAGCGGGCCAGGTCGGTGTCGACCTGCAGGCGGTGAAGTGGGGTGCGGCTGGGGGTGGACATCGGGGCGGCCTCCATGGAGAACAGTCAAAAGATTGCCGCATATCTTGCCGCCGCGCGAGCCCTGATTCGCTGCCGTGCACGCCATTCATCTGTGACTCAAACGCACAAATGGAGCGAATTGCTGGCGGGTTTGCACCGTTCGACCAGCACAATCCCGGCATGGACAAGCTCAAGCAGATCGAGTCCTTCATCCTGGTCGCCGCCAAGGGCAGCCTGACGGCGGCGGCGCAGGCCGAAGGCGTCGCGCCCGCCGTCATGGGCCGGCGGCTGGACGCGCTGGAGGCGCGGCTGGGCGCCAAGCTGATGCTGCGCACAACGCGCCGGCTGACGCTGACGCCCGAGGGCCAGGCGTTTTTGGAGGACTGCCAGCGCCTCGTCGCGTCGCTGGCCGACGCCGAAGCGGCGGTGAGCGCCGGCGGCCTGCAGGCCAGCGGTCATCTGCGCGTGACGGCGCCGGCCGGCTTCGGCCGCCGCCACGTCGCGCCGCTCGTGCCTGGCTTCCTGGCCGGTCATGCCGAGCTGAGCCTGTCGCTGAACCTCAGCGACCGCGTCGTCGACATCGTCCATGAGGGCTTCGACTGCGCGGTGCGTGTGGGTGACCTGCCGGACTCCAGCCTGGTCAGCACGCGGCTGGCCGACAACCGGCGCCTGTGCGTTGCGGCGCCCGGCTATCTGAAGCGCGCCGGTACGCCTCGGCACCCGGACGAGCTGGGCCGCCATGCCTGCCTGACCTTGAGCTCGGAGGCCAGCCAGACGCGTGGCTGGGCCTTCCGGATCGACGGCGCCGTTCAGCACCTGCGCCCGACCGGGCGGCTGAACTGCAGCGACGGCCAGGTGCTGCACGACTGGTGCGTCGAGGGGCTGGGCATCGCCTGGCGTAGCACCTGGGAGGTCGAGGCTGACCTGGCCGCCAGCCGCCTGGTGAGCGTGCTCGACGACTTCGCCGCGCCGCCGAACGGCATCTATGCCGTCTTCCCCCAGAGCCGCCACCTGCCGCTGCGCACGCGGCTGTGGGTGGAGCACCTGCGCGCGCACTACGGGCGCGCCGACTACTGGCGCGGCGGCTGAGGGGGGCCGCCCAGCCCACCCCTCCTCAATCGAGGGGACGGCGGCGGGTATGCCCCGATGCTGCGTGCTGCGCCGCGTCGCCTGATGGTCTGCCGCCTCGCCGCGCGTGCCACCTGATGCTCAGCCAGCAGGGGCCGTCGCTCCAGGCGTCTGCCGTGGCGGGGTGCGCGATGCCCACCCGTCCACGGCCCGTGCATCGGGCATCGCAGACAAGGACCGGAGGATTCGATGAACAAGACCACCTGGTTTCGAGAGAGGATCGCGCCAGCGAGCACCATCCTCTCGGCAATGGCCCTGGCCATGCCGTTGAGTGCCGCCGCGGCGCAGGGCAGTGAATGGAGCAGCGCGGGGGGCGACCGCGAGAACACCCGCAGCCAGCCTTCCGAACACGGGCTCGGCGTGGGCAACGTCGGCCGGCTGGCCGTCAAATGGGCGCTGACCACGGCAGGCGACGTGTCCGCCACGCCGGCCGTCGACGCCGACACCGTCTACGTGCCCGACTGGGCGGGCTACCTGTACGCCGTCAACCGCGCCAACGGCAGCGTGCGCTGGGCGGTCTATCTGCCGTCGGTGACGGGCATCCCGAGGGATAAGGCGCGCGCAACGCCGGCCCTGGGCGGCGGCAAGGTCGTCATTGGCACCCAGGGGTCCATCCTGGCGGGCGGTGGGCCAGGTGGCAAGGTGTTGGCCTTCGACAAGGCCACCGGCGCCCTGGTCTGGAGCACCCAGGCCGACCCGCACATGGCCGCCGTCATCACGCAGTCGGCCACCATCCACGGCAACCAGGTCTTCGTCGGCGTCGCCTCGCAGGAGGAGGCGCTCGCGGCCTTCGTGCCGGGCTACCAGCTGTCCTTCCGCGGCAGCATGATGGCCCTGGACCTCGACACCGGCGCCGTGCGCTGGAAGACCCTGCTTGCGCCGGCCGGCTACACCGGCAATGCGGTCTGGGGCAGCTCGCCGGCCGTGGACACCCAGCGTGGCGCGGTCTACATCGCGACCGGCAACAACTACTCGGTGCCGCCCGCTGTGCTGGCCTGCGTTGGGGCGGCCGGGGCCGACCCGGTGGCCAAGGCGGCCTGTCTGCCGGCGGACGACCACTTCGACAGCGTGCTGGCCCTGGACATGAAAACCGGCGCCGTGCGCTGGGCGACGCGCGCCATCCCCTACGACGCCTGGACGGTGGACTGCATCCCCTTCTTCGGCGACGGCAACAACTGCCCATCGCCGGCCGGGCCGGACTATGACTTCGGCCAGGCCCCGGCGCTGTTCAAGGCCAAGGCAGGCAAGGGCAAGCCGGTCGAACTGCTGGGCTTGGGGCAGAAGAGCGGCCAGTACTGGGCGCTCAACCCGGACACCGGCGCCATCGCCTGGGTCACTCAGGCCGGGCCGGGCGGCACGGCAGGCGGCTTGCAGTGGGGCTCGGCCACCGACGGCACGCGCATCTACACGGCCAATGCCAACAGCAACCAGGTGCCATGGATGCCGATGGGTGCCGCCGCGACGACGACGCGCGGCGCCTGGTTTGGCCTGGACGCCGCCACCGGCGCGATGCTGTGGCAGACCACGGACCCGCTCGCGCCGGCCGGTGTCGGCGGCGGCCCTGCAGGCCCGGTCACGACAGCCAACGGCGTCGTCTACGGCTGCTCGCTGGACGCCAGTGGGCACATGTACGCGCTCAACGGTGCGAGCGGCGCCATCCTGTGGAGCTATCCGAGCGGCGGCTCCTGCCTGTCGGGCGCGGCCATCGCCGACGGCACGCTGTACTGGGGCTCGGGCTACAGCAACTTCGGCTTCGGCACGGCGAACAGCAAGCTGTACGCGTTCAAGGTGCCTGACTAAGTAAGGCAGCCGGCCCGCAGGCCGGCTGTCCTTCGTGAGCCGTCGGACAAGCCGCAGGGCTTGTCCGCGGCGCGCACTCAGTCCCCGAACAGCACCTTGGCCCGCTTGCCCGCCCACGCATCGAACTTGGGCGCATATGCCTCCTCAATGCGGTTGCGCTTGACCTTGAAGGTGGGCGTGATGAAGCCGTTGTCCACGGTCCAGGGCGTCTTGATCAGCACCAGCGCGTCCAGCTGCTCGTGCGGGTCCAGGCGGGCGTTGACGTCATCCAGGTGCTTGCTCAGTTCGGCCACCAGCGCGTCGCGTTCGGCCTCGGCGCTGGCGCGCTGCAGGCCCTGCGGCGACAGCATGGCGATGCCCAAAGGCTGGCCCATGTTGGCCCCGGCCACGCAGCAGGCCTCGATGTTGGGGTTCATGCCCAGCCTGTCCTCGATGGGCGCCGGGGCCACGTACTTGCCCTTGCTGGTCTTGAACAAGTCCTTCACGCGGCCCGTGATGCGAACGCAGCCGTCGGCTCCCTGAGTCACCTTGTCGCCGGTGTGCAGCCAGCCGTCGGCGGTCAATGCATCGGCGGTCAGGCCGGGCTCCTTGTAGTAACCCAGCATCAGCGCGGGGCTGCGCATCTGCAGCTCGCCGTTTGCCGGGTCGATGCGTGTCTGCACGCCGCCGTAGGCCGGGCCGACCGTGCCGCGCTGGTTCTTGCCCGGCATCGTCATGTGCGACAGCGCCAGGTTCTCGGTCATGCCGTAGCCCTCGTTGATGGGCAGGCCCAGCGTGCCGTACCACTCCAGCAGCGCCACCGGCATGGGCGCGGCGCCGCCGACGGCGATGCGGCACTGGTCCAGCCCCAGTGCCTTCAGCACCTTCTTGCGAACCAGGCCGCCGATGATGGGCAGGCGCAGCAGCTTGTTCATCTTCTGCGGTGGCATCTTGGCCTGCACGCCTTGCTGGAACTTGACCCACAACCGCGGCACGCTGAAGAAGATGGTGGGCCGCGAGCGCTGCAAGTCCGCGGTGAAGGTGTCCAGCGACTCGGCGAAGAACACCTTGAGCCCGACCTTCAGCCAGCTGTGCTCGACGAGCACGCGCTCGGCCACATGGGCCAGCGGCAGGTAGGACAGCATGCGGTCCTGCGCGGTCATCGGGAAGCGCGCCAGGCCCTCGGCGATGGCCCAAGCGAAGGCGCCGAAGTTGTGCATCACACCCTTGGGGTTCCCAGTGGTGCCCGAGGTGTAGATCAGCGTGCAGAGTTCGTCGGCGCCGCGCACGGGCTCGCCCTTCAGCGGCTCGGTGCGAGCGCAGATGGTGTCCCAGCTCTCGTAGGTCTTCCTGGCGTCGTCGGGCGACAGCGCGTAGCTCGCGCCGGCCAAGCTGGGCGGCACGCCGGGCTTCATGCCTTCCCAGCCGTCCAGCTTGCCGACGAAGATGTAGCGCGCCTCGCTGTGCGTGAGGATCTGCGTGATGGTCTCGGCCGCCAGCGTGGGATACAGCGGCACGGAGACATAACCGGCCATCCAGATGGCCAGGTCCGTCATCAGCCACCAGGCGCAGTTCTTGGACAGCACGGCTACCTTGGCGTCGGCCGGCCAGCCCTCAGCAGCGCCCCTGGCCTTCAGGAAGGCAGCCATGCGGCGCACCTGGTCGCCGACCTGGGCCCAGGTGAAGTCCTTGACCTCGGTGCCACCCATCGGCTGCGTCAGCGTGACCTGGCTGCCGGCCGTGCGCTCCCAGTGATACAGGCGTTGCAGGGCGAGCTGGTCGGCGGCGATGGTGGCCATTGGCGTGTCTCCTCGGGGGATTCTTTTCGGGAGCCGCAAAGTTAACTGGGTGTAAAGGACCGGCCCCTACGGGTAAACACCTTGCGGCGTGACGGCATGCCCAAAGGGCCTAGAGGCACGGCTCTAGAACTGGCCGGCCCAGACTGGCCGCCATTGCCCGCGGCCAAGTTCGGCGCGCAGCTCGTCCAGCGGGTGAGGCGGCAGCCAGTCGGGTCGCAGCGCGTCGGCCCGCTGCAGCGCCTGTGCCGCCTCGGGCGTCCCGATCAGGCTGGCCGCCAGATCGAGCTGAGCGCGCCAGTGCGGCAGGCCCTGGGGTGCAGGCAGGGTGTCTAGCAGCGCCACGCGCTGGCGCAGGCGGCGCGCGCTGGCCTCGCGCTGGCCGTGCGCGCGGGCCAGCTCGCCGGCCGCCTGCTCGATGCGGCTGCGCAGCTGGTGGTGGATGGCCAGCCAGGGCTGGCCCTGCAGGTCCTGCAGCGGCGCCAGCGCGCGCTGTGCCAGTTCGAGGTCGCCCAGGCGCAGGCCCACGCGCACGAGAGCCAGTCCGGCCTCGGCCCAGGGTGGGCCGCTGATGTCGGGGCTGCGGGCCAGCTCGTCGGCCATGCGGCGCGCGGCGGGCAGCCAGTCGGCCGCGCGATCGGGGTGCGCCAGCGCGCGGGCCAGCAGCGCGGCGGATTCGCGCGGCAGGCGCAGCGTCGGGTGCCGGGCGGCCTCGGGCGGCAGGCGTGCCTCCAGTTCCTCGTGCACCTGCACGGCCTGGGCGTAGCTGCCCAGCTCGACGAACTGACGTGCCAGGTCGGCCCGCATGCGCTGGCTGCTGGAGTTGCCGGGGCCCAGCAAGGCGTCCATGTCCGCAATCAGCTGGCGCGCGTTCTCGACGCTGCCTTCGGGCCGCCCGAGCCGCGCCTGGATGTTCCACAGATGCTGACGCGAGCGCTGCACGAAGCGGGCGCGGTGGGCCGGTGCGGTGGCCCAGGACGCGCGTGTGGCCTCGATGGCCTTCTCGGCGTCCAGCAGCCGGCCTTCGGCCGCTCGCAGTTGGTAGAGGTAGGTGTTGTAAAAGGGGTATTCGTAGTCGCCGGGCTTGTAGAAGCGCTGCACCATGGGCCAGGCCCGCGCATGGATGGCCTCGGCATCGGCGAAGCGGGCGGCGCCTGCGTAGGCGACGATGAGCTGGTAGAGCAGGCTCTCGTACTCGTCCTCCATCACGGTGCCGGGCTTGGCCTGGGCAAAGGCCGGCAGCATGGGCTCGCCCAGGGCGATGACCTCCAGCGGCGAATTCAGCGCCGTGTAGATGCGGGCCAGGCGCAGCTTGGCGATCAGCGTGTGCTCATCGGTCTCGCCCCAGTGTCGGGCGCTGACGGCGATCAGCTGCTGGGCCAGCGGGATGGCGATGTCGTGGCGGTTCATGTCCGAGTAGGTCGCCACCATGACGTCGAGCACGCGGGCCAGGGTCAGCTCGTCGCCCGCGAAGCGCTGGCCCAGCTCGGCACGGCTCTTCTCCAGCACTTCGAAGATGGTTGGGATGCGGCCGCCGTGCTTGTCGGGGTTGGCCGAGGCCAGCAGTTCGGTCAGGTAGCGCGTGACCTCTTCGCTCTGGTGGGCCGATGCGATGGCCTGCTGGCGCTGCCACAGGCTGACACCCAGCCCCAGGCTCAGTGCCGCGAATACCAGGCCCGCACCGGCCGCCAGCGCGGCATTGCGCCGCGCCCACAGCCGCACGCGGTGCCGCCAGTCCTCGGCGCGCACGCTGACCGGGCGCTGTGCCAGCCAGTGCTCCAGGTCGTCGATGAAGCTGCCGACGCTGGCATAGCGCTCGGCCGGGTTCTTGCGCAGCGCCTTGGCGGCCACGGCTTCCAGGTCGCCCGCTGCGCGGGCGGCGTCGGGCGGGCAGCCGGGGCCTTGCTCGACCGCGCCGTCGTCGGCCGCGCCCAGGCTGCGCGTGATGCGGCGCGCTTCGCCGTGCAGCACCGCATGCTCCAGTGCCGTGCGGCTGAGGCCGCGCTTGCCGAAGGGCAGCTGGCCGCTGGCCTGTTCGTAGAGCATCACGCCCAGCGAATAGATGTCGGCCGCGACGCCGATGGGCCCGCCCGTGATCTGCTCGGGCGCCGCGTAGGCCGGTGTCAGGCGACGGCCGGCGATCTGCGTGAGCTGGCTGTCGGCCTGCTGGCCAGAGTCGTCGAGAAGCCCGGCGATGCCGAAGTCCAGCAGCTTGGCATGACCTTGCTCGTCCACCATGACGTTGCTGGGCTTGATGTCGCGGTGGACGATGAGCTGCGCGTGGGCATGCTCCACGGCGCGGGCCACTTCAAGCAGCAACTTCACGCGCTCGGTCAGCGGCAAGGCGTTCTCGCGCACATGCTCTGACAGCGTGCGCCCGGCCACGTACTCCAGCACGAGGAAGGCGCGGCCCTGCTGCTCGCCGGCGTCCAGCAGCCGCGCGATGCCGGGATGGGTCAGGCGGCCCAGCAGCGCACGCTCGCGCGCGAAACGGGCCGCCAGGCCGGCGCTGGCGAGGTCCTCGCGCAGCAGCTTGATGGCAGCCTCGCCCTGGTAGAGCCCGTCCGCCCGTTCGGCGCGCCAGACCTGGCCCATGCCGCCTTCGCCCAGCAGCTCGGCCAGGCACCAGGCCCCCAGGCGGTCGCCGGCCTCGGGGGCGTGGGGCGCGTCGGCAGGCTCGGCCAGTGCCTGGGCTAGGTGGTGGTCGAAGCCACCGATGCCGGCGGTCGCCGTGGTGTCAGCGTCGGACAGCGAGGCCAGCATGCGGGCCAGCCGCGCTGCCAGTTCGGGTGGTTGCAGCACGGCGAGGCGCTCGGCACGCTCACCCTCGGGTAACTCGGCCAGTTCGTCGAACAGCGTCGACAGCAGCTGCCAGTCCTCGGCCTGCAAGCCGGCCTTCAATGGTGCACCCTTCGCGCTGCGCGCTGTCCCGCCAAGCGGGAGCGAGCTTGCTTGGAGCGGCCCGGCGCTCATCAATAGACCGTGTTCGGTGGGTCGCCCAGCAGTTCCTGCAGCAGAGCCCGGGCCTTCAGCAGCTCGCGGTTGATGCTGCGCGAGGACACGTCGCGCAACGTCGCCACCTCGGCGATAGACAGGCCGGCGAAGCCGACCATCTCGATCAGCTCGTACAGGTTGGCGTCCAGCTCGCGCATTCGCGCCAGCGCCTGGTCCAGGCCGATCAGGTCGACGGCCTGGCTCTGCACGGCGGCCACGTCATTGGCCGCCGACAGCGTGACCATGACCGCATCACCGCCGCGCTTGTCGCGCCCCTCGGTGCGCAGGTGGTCGATGACCACCGAGCGCAGCACGCGGCCCACGTAGGCGAAGAACTGGCCGCGCGTGTCGCCCTGCAGGCCTTGCTGGTCGGCCATGCGCAGGAAGCCCTCGTGGACCAGGGCGGTGGTGTTCAGGCCGGCCATCCGCCCGTTGGGGCCGCTCTGCGCCAGGCGCATACGGGCGACGCGCTTGATCTCCGGGTAGAGCACCGCGTAGAGCTGCTGCAGCGCCGCTGCATCGCCGCGTGACGTGCCGGCGAGCAGCTCGGTGATCGGCGGCGTGGTCACCACGTCAGTCTTCCTGGAAGGCGGCCAGCGCGGCGCTGATGGTGGCGTCCGGCGCCTCGCGCTGCACCGGGGCGTCGGCTGTCAGCGCGCCATAGCCTTCGCGCTTGAGCCGCGCGACCCACTGGCCGGCGTCGCGGCCTTGCTCGAAGCCGCGGCTCTGCAGCAGCAGCTCGCCGCCGGCCGACAGCAGCTTGAAGTAGAACTTGCCGTCGGCCTCGCGGTACTGCTTGAACACCGGCAGTGCCGCCTTCTCGGCCTTGGCCGTGGCCGTCGTGGCGGTGGCCGTGTAGGGCCGCAGGCCGACCGCGGCGCGCAGCTGCTGCAGGAACGGCACGGCGATGGCGCGGGCCTTGGCGGCGCCCGCCTGCAGGATGGCCTCCAGCTGCTCGGGGTGGGCCATCAGGTCGGCATAGCGCTGGCGCATCGGGCCGATCTGGCCGTCGATCAGGGCCACGAGTTGCTGCTTGGCTTCGCCCCAGCCCAGGCCGGCGCGCAGCGCCTCGCGGAAGGCGGCGCGCTGCTGGACGCTGGCGAAGGCGTCGTAGATGGTGACCAGTGCCTGGCCTTCGGGGTCCTTGGGCTCGCCGGGCAGCCGGGAGTCGGTGACGATGCGCGCGACCGCGTCCTTCAGTGCCTGGGTGCCGCCTTCGAAGAGCGGGATGACGTTGTCATAGCTCTTGCTCATCTTGCGGCCGTCCAGGCCGGGCAGCAGCTCCATCTCGGCGTCGGTCACCGCCTCGGGCAGTGTGAACAGCTCCTGGCCCTGGCCGAACAAGTGGTTGAAGCGCTGCGCGATGTCGCGCGTCATTTCGATGTGCTGGACCTGGTCCTTGCCCACCGGCACCTGGTGCGCGTTGAACATCAGGATGTCAGCCGCCATCAGCACCGGGTAGCTGAACAAGCCCATGGTCACGTTGGCGTCCGGCTCCTCGCCGGCTGCCGTGGCGGCATCCACCGCCGCCTTGTAGGCGTGGGCGCGGTTCATCTGGCCCTTGGCGGTGACGCAGGTCAGCAGCCAGGTCAGCTCGGGGATCTCGGGGATGTCGCTCTGGCGGTAGAAGGTGACGCGCTCGGCGTCCAGCCCAGCGGCCAGCCAGGTCGCGGCGATGGCGCGGCTGGAGCGGGCGATGCGGTCCGGCTCGTCGCACTTGATCAGCGCGTGAAAGTCGGCCATGAAGAAGAAGCTCTCCACGCCCGGTGCGCGGCTGGCCTCGATGGCGGGGCGGATGGCGCCGACGTAGTTGCCGAGGTGCAGGGTGCCGGTGGTGGTGATGCCGGTCAGGACGCGATGGGGCATGGTCTGGCTGAAAAAGATTCAGCCCGGATTGTGGCCTCAGCGGGGCGTCAGCTGCGCTTGCGGGAGGCTGGCGCGGCCACCGAGGCACGCCAGGTGACGGTGATGTCGAACTGACGCGAGATGGGCAGCTCCAGGGCGTAGCAGCGGTTCAGCAGCCAGTGCAGGCCGGCCAGCGTGACTTCGTGGCTGGGGATGTGCACCGAGGTCAGGCGCGGGGCGGCGAATTCGGCGCTGGGCGAGTCGTCGTAGCCGAGCACCGAAACCTCGTGCGGCACGGACACGCCGCGCTCCTGGAAGTGGGCCAGCAGGCCGATGGCCATCTCGTCGTTGGCGCAGAACACGGCGGTCGGGCGGCGCTTGAGCGCCAACAGCACGTCGGCCGCGTCCCAGCCGGCCTGGTTGGAGAAGTCGCCGGGCACGGTCAGGATCTTGGACGTGTCCAGCCCGCGCAGCGCCAACTCGCCCATGAAACCTGCCAGGCGCGCGACGTTGTCCGGCGAGGTCGTGGGGCCGGAGACGACGGCGATGTCTTTGTGCTTGTGCTGCAGCAGCGCGCGCGCCGCCTGCACGCCGCCCTGCACATGGTCGGCCGTGAAGCACTGGTCCTTGATGCGGTCGAAGTGGCGGTTCAGCACGACGACCTGGCGCGCGGCGGGGCCCAGGGCCTTGATGTCCTCGTCCTGCAGCGCGTTGGACAGCACGATGAGGCCGTCGCAGTCGCGGTCCAGCAGGAAGCGCATGCCGTCGTTGGTCTCGACGCGCTCGTCCTCGATGCCCTCGCCGAAAGCCACCACCATGTGCAGGCCTTGCGCGCGCAGCACCAGGTCGATGGCGCGCAGGATGGGCGTGTAGTAGGTGCCGCGCAGGAAGGGGATGTAGACGCCGATCAGCTTGGACGTGCCGTTGCCGAGCGACCGCGCCGTGTGCGAGGGCCGGAACTTCAGCTGCGCGATGACCTTGCGCACGCGCTCGGCGGTGGCCGGCGCAACGGAACCGTTCCCACTGATGACGCGCGACGCGGTGCCCACGCCCACGCCGGCCAGCCGCGCTACGTCCTTGATGGTTGCCATTCGCCCTCTGCTTTCACAGGGGCGGATTGAATCACAGCGGGCAGATGGGTTGCGGGTCGGCCGGCTCGGGCAAACGCGCAGTCGTAGCGGTGGCTTCCCGCCCGCTCAGGCCGCCACCGATGGGCCACCAGGGGTGGGCTTCGTGGATGCTGAACTGGCAAGGGCTGGCCGGCCAGGGGAAGGACAGGCGGCCCTTGAAGCCTGGCCAGGCCGGCTCGCCGGCGGCGGGCGCGACCAGCACGTCGGCCAAGCCCGTGCCCTCGGTGCCCGGCAGCCAGGCGGCGATGAAGGCGTCGCTGCGGTTGGCCAGGTCGTTCACGTACAGCGGTCGGCCCGAGTACAGCAGCGTGACGACCGGCGCACCGCGGCCGGCCACGCGCTGCAGCACGGCGAGGTCGGCGGGGTAGCGGCGGCTGTGGCGCAGGTTTTCGGTGATGCGGATGTCGCCCTCGCCCTCGGCATAGGGTGCCTCGGCCAGCACGGCGACGACGGCGTCGAAGCGTGCGGGGTCGCTCCGGCTGCCATCGACGTCGAATGTGACCTGCGCACTGCCCAGGCGCTGGCGCAGCGCGGCGAGCAGCGAGGTGCCCTGCGGGTAGTCGACGTTGCTGGTGTCGCGGCCCTGCCAGGTCACGCTCCAGCCGCCGCTCTGGTGGGCCAGGCTGTCGGCGGCCGGGCCGACGACGAGCACGCGCGCCGTGCGCTTCAGCGGCAGCAGACCGGGCTTGTGTTTCAGCAGCACCAGCGACTCGCGCACCGCCTGGCGCGCGACCTCGGGCGCCTGCATGGCTTCCACCGTGGCGGGCACGGCGGGAGTCATCGCGATGCTGAACTTCACACGCAGGATGCGGCGCACCGCGTCGTCGATGCGTGCCATCGGGATGCGGCCCTGCTCCACTGCGCGCACGGTGTTTTCGAAGAAGGCCTTCCACTTGAACGGCACCATGACCACGTCGATGCCGGCGTTGATGGCCGCGGGGCAGTCGTCGTCCCTGCAGCCGGGGATCTGGCCGATGCCATCCCAGTCGCTGACGATGAGGCCGTCGAATGCGAGGCGCTGCTTCAGCACGCCGGTCAGCAGCGCGGCGTTGCCATGCATCTTGCCGTGGGCGACGTATCGGGTGCTGTCGGTCCAGCTGCTGAACGAGGCCATCACGGTCAGCACGCCGGCGTCCAGCGCGCCGAGGTAGCCGGCGCCGTGGACCTGCACGAGGTCGGCCGGCGAGGACTGCGCCAGGCCCTGGTCGATGCCGCGGCGCGTGCCGCCGTCCGCGATGAAATGCTTGGCCGTGGCCAGCACGCCGCGGCCGTCCTTCAGCCCCTCCTGCATGCCTTCCACCTCGGCCTGGCCCAGGCGCCGCACCAGCGCCGGGTCTGCGCCGTAGCTCTCGTAGGTGCGGCCCCAGCGCACGTCCTGCACGACGGCGAGCGTTGGCGCGAAGGCCCAGTGCAGCCCCGAGGCGCGCACGGCGCGGGCGGTGGCGCGGCCGATGTCGCGCACCAGGTCGGCATTGCCCGTCGCACCCAGCGCGATGTGGTGCGGGAACAGCGTTGCGCCGCGCACGTTGTTGTGGCCGTGCACGGCGTCGGTCCCCCAGATCAGCGGGATACCCGGCGTGGCCTGCAGCGCTGCGGCCTGGAACTGCTCGGACAGCGCGCGCCACTGCGCCGGCGTGGCCGCGCGGTCCTGGCCGGGCCAACCGCCGCCGCCGTTCAGCACCGTGCCAATGGCGTACTCGCGCACCTCGGCCGGCGTAACCGCGCGGATCTCAGGCTGGGTCATCTGGCCGATCTTCTGGCGCAGGCTCAGGGTCTTGAGCGCCGCCTCGACCCTGGTCTCCAGCACGGCGTCCCGTACGGGCTGGCGTGCGGGCCAGGCCTGCACGACCGGGTCGGGGTCTGCCGCGTGGGCCGTGACGGCGCCAGCGAGCAGGGCGGCGAGGAGCAGAGGTGAGCGGGTCATCGTGATCGGGCGTGATCCGTCGCCGCGGTGCGACGGGAAGGGGTGATACAAAAAAACGTCAACCCCCGGGCCGGCGAGATTGACAACGCGAACTGTGACGCATTAGATTTGCGCCGCGGTTGGAACCGGTTCCATTTTGCGACGCGACCTCTTGCCTTGGCAAGCAGGCGACGTCGGCAGAGGACCGCCAGCGAGCGAACAAGACAGAACCAGGAGACAGAAGAGATGCAACGTCACACCCAGCGCGCCGCCGTGCGCGCCACGCCGTCCCATGTGCGCCGCTCGCCCGAACAGCGACTGCGCCTGAACCCCGTCGCCGCCGTCTGTGCAGGCCTGCTGAGCGCGCCGCTGCTGGCCTTGGCTCAGACGCCGCCGGCCGCGGCCGATTCGCAGAAGCTGGAAACGGTCACGGTCTCGGGCTTTCGCGCCAGCCTGGAGACTTCGATCAGCACCAAGCGCAACGCTGACGCCATCGTCGAGGCCATCTCGGCCGAGGACATCGGCAAGCTGCCCGACGTGTCCATCGCCGACGCGATTTCGCGCCTGCCGGGCCTGACGACGCAGCGCGTGGCCGGCCGCTCTTCCGTGATCAGCATCCGCGGCATGGCGCCGCGCTACGGTGTGACGCTGCTGAACGGCCGCGAGATCGTCAGCACTGGCGACAACCGCTCGGTGGAGTACGACCAGTTCCCCTCGGAGCTGATCAACGCCGCCACTGTCTACAAGACGCCGGATCCCAGCCTGTCGGCCCAGGGCCTGTCGGGTACGGTCAACATGAAGACGCTGCGCCCGCTGGACTTCTCCAAAACCCAGGGCGTTGTGGGCGTGCGCATGGAGCGCAATTCCAACGGCTCGCTGAATCCCGAGATCTCGGCCGTGGGCAACCGTCTCAGCGCGTCCTACGTGACGCAGTCAGCCGACCGGACCTGGGGCGCGGCGGTGGGCTTTGCGCACCTGGACTCGCCCAACCAGGAGAAGCATTACAAGAGCTGGTGGTGGGCCAACACCAACAACTGGGGCGCGCCGTTGCCGGGCGTGCCGACCGACGCGGTCGCGTTGCAGGGCTTCGAGCTGGGCGCCGCGTCGTCGCGCCAGAAGCGCGACGGCCTGATGGGCGTGCTGGAGTACAAGCCCAACGGCGACTTCCACAGCACGCTGGACCTGTACTACTCCCGGTTCGATCAGACCGAGGCACGCCGCACGGTGATGTCGGACATGTCGACCTGGTCGGGTGCGACCTGGAGCAATGCGACGACGACCAACGTCAACGGCGACAAGATCGTCACCGGCGGCGTCGTCAACAACACCACGCCAGTGGCGCTGACAACCTTCAACAAGCGCAAGGACGACATCCGCGCCATCGGCTGGAACAACGAGCTCAAGCTGGCCGACTGGAAGCTGGTCGGTGACCTGAGCTGGTCCAAGGCCAAGCGCGACGAGCAGAACGCTGAGCTGGAGGCAGGCTCTAAAGCGCGCGTCAGCCTCGGCCAGGCCAACATCGTCACCGGCGACGGCCGCTCCACCTTCGCCCCGACCTTCGACTTCGCCGACCCTCAGACCGTCTACCTGACCGACCCCGCCGGCTGGGGCCGCGACGGTCGCAGCCAGTTCCCCAAGGTGCGCGACCAGATCAAGGCCTTGAAGCTCTCGGCGGGGCGCGTCTTCGACAGCTGGCTGAGCAGCGTCGAGGCCGGCGTGGACTACTCGGAACGCGACAAGGACATGAATCGCACTGAGGTCAACTACAACCTCAAGAATGCGCGCGCGCCCATGCTGATCCCGTCCGCGCTGCTGCGCGAACCGACGGACCTGACCTTTGCTGGCAGCAACATCCGCATGGTCAATTTCGACCTGCCCAGCGCACTCAACCTGTACGACGTGGTGCCCACCTCTGCCGACCAGGCGCCGGGGCGCATTTGGTCTGTGCACGAGAAGGTCACGGCGGCGCATGCCAAGCTGGGCTTCGAGTTCGATTGGGGCGTGCCCATCCACGGCAGCCTGGGCCTGCGCGTGGTGCATGCCAAACAGTGGAGCAACGGCCTGTTCTGGAACTCCAAGACCAATGCCACCGAGCCCGCCACCGGCGGCACCAGCTACACCGACACGCTGCCCAGCCTCAACCTCGCGGCTGACCTGACGGCCAACACCATCCTGCGCTTCGGCCTGGCCAAGGTGCTGGCGCGCCCCAACATGGAGGACATGCGTGCCGGCTTCTCGGGCATCGGCATCAGCACCACCGAGCCGCACCTGTGGTCGGCCAATGGCGGCAACCCCAAGCTGGAGCCCTGGCGCGCCGACGCGGTGGACCTGTCGGTGGAGCATTACTTCAGCAAGCGCAGCTATGTGGCCGCGGCGGTCTTCCACAAGCACATCAAGAACTTCGTCTACTCGCAGTCCATCAACTACGACTTCACCGGCTTCCCGAACCCCACGGTCTACACGCCCTTCAGCAACATCGGCACGCTCAGCACGCAGTCCAACGGCAGCGGCGGCATGATCGCCGGCACCGAACTCAGCGGCTCGCTGGACGGTTCGCTGATCAGCAAGGACCTGGATGGCATCGGCGTCACGATGAGTTACTCCGACACGCGCAGTTCGCTGCACGAGGGCAACGACGTCAGCAAGCCGCTCGATGGCCTGTCCGGCAAGGCGACCAACTTCACCGTCTACTACGAACGTGACGGCGTCTCGGCCCGCATCGGCAGCCGCCACCGCTCGGCCTTCGTGACCACCGTGCGCGGCACCTTCGGCGAGAACGTGCCCAGCATGATCTCGGCCGAGACCATCCTGGACGCGCAGGTCGGCTACTCGTTCGAGGCGGGCGCCTTCAAGGGCTTGTCGCTGACGCTGCAGGTCAACAATCTGCGCGACCGGCCGTACCGGACCCGTGTCGGCGTCTCCACCGGCTCCGTCGATCCCAACGCCACCTTGCCCGAGCGCTACACCTCCTACGGCCGCCAGTTCCTGCTGGGTGGCACCTACAAGTTCTGACCCCGTTCCCGCGTTCCTGAACCCGCGCCGGCTTCGCTGCCGGCGCCCTCACATCCGAAGCATGAGCTCCAACACCGCCCCGAAACGCCAAGACTTCCCCGCCGACTTCCGCTGGGGCGTGTCCACCTCATCCTTCCAGATCGAAGGCGCCGGCCGCGAGGATGGCAAGGGCGAATCCATCTGGGACCGCTTCTGCAGCGAGCCCGGCCGCATCCGCGACGGCTCCAACGCGCTGGTCGCCTGCGACCACTACCACCTGTGGCCGCAGGACCTGGACATGGCGAAGCGGCTGGGCGTCAACGCCTACCGCTTCTCCATCGCCTGGCCGCGCATCCTCCCGCAAGGTCGGGGCGCCGTGAACGAGGCCGGCCTGGCCTTTTACGACCGCCTGGTGGACGGCATGCTGGAACGCGGTCTGGACCCCTGGGCCACGCTGTACCACTGGGACCTGCCGCAGGCGCTGCAGGCGCAGGGCGGCTGGACCTCGCGCGACACCGTCGCCGCTTTCCTCGAATACACCGACGTCGTCACTCGCCGGCTCGGCGACCGCGTCAAGCACTGGATCACGCACAACGAGCCCTGGTGCTCCTGCATGATGGGCTACTGGGAGGGTGTGCACGCCCCCGGCGGCAAGAGCCTGGCCGACGCGATGCAGGCCTGCCACCATGTCCTGCTGTCGCACGGCCAGGCGATTCCCATGATCCGCGCCAACTCCCCCGGCGCCCAGGTCGGCATCACGCTCAGCCTGCACCCCATCACCGCAGCATCCGACAGCGCGGAGGACCTGGCCGCCGTTCAGCGTCACGACGGTCTGCGCAACCGCTGGTTCCTCGATCCCCTGCACGGCCGCGGCTACCCCGCCGACACGTTGGCGCTGCTGGCTGAAGCTGGCAATGCCGCACCGCGCATCGAAGCTGGTGATCTGGACGCGATCGCCACGGCGACCGACTTCCTCGGCGTGAACTACTACTTCCCCGAGATGGTGGGCAACGACCCGTCCGGCAGCCACGGCCCCATGCGCGCCAAGCTGGTGGAGCGCGAAGGCGTGGAGCGCACCGGTTTCGGCTGGGAGGTCTCGCCACAAGGCCTGGTGGACCTGCTGACCCGCATCCAGCGCGACTACGCGCCCGCCGTCATCCAGCTGACCGAGAACGGCTCCACCTTCGAGGATGTGCTGACGCCCGAGGGCCGCGTGCACGACGCCGAGCGGCTGTCCTACCTGCAGCGTCACCTGGCCGCTCTGAAGGACGCCATCGCGGCCGGCGTGCCGGTGAAGGGCTACTTCGCCTGGAGCCTGCTGGACAACTTCGAGTGGGCCGAGGGCTATCTGCGCCGCTTCGGCATCGCCTACGTGGACTACGCGACGCAGCAGCGCACGCTGAAGGACAGTGGCCTCTGGTACGGCCAATTTCTAAATGAATGATTAACAACATTCCGACCGACTTTGTTGGGGTACGGGCGGTTTCTAAATGAAATATTACAGGGTCAGCCCTCAGGCGCGCCGAGGCTGACCGCGCGACACTGCGGTCGCCGCACCACAAGATCCGGAGACAAGATGAAGTTCCCCCGCCATGCCCTGGCCGCCGCTGCACTGGCTGCCGCAGCTTTCCCGTCCATCGCCCAGCCCCTGAAGGCCGAGGTCATCCACTGGTGGACCTCCGGCGGCGAGTCCGCCGCGGCCAAAACGCTGGCCGAGGCCTACAAGGCCCAGGGCGGCATCTGGGTGGACACGGCCATCGCCCTGGGTGAGCAGGCGCGCTCGGTGGCCATCAACCGCATCGCCGGCGGCAACCCGCCGACGGCTGCGCAGTTCAACACCACGCAGCAGTTCCGCGACATCGTCGACCAGGGGCTGCTGAACAACGTCGACGCCGTGGCCCAGCGCGATGGCTGGGACAAGTTCCTGCCCGAAGCCGTGCTGCAGGCCATCAAGGTCAAGGGCCACTACTACGCGGCACCGGTCAACATCCACAACATGTCGTGGTTCTGGTATTCCAAGGCTGCCTTCAAGAAGGCCGGCATCGCCGAGGAGCCCAGGAACTTCGACGAACTCTTCGTTGCGCTGGACAAGCTCAAGGCCGCCGGCCTGGTGCCGCTGGCCCACGGTGGCCAGCCTTGGCAGGACGGCATCGTCTTCACAGCCACGCTGGCCCACTACGGCGGGCGCGACCTCTACCTGAAGGTGTTCCGCGACCGCGACACCAAGGCCATCATGGGCGAGGACTTCAAGAAGGTGCTGCTCGCCTTCAAGAAGCTGCAGGGTTACACCGACAAGGGCTCGCCCGGCCGCAACTGGAACGATGCGACCGCCATGCTGATCAGCGGCCGTGCCGGTGTGCAGATCATGGGTGACTGGGCCAAGGGCGAGTTCGCCCAGGCCAAGCAGGAGGCCGGCAAGGACTACGGTTGCAGCCCTGGCTTCGGCCCCAGCGCGCCGTACATCATCCAGGGCGACGTGATGGTCTTCCCCAAGACTGACAAGCCTGACCAGATCAAGGCCCAGCAGCTGCTGGCCAGCGTCATCACGCAGCCGGCCACCCAAGTCGCCTTCAGCACGAAGAAGGGCTCCATCCCCATCCGCACCGATGTGGACGTCAGCAAGATGGACCTGTGCGCGCAGATGGGCGTGGCGGCAATGAAGGACAAGTCGCGCCACCTGGCCAACGGCGAGATCTACATCACGCCCGACCAAAACGGTGCCTTGCAGGACGTGCTGACCTCCTACTGGAACCGCAATCTGCCCGTCGAGAAGGTCCAGAAGGACATCGTCAACGCACTGAAGTCCTGACGATGAAACGCCGCTCTCTCGCGGCCTGGGGTGCGCTGCTCCCCCTGGCCGTCATCGTTCTGGTGGGCTATGTGGGCACAGTGCTGTGGACGCTGCGCACCTCCGTGTCCAGCTCGCGCACCTTCCCGAAAGACGACTTCGTTGGCCTGCAGCAGTTCGAGCGCCTACTGGACAACGACCGCTGGCAGCACGCCATCCACAACCTCGCCGTCTACGGCGTGCTCTACATCGTCGCGGCCATGCTGATCGGCTTCCTGCTGGCCGTCTTCATCGACCAGAAGGTGCGCGGCGAGGGCGCGTTGCGCACGGCCTTCCTCTACCCCTACGCGATGTCGTTCGTTGCGACGGGCCTGGTTTGGCAGTGGGTACTCAACCCCGACAGCGGCCTGCAGAACGCGATGCAGCAGCTGGGCTGGAAGGACTTCAGCTTCGACTGGATCGTCGACCAGGACATGGTCATCTACACCGTGGTCATCGCCGGGACGTGGCAAGGCTCGGGGCTGGTCATGGCGCTGATGCTGGCCGGCCTGCGTGGCATCGACGAGGAGATCTGGAAGGCCGCGCGGCTGGACGGCATCCCGACCTGGCGGGTCTACCTGTCGGTGGTACTGCCCATGCTGGGCCCCACGCTGGCGACCGTCTTCACGCTGCTGGCCACCGGTGTCGTCAAGGTGTTCGACACGGTCGTGGCGATGACCCAGGGCGGTCCTGGCACGGCCAGCGACGTGCCGGCCAAGTTCATCATGGACCACCTGTTCGGCCGCGCCAACCTGGCGCTCGCCTCGGCAGGCGCGGTGATGCTGCTCATCACGGTGCTGGCCCTCGTCGCGCCGCTGGCCTACGTGCGCAGCCGCCAGGCCGCGAAGGGAGGCCATTGATGGCCAAGAAAGCAAGCGCGCGCTGGGCGCGCCTAGGTGTCTACGCCTTCTTGTTGTGTGCCGCGGCCTTTTTCCTGCTGCCGCTGTACGTCATGCTGACGACGTCGTTCAAGAGCATGGAGGAGATTCGCCTCGGCCAGATCTTTGCGCTGCCCTCGGCGGCCTCGCTGGATGCCTGGCGTGCAGCCTGGAGCGAGGCCTGCACGGGCGTCAGCTGCGAGGGCGTGCGCGGCGGCTTCTGGAACTCGGTCGCCATCACCGTGCCGTCGGTCATCCTGCCCATCCTGCTGGGTGCCATCAACGGCTATGCGCTGAGCTGGTGGAAGCCCAAGGGGGGCGAGTGGTTGTTCGGCCTGCTGATGATGGGCGCCTTCATCCCCATCCAGGTGATGATCTTCCCGCTCGTCAAGCTGGAAGCGGCCGTCGGCATCTACAGCAGCCTGCCTGGCATCGTCGTCGTCCACCTCGTGTTCGCGATGCCGGTGATGACGCTGCTGTTCCGCAACTACTACGCCGGCCTGCCAGCCGAGCTGTTCAAGGCGGCGCGGGTGGACGGCGGTGGCTTCTGGCGCATCTTCGTGCAGTTGGTGCTGCCGATGTCCACGCCCATGCTCATCGTCGCAGCCATCATGCAGATCACCGGCGTGTGGAACGACTACATCCTGGGCCTGACCTTCGCCGGCCGCGAGAACCAGCCGATGACCGTGCAGCTGAATAACGTCATCAACACGACGACTGGCGAGCGGCTCTACAACCTCAACATGGCGGCCACGATCCTCACGTCGGCGGTCCCCTTGTTGGTCTACCTGATTTCCGGCCGCTGGTTCGTCCGCGGCATTGCAGCGGGCGCAGTCAAATGAGTGGCGTGAACATCCAGGGCCTGAGCATCCGCTTTGGCCACAACGAAGTCATCAAGGGCCTGGACTTGCAGGTCGTCGAGGGCGAGTTCCTCGTGCTGCTGGGCCCGTCGGGCTGCGGCAAGTCGACGCTGCTGCACAGCATCGCGGGACTCATCGACGTCAGCGGCGGCAGCATCCACATCGGCGGCCAGGACATGACCGACGCGGAACCTTCCGAGCGCGGCATCGGCATGGTGTTCCAGAGCTATGCGCTGTACCCAACGATGACCGTGGAGCGCAACATGTCCTTTGGCCCGCGCGTGGCCGGCGTGCCCAAGGCCGAGATCGAGCGCCGCGTGAAGCGCGCGGCCGACATGCTGCAGCTCACCACCTTGCTGAACCGCAAGCCGGCCCAGCTGTCGGGCGGCCAGCGCCAGCGCGTCGCCATCGGGCGGGCGCTGGTGCGCGAGGCCGGTGTGTTCCTGTTCGACGAGCCGCTGTCCAACCTCGACGCCAAGCTGCGCGCCGAACTGCGCCGCGAGCTCAAGCTGCTGCACCAGACGCTGGGCAACACCATGATCTACGTGACTCACGATCAGGTCGAGGCCATGACGCTGGCCTCGCGCATCGTTGTCATGAAGAGTGGCGTCATCCAGCAGATCGGCACGCCCAGCGAGGTCTACGAGCGGCCGGCCAACCTCTTCGTTGCCGGCTTCCTCGGTTCGCCTGCCATCAACATGGTGCCGGCCAAGGTCGGCGCGGATGGCCGCTCGCTACAGGGCGCGCTGCCGTTGCAACTGGCCGAGGGCCGCGTTAAGGCGGGCCAGGACCTCGTGCTGGGCGTTCGGCCCGAGCATGTGCGCCTGCAGTCCGACGGTCGCTGGCGCGGCACAGTGCAACTGGTCGAGCCCATGGGCAACCACCAGGTCGTCTGGATGAAGCTGGGCGAGCAGGGCGTCTCGGTGCTGGTGCACGACGGCCGTCGCATCGCGGCCGGTGACGAACTGGCCTTCGACATCGACGAGTCTGCGCTGAGCGTCTTCGACGCTACCAGCGAACAACGCCTGGCCTGATGGACGTGCGTCGCCGCATCGTCATCGTGGGCGGCGGCACCGCCGGCTGGATGACGGCGGCGGCGCTGGCGACGCGGCTGCTGGGCAAAGACGGCCTCGCGCATTGGCAGGTCACGCTGGTCGAGTCCGACGAGATCGGCATCGTGGGCGTCGGCGAGGCCACCATCCCGCCCATCCGCGGTTTCAACGCGCTGATCGGGCTGGACGAGGACGAGTTCCTGCGCGAGACCGGCGGCACGTTCAAGCTGGGCATCGAGTTCGTGAACTGGGGTGCACGGGGCGAGCGCTACATGCATGCGTTCGGCGACATCGGCCGGCCGCTGGACGAGCTGCCCTTTCACCAGCATTGGCTGCGCCTGGGCGCCGGGCGTGGCCTGGCCGACTATTCGATCAACAACCAGGCGTCCCTCGCCGGCCGCTTCATGCGTCCGCGGCCGGACATGGCCGGCTCGCCGTTGGCGGAGATCGTCTACGCCTTCCACTTCTACGCGACGCGCTACGCGGCGCTGCTGCGCCGGCATGCTCAGAAGGCGGGCGTGCAACGCGTCGAGGGCCGCATCGAACACGTCGAGCGTGATGCGGCGGGCCTGCGCAGCCTGCGGTTGCAGGGCGGCGCGGTCGTCGACGGCGAGTTCTTCATCGACTGCTCCGGCCTGCATGGTCTGCTGATCGACAAGACGCTGGGCGTGCCCTTCGAGGACTGGTCCCGCTGGCTGCCCTGCGACCGCGCCTGGGCGGTGCCCACGCCGTCCACCGGCCCGCTGCTGCCCTGCACGCGGGCCACGGCGCTTGAGGCTGGCTGGCAGTGGCGAATCCCGCTGCAGCACCGCACCGGCAACGGGCATGTCTTCGCCAGTGCCTTCGTCGACGAAGCCGCGGCGCGCGAGACGCTGCTGCGCAACCTGGACGCCGAACCGCTGGCAGAACCCCGGCTGATCCGCTTTCGCACCGGCCGCCGCCGCGAGACCTGGGTCGGAAACTGCGTCGCCATCGGGCTGTCCGGCGGATTCCTGGAGCCGTTGGAATCCACCAGCATCCACCTGATCCAGAGCGCGGTTCTGCGGCTCATCGAGTTCTTCCCGAACGCCGAACCCGAGGCCGCCGACATCGCCGAATACAACCGCCAGACCGCCATCGAGATGGACGCGGTGCGCGACTTCGTCATCCTGCACTACAAGCTGACGCGCCGCGACGACTCCGCCTTCTGGTGCCACTGCCGTGACATGGCCGTGCCCGACGCGCTGCAGGCGCGCATGGACTTGTTCGCCAGCAGCGGACGCATCCATCGCCACGGTCAGGAGCTGTTTTCCGAGCCGAGCTGGCTGCAGGTGCTGGTGGGGCAGGGCCTGCGTCCGCGGCGCACCCACCCGCTGGCAGAGCTGACGGCCCGCGATCGCGCCCAGGCCTTCGTCGACAACACGTGCGACGTCGTGCGCCGCTGCGTTGCCGTGATGCCACCCCACGCTGATTTCATTTCTGCTCACTGCGCGGCCCCGTCCGCCCGACCATGAAGACCCTTCTTTTGACCCTGATCGCCGCGCTCGCCGGCGCCGCTAACGCCGCACCTGTGCGGGCCTTCCTGACCACAGCCGACCAGCTACATCTGCTGGCGCCCAGCCAGGTCGCTTCGCCCGGCACCAAGGCTGGCAGCATCATCCACGTCGACCCCGGGCGTCAGCACCAGCGCATCGCCGGTTTTGGCGCGGCCATCACCGAGGGCTCAGCCTGGCTGATCCGCCACGGCCTGAAGGATGACCAGCGCGACGCGCTGATGCGCGAGCTGTTCACGCGCGAAGGCAACGGCCTGGGCTTCGAGTTCACGCGACTGACCATCGGCGCTTCAGACTTCTCGCGCCGCCACTACAGCCTGGACGACATGCCGCCGGGCCAGACCGACCCTGAGCTGAAGAACTTCTCGCTGGACCCGGAACGCGCCGACGTCATCCCTGCCGTCAAGCAGGCTCTGGCGCTGAATCCCAGGCTGCAAGTCATGGCCTCGCCGTGGAGCGCACCGGGCTGGATGAAGACCACCGACAGTCTCGTGCAAGGCCAGCTCAAGCCCGAGTTCTACGGTGCCTTCGCGAACTACATGGTGCGCTACGTCCAGGCCATGGGCACGGAGGGCGTGCCCATCTTTGCGCTGACGTTGCAGAACGAGCCGCACTTCGAGCCGGGTGACTACCCCGGCATGCGCATGCCGCCCGCCACGCGCGCGGCCGTCGTAGGCCAGCACCTGGGCCCGCTGCTGGCAGCCAAGGGCATGAAGACACAGCTGCTGGAGTGGGACCACAACTGGGACGAGCCTTGGAGCCCGCTGGCCATGCTGTCCGACGCGACGGCGCGCAAGTTCGTCTCCGGCGTGGCCTGGCATTGCTATGCCGGTGACGTGTCGGCGCAGTCGCAGGTGGCACAGCATTTCCCGGAGCTCGATGTCTGGTTCACCGAATGCTCAGGCGGCGAATGGAAGCCACAGTGGGCCGAGACGCTGCCGTGGATCACGCGCAACCTCATCATCGGCAGCACGCGCCATGGTGCGCGCGGCGTACTGATGTGGAACCTGGCACTCGACCCGGCCTACGGCCCGCACCTGGGTGGCTGCAAGGACTGCCGCGGCGTCGTCACCATCGACCCCAAGACCGGCAAGGTCACGCGCAACATCGAGTACTACGCCTTCGGCCACGCCAGCCGCTTCGTGCACCAGGGCGCTCGCCGCATCGACTCCGAGGGCGGGTTGAAAGGTCTAGACCACGTCGCCTTCACCAACCCCGACGGCAGCACGGCGCTCATCGTGGCCAACTCGGGCCAGCAGGCGCGCCGCTTCACCGTGCAGGCGCCCGGCCGGCGCTTCAGCTACGAGCTGCCCGCCAGCGCCGTGGTGACTCTGACCTGGTGACCGCCATGCGCACTCTGATCATCGCCACATTGATCGCCGCCAGCGGCGCGGCCCAGGCGCTGGACTTGGCCGGCGTGTTCGCCGATCACATGGTGCTGCAACGCGACGTGCCGCTGCGCATCTGGGGCCAGGCCGAGCCCGGGCAGCGGGTGCGCGTGCAACTGGCCGGCCATGAGGCCGTCGCGCCGGCGGGCCGTGACGGCCGCTGGCAGGTCGCCCTGAAGCCGCTGAAGGCGGGCGGCCCCTACCCCTTGCACGTCAGCGCCGGCACCGAGCAACGCACGCTCGCCGACGTTCTGATCGGCGACGTCTGGATCGCCGCCGGCCAGTCCAACATGGAATGGCGGCTGGCCGACAGCAGCAACGCTTCCGCCGAGGTCGCGGCGGCCGGTGAGCACCCGCTGATCCGCCACGCCAAGATGCCGCACCGCGTCAGCCTGACCCCGTTGCGCGACGCGCCGCCGCTGCGCTGGGACGTCAGCTCGCCCGCCACGGCGGGGGACTTCAGTGCGGTGGCCTACTTTTTTGCGCGCCGCGTGCAGGCAGGCGTCGAGGTCCCCATCGGTATCCTCAACCTGAGCTGGGGTGGTACCCATGTCGAAACCTGGACCAGCCCGCTTGCAGCGGCCACCGACCCCGATCTTGCTGCCACGATGCGGGCGATGCCGGCCGACGCGGCCGCATTCGTTCAGGGCCGTCGCGACCTGATGCTGGCGCGCGTGCAACGCTTCCAGGGCGTGCCGCCGCAGGCTTTGGTCTCCGGCGCCGACCCCGCGCTGGACGACAAGGCTTGGCCCACGCTGAACGCGCCGCAGGTCTGGGAGACGCAAGGTCTGCCGGGCCTGGACGGCCAGGTCTGGCTGCGCCGCCACGTCACGCTGACGGCCGCCGAGGCGGCGGGTGCCGCGACGCTGCACCTGGGCCCCGTCGATGACTGCGACGAGAGCTTCGTCAACGGCCAGCCGGTGGGCAACACCTGCGGCTGGGAAACCGTGCGCGTCTACGCCTTGCCCGCCGGCCTGCTGCACGAGGGCGACAACCTCATCGCCGTGCGTGTGACCGACACTGGCGGCGACGGCGGCATCTACGGGCCGGCGGCCGGTCTGAGGCTGGAAACGACAGCCGGCGCCAAGCCCTTGGCTGGCCGCTGGCAAACGCGCGTCGAGGCACTGCAGTCCGTGGAGGAGCCCGGCCCCAACGACCTGCCCAGTCTGCTGTTCAACGGCATGGTCCAGCCCTTCACGCCGCTCCCCGTGCGCGGCGTCATCTGGTACCAGGGCGAGACCAACGCGCCGCGTGCGGCCCGCTACGCCCAAGCCTTTGCGCGCCTCATCCGCGACTGGCGGGCGCAGTGGCACCAGCCGGCTCTGCCGTTCTACTTCGTGCAGCTGTCCTCCTTTGGCCCGCGTCCGCCGCTGCCCGAGGGCAGCGCCTTTGCCGAGCTGCGCGACGCCCAGCGCCAGACGTTAGAGCTCCCCGCCACCGGTATGGCCGTCAGCATCGATGTGGGCGACGCCAACGACATCCACCCGCGCGACAAGCACACCGTCGGCGAACGCCTGGCCCGCATCGCGCTGGCACAGACCTACGGCCGGCCCATGCCCTTCAGGGGCCCGACGCTGCGAGCCAGCCGTGCGCTGCCTGACGGTCATTTCGAGCTGACCTTTGCCGATGTCGCCGGCGGCCTGGCCACCCGTGGCGGTGGCCCGCTGCTGGGCTTTGCCGTTGCGGGCGAAGACCAGCGCTTCGTGCCCGCCCGCGCCGAGATCGTCGGCAAGGACCGCGTGCGCATCTGGAGCGACATGGTGAAGAAAGCCGTGGCCGTGCGCTACGCCTGGGGTGACACGCCGCTGGACGCCAACCTCGTGGACGGCGCTGGCCTGCCGGCTACGCCCTGGCGCAGTGACCGGTGGCCGCTGGTTACGCGTGACATTCGTCCGGAGTTCTAACGACACCGCTTCTTCACAAGTTCGCGTTCATCGCCCCTTCCTCGCTAGGATGGGACGATGACCTGGCTGCTGCTGATCAGCTCCAGCCTCCTGCTGATGCTTGGGGTTGCGATGCTCGTGCTGGCCAGACTGGAGCCGGCGCACATCCACATCCGCGACTGGGGCTGGAGCCAGATCTTTCTCGCCTTCGGCCTGGCGCTGGGTGTGGCGCTGGTGCCGGCGGACACGCGGTCGCTGCACTACAAGCTGCAGGCCACGGTGGCCACTGCCTGCATCATCGCGTCGCTGGCTTGGCAACTGGCCGGCGCCAGCCACTACCGCAGCCGGCCGTGGCGCTGGAAGCAGACCGCGCCGCTGTTCGTCGCGCTGTTGGCCGTCATCCTGGCACTGGCCATCGTGCAGCAGCGGCTGGGCGTGGTAGCGGCGGCGGCCATCCTGACCGGTGGCGCCTGGCTGGCGGCCTGGTGGCTGTGGCGCGGCGGTGAACCGGACGAGCGGTTCGTCGCCGCCTGCTACGCGGGCCTGGGCTTCGTCCACCTGAGCGGCCCGCTGCTCGACCCGCTGGCGCGTTCCCCGGCCACCCACATCGTCGGCACCTACGTGCAGGGCACGCTGGCGATGGCGCTGATCCTGCTGTCGGTGCGGCGCGCGCACCGCGAGGCCAAGCGCATGAGCGAGCGGCTGCGCCAGCTGTACGAACAGTCCATGCAAGGCCTGCTGGTCGTGCGCGAGGGTCAGGCCGTGTTCGCCAACCCGGCCGCGCTGGCCATGTTCGGTTTCAGCCGCGTGGAGGACATCGGCGCCATCGGCCCGCTGATCGCCTCGTCCGACGTTGAGGCCGCGCGGGCCCGCTACCAGCGCCTGCTGCAGGAGCGCAGTGGCCAGATCGCCTGGGACGGCGTGCGCTACCGGCGCGACGGCAGCGCCATCTACCTGCGCGGCAGCTCCAGCTACATCGAATGGGAGGGTGGCCCGGCGCTGCTGGTGCTGCTGCTGGACGACACCGAGCGCCAGCGCGCCACCGAGGCGCTGCGCCGCCAGGCCTTGCACGACGAGCTCACCGACCTGCCCAACCGCCACGCCGCGCTGGCCCGTCTGGCCGAACTGACCACCCCCGGCAGCCCGGGCTTGGCGCTGCTGTCGGCCGACTTGGACCGCTTCCAGCTCGTCAACGAAAGCCTGGGCCACGAGGCCGGCGACACCTTGCTGCAAGCCATCGGCGCCCGGCTGCGCGCCGCACTTCCGCCCGAGGCCATGCTGGCGCGGCTGGGCGAAGACCAGTTCCTGCTGCTGCAGCCCGGCGTGAGCGACGAGGCCGGCGCGCTGCTGGCCGGCGCGGGCCTGCTGGCGCTGATGAACGCGCCCTTCAAGGTCGGCCACCGTGAGCTCTACGTGCACATGTCCGTCGGCGTGGTGCGATTTCCAGAGCATGGCCAGGACGGTGCATCCCTGCTGCGCGCGGCCGATGTAGCCATGCATCAGGCCAAGCACCAGGCCGGCGCCGCTGTCGTGGCCTACCAGCCGGGCATGGCGGCCAGCGCGGGCGGCCTGCTGGAGATCGAGCAGGCGCTGGCCGCGGCCATCGAGCAGCGCGAGTTTCAGCTCGACTACCAGCCCAAGTTCACGGCCGGCACGCGCCGGCTGGCCGGCTTCGAGGCGCTGGTGCGCTGGCAGCGGCCCGGGCGCGGCCGCGTCAGCCCAGCCGACTTCATCCCTGCCGCCGAGCGCACCGGCCAGATCGTCGCGCTGGGCGCCGTGGTGCTGCGCGAGGCGGCCCAGCAGCTGCGCACCTGGCAGCAGCAAGGCCTGGCCGTGCTGCCGGTGGCCGTCAACGTGTCGCCGCTGCAGTTCGAGGATGCCGGCTTCGCCGACTGGCTGCTGGGCCTGGTGCGTGCGCACGGCCTGGACCCGGCGCTCATCGAGGTCGAGATCACCGAGACCGCCGCGATGACCCACCTGGACGGCGTGCTGCCCCAGCTCGCCCGGCTGCGCGAGGCCGGCGTGGGCGTGGCCTTTGACGACTTCGGCACCGGCCAGAGCTCGCTGACGCTGCTGCGCCGGCTGCCCATCAGCACACTCAAGCTGGACCGCAGCATGGTCGACCCGCTGCCCGAGCCGTCGGCTGGCGCCGTCGTGCACGCGGCCTGCGTGGTCGCCCAGGCGTTAGGGCTGGCCGTGGTGGCCGAAGGCGTGGAGACCGAGGTGCAGGCCGCCGAGGTCGAGCGGCTGGGCTGCACGCACCTGCAGGGCTGGCTGCTGGGACGCCCGCTGGCCGCTGACGTCGCCGGCGCCCTGCTCGGTGTGCCCTCAGCGGGCCATTAGTTCGCCCATGCGGATGGCGCCGCCCGGCTGCCAGGCCGGGTTGAACTGCAGGCCGCTCTTGGGGAACAGCATGACGACGGTGGAGCCCAGCAGGAAGCGGCCCATCTCGTCGCCCTGGGCGAGGCGGATGTCCTGATCTCGATAGGTCCACTCGCGCACGTCGCCGCCGCGCTTGATCCGGCCCTGCCACACGGTGGCCATGCTGCCCACGATGGTGGCGCCCACCAGTACCAGCACCCATGGGCCGATGGCTTCGTCCTCGAACACGCAGACCACGCGCTCGTTACGTGCGAACAGCCCCGGCACGCCGCGCGCCGTGGTCGGGTTCACCGAGAACAGCTCGCCCGGCACATGCACCATGCGCAGCAGCCGGCCGGCCGCGGGCATGTGGATGCGGTGGTAGTCCTTGGGGCTCAGGTACAGGTTGGCGAACAGGCCGTCCTGGAACTGCGCGGCCAGCGCCGCGTCACCGCCCACCAGCGCGGTCGTCGAGAAGGCCTGGCCCTTGGCCTGGTAGACCTGGTCGCCCTGGATGCTTCCCACCTGGCTGATCGCGCCGTCCACCGGGCAGATCAGCGGTGCCTGCGCCAGCGGCCGCGCGCCGTCCTTCAGCGCCCGCGTGAAGAAATCGTTGAAGGTCGCGTAGGCCGCGATGTCGGGTTGCGCAGCCTCGGCCATGTTCACCCCGTAGCGCGCGACGAAACGGCGGATCGTCGAGGTCGTCACACCGCCCAGCGGCTTGGACGCCAGATGCCCTGCCAGGCGCGTCATCGCCAGCTTGGGCATCAGATATTGGGGCAGGACTTTGAGGCGATCGGACATGGCGGCGGCGGCGTCGCAGCCGGTGCATGGGCAGCGAGGGGGCAATTCAGGGGCGGCAGTGTACGAGCCGACAATTCGCCTCCATGCCCGTTCTGCACAGCTCTTTCTACCGTTTTACCCCGATGGCAGATCCGCCCGGATTCGCCGTCTGGCTTCGTGAACGCGGCGCCGCCCATGCACTGGGCGGTGTCGTGCTGGTGGCCGAGGAGGGCTTGAGCGCTGCCATCGCCGGCCAAGCCGAGAGCGTTCGCGCCTTCGAGGCCGATCTGCAGGCCCAGCCGGGCCTGGCGGGGCTGCACTTCAAGCACAACGCCTGCGAGCGCTCGCCGTTCAGCCTGCTGAAGGTGTCGGTCAAGCGTGAGATCGTTGCCTTCGGCATTCCCGGGGTGTCTGGCGCCGTCAGCGGCGCCGACATCGGTACCCATGTCAGCCCGCAGCGCTGGCGCGAGCTGCTGGATGACCCTGACACGGTGGTGCTGGACAACCGCAACAGCTTCGAGTTCAAGCTCGGGCGCTTTCGTGGCGCCATCGACCCTGGCGTGGCCCACTTCCGCGACTTCCCGGCCTACGTCGAGGCGCACCGCGATGAATGGCAGGGCAAGACGGTGGCCATGTACTGCACCGGCGGCATCCGCTGCGAGAAAACGGCGGCCTGGATGCAGCAGCGCGGCCTGAAGGTGGCGCAGTTGGACGGCGGCATCCTGAACTTCCTGGAGGCCTTCCCCGACGCCGCCCAGGACTGGCAAGGCGAGTGCTACGTCTTCGACAAGCGCATCGCCATCGACGCCCGGGCTCGCGAGACCGGTACCACGGCCGAGCAGGTGTTCACCGACCCGGCTGACGCCTGGCGGCTGGCGCGTGCCAGGCGGCTGGACCCTGAAACCTGATGTTTCCTGAAGAAATCCTGCGGTTTTCGGCGAAGCCCGACAATCGCGCCCTCGCTTCGAGCCTGCACCCATGTCCCACCTGATCGTCCACGGCGGCACGCCCCTCTCGGGCCGCATCACCCCCTCGGCCAACAAGAACGCCGTCCTGCCCATCCTGTGCGCCACGCTGCTGACCCGGCAGCCCGTGAGGCTGCGCGGCGTGCCCGAGATCACCGACGTGAAGAAGATCGTCGAGGTCTTCCGCAAGCTGGGCTCCAAGGTCGAGCTGGACTTCAAGACCGGCATCCTGGACGTCCACCACGAGCACACCCATTTCGACCCCAATGTCGACCGTCTGCCCGAGGAGATGCGCTCCTCCATCATGCTGGTGCCCGGCCTGATGGCCCGCTTCGGCGCCGCGCGCATTGAGGACGACGTCAAGGGCTGCACGCTGGGTGCGCGCGAGATTGACCCGCATGTGGAGGTTTTCGAGCGCTTCGGCGCCCAGGTGGAGCGCCTTCCCGACGGCCTCATCCTGCGCGTGCACCGGCCCCTGACGGCCAATGCGCACTGGACGGACTACGCCTCCGTCACGACGACCGAGAACTTCGTGCTGTGCGCCGCGCTGGCCGATGGCGTCTCGACGCTGACCAACGCGGCCAGCGAGCCGCATGTGCAGGAGTTCTGCAACTTCATGTCGCTGCTGGGCGCGCGCATCGAAGGCCATGGCACGTCCAAACTGAAGATCAGCGGCGTCGACGAACTCGGTGGCACCGACTACACCTTCACAGAAGACTTCCACGAGATCGTCACCTTTCTGGCGCTGGGCGCCATCACCGGCGGCGACGTGCGCGTGAAGAACAGCGCGCCGGAAATGTTCCCTCTGCTGGACCGCACCTTCGCCAAGTTTGGCGTGCAGATCCTCCATGAGGACGGCTGGAGCCGCTGCGTGACTTCGGGGCCGCTGAAGGTCAAGGAGCCGTTCACGCGCAACATCCTGCAGAAGGTGGAAGCCGCGCCCTGGCCCTATGTGCCGGTGGACCTGCTGCCCATCTTCGTGGCCCTGGGCGTCAAGGCCGAGGGCAGCGTGATGTTCTGGAACAAGATCTACGACGGCGCGATGGGCTGGACCAGCGAGCTGGCCAAGTTCGGGGCGCACGCCTTCCTGAGCGACCCGCACCGCATGATCACCTTCGGCGGCAAGCCGCTGAGCCCGGCCGAGGTGGAGAGCCCGTACATCATCCGCGTGGCCATTGCGCTGCTGATGGTGGCGGCCAGCATCCCGGGAAAGAGCGTGATCAAGAACGCGACACCGATCCGCCGCGCCCACCCGAACTTCGTCGAGCACATCGGCGAACTCGGCGCCCGCATGGAGTGGGTCGAAGGAGACTGACCGATGCTTCGCTGGCGGGTCGCGGCTGCGCTCAGCATGGCCATGACGGCCCAGGCCGCGCCGCCCGTCGAGGCCATCCGCTGGGTGGCCCAGGACGTGCCGCCGCATTTCAGCTTCGTGCAGGGCCGGGCGCCGCGCAGCATCGCCGAGCTGGGTCATGGCGAGGTGGACGGATTCATGCGCGTGCTGCTGGCGCGCATGCCCGCGCAGCGGCATGAGTTCGTCGAGGCCAGCACGGCCCGCTACGAGGCTGAGAGCCGCAGCGGCCAGACGCTGTGCTCGACGCTGCATGTGCGCACGCCCGAGCGGCTGCAGTGGCTGTATTTCTCGCATCTCTACCCGCCGCTGGTCTCGCGCGAGATCCACGTCATCGTGCGCCGCGAGCTGCTGCCCCAGCTGGCCCAGGGCCGGCCGCAGGACGGCCGCCTGGTGCTGGCCGAGCTGCTGAAGCGACCCGAGCTGCGCCTGCTGTTGGCCCGCGACCGCGCCTTCGGCGCCCAGATCGACAGCCTGCTGACCCAGCAGGTCGTGCCGCGCCTTGCCGTTGGTGCCCAACTGAGCACGCAGCTGCTGGACATGCTGCGTGCCGGCCGCATGGACTACACGCTGGAGTACCCGGCCGTCGTCAAGGACTACTTGGCGCGTGCGGGCGACCCCGGCGCGCTGGTCGCGCTGCCGGTGGCTGAGGGGCTGAGCACGCTGCTGGCGACGGTGTCCTGCAGTCGCACGCCTGAGGGCCGACGCCACATCGAGGCCATCGACGCCGCGGTGCGCGAGCTGGCCCGCGAGCCCAACCGCGAGACCTGGGTGCGCGAGTGGCGAGGCGACCGTGCCGAACCGCAGGATCTCAAGCGCCTGAACACCTACATGGACGAGCGCGCCCGCGGCGGGCCGCGCATCGAGTAGTGGCCCGGGCGCCCAAGCCGCTGCTGCCGCTGCACGACGGCGTGGGTGCCAGCGCCGTGTTCTGCCCGCCCGGCCCCTGGGCGACGCTGGCTGCCTTCCTCGCCGAGCGCCTGCCTCTGGTGGCCGACTGGCCCGCGCGCATCGCCCGCGGCGAGGTCGTCGACGAGACCGGCGCACCGCTGGCCGGCGGCTACCGCCCGAACCGCCGCGTTTTCTACTGGCGCCAGCACGACGCCGAGCCCGAGATCCCGTTCGCTGAGCACATCGTCTTCCAGGACGAACACCTGCTGGTGGCCGACAAGCCGCATTTCCTGCCCGTCACGCCGGGCGGTGCCTACGTGCAGCAGACGCTGCTGACTCGGCTGCGCCGTGCCACCGGGCTGGCCGAACTCAGCCCCATCCACCGGCTGGACCGCGAGACGGCCGGGCTGGTGGTGTTCAGCCTGCGCGCGGCCGAGCGGGCCGCCTACCAGAACCTGTTCCGTGACCGCGTGGTCAGCAAGGTCTACGAGGCCGTCGCGCCGGTGGGCGAGGGGCCCTGGCCGCGCGTGCTGCGCCATCGCCTGGTCGAGCGCGGCGGTGAGTCCTTCATGCAGATGCAGGCCGTGGCCGGCGAGCCCAATGCCGAGACTTGGGTCGATCTCGTCGAGCACCTCCCCGCCGGCCTGGCCCGCTACGAGCTGCGCCCCAGCACCGGCATCAAGCACCAACTGCGCGCGCAGATGAGCGCTGTGGGCCTGCCCCTGGTCGGCGACCGCATCTACCCCGTGCTGCAGCCGCACGAAAGCCCGCCGCGCTTCGACGCGCCGCTGCAACTGGTGGCGCGCGCGATCGCGTTTGTGGACCCGCTCACCGGCCTGTCACGCAGCTTCGCGCGCGGCACCGCGACAATCGTGCGGCCATGACCTCGCCCGACCCTCAAGCCCAAGTCCAGGAACTGCGCCGCCAGCTGCAGGCCCTGCTCGACGCCGCCCACGCGAACGAGCGCAAGCTGGACCGCTTCGACGCGCTGGAGCGCCGGCTCATGGCCGTCAGCTCGATGGAGGAGCTGGTCAACCTGCTGCTGGTGGACTGCCGTGACGACTTCGGGCTGGACGCCGCCGAGCTGTGGCTGCTGGACCCCGAGGAAGAGCTGCGCCGCGCGCTGCCGGCCCTGCCTATGGTCAAGGCGCCCAGGCTGCTGGACGGCCACGCGCCGCTGAAGGACTTGTTCGGCGCGGCGCGCACCACCCGCCTCATCGGCCCCGGGCCGGACGCACCGCTGCTGGCCAGGGCCTTCGAGCCTGCTGCCGGCGTGCGCTCCGCAGCGCTGCTGCCGCTGATCCGCCAGGGCCTGCTGATCGGCAGCCTGCACCTGGGTTCGCGTGACCCCGAGCGCTACGACGCCGCCTCGGGCACCAAGTTCCTGGACCGGCTCGCGGCCATCGCAGCCATCGCGATCGAGAGCATGCTCAACCGCGAGCGGCTGCGGCGGGCCGGCATGACCGACGGCCTTACCGGCGTGCACAACCGCCGCTACTTCGACCATCGCAGCCTGATCGAGTTCAGCCAGGCCGTGCGCCACCGCTACCCGCTGGCTTGCTTGTTCCTGGACATCGACCACTTCAAGGCCATCAACGACAGCCACGGCCACCCGGCCGGTGACGAGGTGCTGCGCCAGGTGGGCGGCCTGATCCTGCGGTCGCTGCGCACCGGCGACCTGGCTGCGCGCTACGGCGGCGAGGAGTTCGTCGTGCTGCTGCCGCGCACCGACCTGGCCGGCGCCCGCGAGGTGGCGGAGCGCATCCGGCTGATGGTGCAGGACGCCACCTTTGTGACGCCCGAGGGCGGCACGGTCAGCGCCACGCTGTCCGTCGGCCTGGCCATGCTGCCGGCCGAGGCGACCCGCTTCGCCGACCTGCTGTCCGCGGCCGACCGGGCGCTCTACGAAGCCAAGCGCGGCGGCCGCAACCGGACCCTCGCCACGGCCGACCTCAGCGCAGCCACTGCAGCTGCATCGTGAACATCTCGCCGCGGCGGCCGTAGACCTTGCCGAACAGGTAGGCCGTGTTCAGCGTCACGGTGTCCGGCCCCTCGTCCCACAGCGTGGCCAGCAGCGCCGGCCCGGCGCGGTGCGACTGGCGGGCCCGCGGCGCCCAGTCGTTCCACCGACCGACCTCGCTGAAGCCCTCCAAGCCCGCGCGCCAGCCAGGCACCACGCGCCAGACACCGCGCCACTGCAGCTTGAGCCGCGTGTCGTGCTTGTCGCTGTCGTACTCCCAGAAGGCGCTGGCGTTGAGCCTGAGGCGGCCGAGGTCAGTCTGCCAGACGGGGCCCAGCTCCAGCGCGTTGGTCCGGTCCTGGCGGTTGCGGATGAGCTGGGCGTGGAGGGCCAGGTCATAGGGTTTCTCGCCCTGGGTCAGCATGACCTCGTTGACCCAGTTCCAGGTCTCCAGCTTGGCGCCGCGCAGGCTTTCGCCCTCCCAGCTCGCCAGCAGCCGCGTCGTCCAGCGCGTGTTGACGCCCCAGCTCAGACCCAGCTCGGGCCACAGCACGGCCTCTTCGTTGGGGGCCTTCGTCGTCCAGTAACGCAGCTCCGCGCCGAGACGGCCGGCCTGGTCGTAGGGCGTGACGATGTAGTAGCCCGGGTCGGCCCCGGCCGGGCCGGCCAACACGCCCAAACTCAGCAAGAGCCAACTTCGCATGGCCGCACTCTAGGGGCTGCATCACAATGGTCCCGCCATGAAAACCCTGCTGCCTTTCCTGCTCGCCCTCGGTCTCGCTGGCACTGCCGCCGCGGGCCCTGCGCTGGAGCGCATCAAGTCCAGCGGCCGCATCGTGCTCGCGCACCGAGAGTCGTCCGTGCCCTTCAGCTATCTGCTGCCCGACGGCCGGCCCGTCGGCTATGCGGTGGATCTATGCCTCAAGCTGGCGGAAGGCCTGCGCAAGAAGCTGAAGATGAACACGCTGGACCCGCAGTTCCTGCTGGTCACGCCGGCCAACCGCATCCAGATGGTGGTGGACGGCAAGGCCGACCTTGAATGCGGCTCGACGACCAACAACGCCGAGCGCCGCGAGAAGGTCAACTTCACCGTTCCCCACTACATCACCGGTGCGCGCTACCTCGTCAGGGCCGATGGCGGCATCACCGACCTGGCCCAGTTCGACGGCAAAACCATGGTCTCCACCAAGGGCACCACGCCGCTGAAGTCCATCACCCAGGCCAACAACGAGCGCGCGCTGCACATCAAGATCATCGAGGCGCCCGACCACGCCAAGGCCATGGAGATGCTGGCCGCCGGCCAGGCCGACGGTTTCGTCATGGACGACGTGCTGTTGTACGGCATCGTGGCCGCGCGGCCCGACGCGGACAAGTTCCGCGTCGTCGGCAAGTTCCTGACCATCGAGCCGCTGTCCATCGTGCTGCCCAAGAACGACCCGGAGCTCAAGGCCTTCATCGACGAGGAGATGAAGCGCCTCATCGCCAGCCGCGAGGCGCATGCCATCTACGAGCGCTGGTTCCTGAAGCCCATCCCGCCCAAGAACACCGCGCTGAACCTGCCGATGAACTACCTGCTCAAGGACTTCTGGAAATACCCTTCGGACCAAGTTCCCTATTGAGCCCGGTTTGCGCCGCCGTGCGTAACCCCTGACAAACCCCGAGGCAATCAGCCTGCACAGCGGCCTGTGTGGCCGTGACAATTTGTGTCGCTGTCTGCCTCACCGATGAGCACCGATTCCCTCGCCGAAACCCTGGACCACGCCGAGCCGCGCCGGCTGGGCTCGCTGCGGTTGCGGCTGACGTTGGGCGTGCCGCTGCTGACCGGCGTCATCGTGGCCGTGTTCGAGTGGAGCCTGGGCGGCTTCGAGGCGCGTGGCGAAGGCCTGGCCCGCATGGCCTGGCTGGTGCTGCTGCTCAGCGCCGCGCAACTGCTGTTCCTGGAGGCGCTGCTGCTGCGCCCGCTGCGCCGGCTGGCCGCTGGCTGCGAGGCGATGGAGTCGGCCCCTGTGCCGTTGACGCCCGAGGACGCGACCCCGGCGCCGGGCCTGGCCGTCGAGCTGGACCGCATCGGCCATGCCATGCTGCGCGCCCGCGGCTCGCTGTGGCAGCAGGACCAGGACGCCCGCGAACTCAAGCGTGAACTGGCCCAGCAGCGCCATCTGCTGCACGAGGCCCAGGCGGCGCTGGAGGCCAACCAGCGCGAGCTGGCCAGCCTCGCACGCATCGATGCGCTGACCGGCATCGCCAACCAGCGTGCCTTCGACGAAGCGCTGCGGCGCGAGTTCAAGCGCGCCCAGCGCCTGCGCGGGCTGCTGGCGCTGGCGGTGCTGGACCTGGACCAGTTCAAGCACTTCAACCTCACCCATGGCCCGGCTGTGGGGGACCAGGCCTTGCGGCGCGTGGCGACCTTGCTCAGCGAGCGTTTCAAGCGCGACACCGACGTCGTCGCACGGCTCGGCGGCGAGGAATTCGTCGCGCTGCTGCCCGGCTTCGGCATGGCCGAGGCGCAGGGCGTGCTGGAGTCCCTGCGCGACGAACTGCGCGCGCTTCGCCTGCCCGACGGCATGGGCGGCCTGACCATCAGCGTGGGCCTCGCGGCGGCCAGCCCGGCCCACCCCTACCTGAGCGCGCAGGCCCTGCTGCAGGCCGCCGACGAGGCGCTGTACATCGCCAAGCACGCCGGAAGAGATCGGCTCAGTCTCGCGGCCTGAGCAACCGCCCGAAGGCAGCTGCGACCGCGAGCGGTCTCAGGGTGGGGCGAGCAGCGCAGCCGTACTCTCGGCCCGCCATGTGCCCGCGCAGCGGGGGGATGCCGCCTTCAGCGGCCGTGCTCTTGGGCGGCGAGGAGCTGCTCGTTGACACGGCGCGCGGCGCGCAGCACCAGGGTCTCGTCCAGCTGCGCCTGCGGCGCGATCTGGCTGGCCACGTCGTCCAGCTGTTCGGGATGCGTCAGCAGCGCCCAGGCTACGGTCGAGATGGCGGCGACGCTGCGGCGTGCCAGGCTCTCAGGCATGGTCAGCGTGGCCTGCACCTCGACGTGGTGGCGCACGCTGGCCACTGCCGCGGGCGCCAGGCCCCAGCTCTCGCAAAGCGCTGCGCCCAGCGCGTCATGGCTGACGCCGAAGGCGGTCTTCTCCAGCTCCACCAGTTCGGCGTCGCGCGTGGCGGCGCGCAGCATGGCCGGGTAGTGCGTCGGCGCGTGGCGGTACAGCACGGCCTTGCCGCATTCCTCGAACAAGCCGGCCGAGTGTGCGGCCCAGGGGTCCACGCCCAGCATCTGACCCATGCGGCCCATCAGCAGGCCGCGCTGCGAGGCGCGCGTCCACACCGATTCCAGCTCGGCCGCGGCCGGGAACGCGGCACGCAGGCCCATCTCGAACGTGATGGCCGCGACCTCGCGCATGCCCAGATAGGTCAGCGCCTGGTGCACGGTCTGCACGCGGCCGCGCAGGCCGTACAGGGAGGAGTTGACCGCCTTCATGACGGCGGCGGCCAGGGCCATGTCGGTCTCGACGAGGGCGGACATGGCTTGCAGGTCGATGTCCTCGGCCGCCATCAGCAGCGAGAGCTTGACGAGGACCTCCGGCTGGGTCGGGATCTCGATGTCCAGATTGCGCAGTTGAGGATCGACGGGCATGGTGAATGAGGGCGCTGGGGAATGCCTGATCGTAGATCAGCGCATGAAGGCGTCGAAGGCTGTTTTGAGGATGAGTGCGCCAACGACGAGGACGAAGACGCCGCGCACGAAGCCGGCGCCGTGCTTGAGGGCCAGCTTCGTGCCGAGCAGGCTGCCAGCGACGTTGGTCACGGCCATGACGGCGGCGATCTGCCACCAGAAATGCCCCTTGCTGACGAACAGCGCGATGGCCGCCGCGTTGGTCAGCAGGTTCATCAGCTTGGCTGTGGCCGACGCGTGCAGGAAGTCATAACCCAGCAGCCGCACGAACAGGAAGACGAAGAAGCTGCCGGTGCCGGGCCCGAAGAAACCGTCGTAGAAACCCACGGCCAGCGCGATGCCGCTGGCCACCGCTGCCTCGGCGCGACCTGTGTAGCGGGGCTTGTGCTCGCGGCCCAGGTCCTTCTTGGCGAGCGTGTAGACCAGCACGGCCAGCAGCACGAGCGGCAGCGCCTTGCGCAGGCCATCGGCGCTGACCAGGGTCAGCGACCAGGCGCCGGCAAAGCTGCCCGCACCGGCCAGCACGGCGGCCGGCATCAAGCGTCGCCAGGGCAGGTTGACGCGCTTCACGTACTGCAGCGTGGCCCAGCCCGTGCCCCAGATGGACGCGCCTTTGTTCGTGCCCAGCAGCGTGGCCGGAGCGGCGCTTGGGAAGGTGCTGAATAGCGCCGGTACCAGCACCAGGCCACCGCCACCAGCCACCGCGTCGATGAAGCCGGCGAGCAGCGAGGCGGCAGCGACAGTGATCAGTTCAAGCATCTGGAGGACTTCGTCGGGGGGGGGGCGTGAGCGCGCATTTTGCGGGCCGAGCGCCGGGCCGCTCCCAAGCCGGCCCGTTGGGCGATGTGCTTGCGGCTCGACGCCGCAGGCATCGCCGTCCCCTCGCGGGAAGACCGGTCTCGCCTGCGTCCGGCGGCGAGCGCGGGCGAGGGGCACAAAATAAAACGGCCACCAAGGGGTGCCTTGGTGGCCGGTGTGATTGTCTTCGGGGTTACGAAGCAACCTTTTGCGCTTGTCGCTTGTCTTGTCTCCTCACAACCCGCCCGGCGGCCCGAGACCGGAGTCCGGAACCGCGTCGAGTGACGAGAATGTATTGCCCCGCCACGGTGCATGAAACTGGGGTAAGCCCGGGTTCGTGGGGCACGAAAGGGCATGAGCGCCCCGAAATGGTGCGAATTGGGTGTCAAAACCCCGAGGAAAATGATCCGCATGCCCCTCTCCACCCGCCTGTTTATGCCGCTGTTGCTGACCCTGCTGAGCGCCTGCGGCGGGGGGGGCGGAGGCGGTGCTGACACCACCAGCGGCGGGGGCGGCAGCGGGGGCAGCACAGGGGCTGGTGGCATAGGGCAGACGCTGACTTTGACGCTGCCCGCCAGCGGCCTTTCGCCGGCCGATCTGGCGGTCGTCGTGGCCGAGGGCGACGCGCTCAGCGAGGCAGTGGGCGCGGCCTACCTGGCGGCGCGTGGCGTGCCGGCTACGAACCTGATCCGGGTCAAGGTGAACACGGCCAGCGAGACCATCACGTCGGCCGACTTCCTGTTGCTGAAAGCCGACATCGACGCAAAATTGGCTGCCGCGGCGCCCGCTGCCCAGGCCACTTTGCTGACCTGGGGCGCGCCCAGCCGCGTTGTGGGGGCTTGCAACATGGGCATCACCAGCGCGATGGCGCTGGGTTTCGACACGCGCTACTGCAACCCCAACCCGTCGACCGGTGCCTGCCCGAGCACGGCGGCGTCGCCGCTTTACGACAGCGAGTCACGCCGGCCCCAGGCCGATCTGCAGCTGCGCCCGTCCATGCTGCTGGGCGCCCGCACGCTGGACGCCGCCAAGGCGCTGATCAACCGCGGCGTGGCCGCTGACGCGACCCGGCCTGCGGGGGACGGATGGCTGGTGCGCACGACCGACACCGACCGCAACGTGCGCTGGACCGACTTCGCCACGTTGCCCGCCGCCTGGGCCGGCGTGCTGGCGCTGAACTATGTCGACAACAGCACTGGTCTGCCCGCCGCCAATTCGTTGTCGGCCAAGAGCGACGTGCTGTTCTATCTGACCGGCCTGGTCAGCGTCACCAACCTGTCGACGATCCAGTTCCGCCCCGGCGCGTTGGCCGACACGCTGACCTCCACTGGCGGCAATTTGCCGGGCGGCGGTGGCCAAATGCCCATCACCGCCTGGCTGGACGCCGGCGCGACGGCCAGTTACGGCACGGTGGAAGAGCCCTGCAACTTCCAGCAGAAGTTCTCCCGCGCGTCGGTGCTGGTCGACCAGTACTGGCGCGGCGCGACCGCCATCGAGGCCTACTGGAAGGCCGTGCAGTGGCCGGGCCAGGGCCTGTTCGTCGGCGAGCCGTTGGCCCAGCCCTTCCGTGACGCGCCCGGCTTCGCCATCGTGGCGGGCGAGTACCAGATCAAGACCCGATCCTTGCGCCCCGGCAGCCGCTATTTGCTGCAATACCGACTGTCTGGCGGCAGCACCTGGACCACGCTGGCCGACTTCACCGGCGTGCGCGGCCAGGCGCTGGATGGCCGAGCGCCGCTGCCGCCGGCCGCCGCCGTGCAGATCCGCTGGCAAGGCCCCTGCGCCGACAACGCGAGCAACAGCTGCACCCTGGCCCAGTCCCCTTGACCGGCCCGTCATGGCCGGACCCTGAGAATGCGGGGCGGTCAAATCCCGATTGCCGGGCTTCGCCCGCCGATGAACAGTCGCGCTCCCGCTGTACCCCGCCCCGCCATGTTCCCTTTGTCCCGCTCCCGCGGCTTTACGCTGCTCGAACTGCTTGTCGTCATGGTCATCATCGGCCTGCTGGCCGGCTACGTCGGTCCGAAGTTCTTCGGCCAGATTGGCAAGAGCGAGGTCAAGGCGACACGGGCGCAGATCGATGCGCTGCAGAAGTCGCTGGACCAGTACCGGCTGGACGTGGGCCGCTACCCCAGCACCGAACAAGGCCTGGCCGTGCTGGTTGCCAAGCCGGCTGACGAGCCCAAGTGGGCCGGACCATATCTCTCCAAGGCGGTGCCCAAGGACCCCTGGGGCAACGACTACCAATATCGCTCGCCGGGCGAGCATGGCGAGTACGACCTGCTGTCGTTCGGCAAGGACGGCCGCCCTGGCGGCGAGGGTGAGGACGCCGACCTCACCTCCTGGTGACACTGACAGTGCCGCAGTTCCAGACCCGCGTGCTGCGCGCCGGCGCCGTCAGCACCGAGCGCGTGGAGGCGCCCGACCGCGCCGCCGTGGCCGCGGTGCTGGGTGTGCCGCCTCAGCATGTGCTGGAGGTGCGCGAAGTCGCCGCGCGGGAATCGGCCCGCCCCTGGCGCCGCAGCACGCGCTTCCCGCTGCAGCTCTTCAGTCAGGAGCTGGCCGTGCTGCTGGACGCCGGCATCGCGCTGCTGGAGGCGCTGAACACGCTGCGCGAGAAGGAAGGCCAGCCTGGTGTGCGCGCGGCGCTGGACGCGGTCATCGCCCGGATCGAGCAGGGCCAGCCACTGTCCGTCGCGCTGCGCCAGCAGCCGCAGGCGTTTGACGAGCTGATCTGCGCCATCGTCGCGGCCAACGAGCGCACCGGCCAGTTGTCCACCGCGCTGGCCCAGCATGCGCGCTACCTGGGCTGGGTGGACGCGCTGCGCTCGCGCCTCGTCGCCGCACTGGTCTACCCACTGATGCTGCTGGGCGTGGGCTCGCTGGTCATCCTGTTCCTGCTGCTCTATGTGCTGCCGCGCTTCGCCGGCATCCTGGAGCAGACCAGTGCCGACCTGCCCTGGGCGTCGCGCGTGCTGATCGAGTTCGGCCAGACGGCCGGGGCGCATCCGGGCCTGGTCATCGGCGGCATTGCAGTTGTGGGCTTGGGCGTCTTCACGCTGCTTCGCCAGCCAGCCGTGCGCCGGCGTGCGCAGGCGGCGCTTTGGACGCTGCCGGGCCTGGGGCCGCGGCTGCGCGTGCTGGCGCTGGCGCGGCTGTACCGCTCGCTGGCCATGCTGCTGGCATCGGGCGTGCCTGCACTCAGCGGCCTGCGCATCGTCGTCGACGTCGTCGCGGCGCCGTGGCGAGATGCCGTCCGGGCCGCGGCGGCGCAGATCGAGCGCGGCGAGCGCCTGTCCACCGCCTTCGACGCGCAGGACCTGGCCACGCCGGTCGCGCGCCGCATGCTGCGCGTGGGCGAGCGCAGCGGCGAGGTTGCGGCCATGCTGGAGCGCGCCGCCGCTTTCCATGACGAGGAAGCGGCGCGGCTGACCGACTTGCTGTCGCGCCTGGTGAACCCGGCGCTGATGCTCATCATGGGCGTACTGATCGGCGGGATCATCGTGTTGATGTACTTGCCGATCTTCCAGTTGGTAGAGCAGGTGCAATGAGCACGACGCTGAGCGACTGGCTGCCGGCCGAGCACGGCCCCTGGCATCTGGATTTCGAGCAATGGCCGCAGGCTCAGGCCCAGCGCTGGCGCGCGGTGCTGGCCATCGGCGCCGACGGCAGGCGCGTGCTGCTGGCCGAGCGCGACGAGGACGCCATGCTGCTGCAGAGCGTCGAGTCGCGCCTCAACGCCCCCGTCGGCTGGCAGCGCTGCGCGCCCGAGGCGGTGACGCATTTTCTCGGTGCCGGCGAGGCCGATTTCCGCGCGCTGTCCGACGTCGAAGACGCGCTGGCGGCCGTGGAGGACCACACCGAGGAGTTGTCGGCGCTGGCGCTCAGCGAACAGGCCAGCCCGGTTGTGCGGCTGCTCAACGCGACGATCTACGACGCGCTGCAGGACACCGCGTCCGACATCCACATCGAATGCACGGCCCGCGGCGCCGTGATCCGCTTCCGCGTCGACGGCGTGATGGCCCTGGTGCGGCAGGTCGACAGCCCGCAGGTCGCCGAGCAGCTGGTGTCGCGCCTCAAGGTCATGGCCGAGCTGGACATTGGCGAGCGCCGGCTGCCGCAGGACGGCCGCTTCAAGCTGCGCGTGCAAGGCCGCGAGATCGACTTCCGCCTCAGCGTGATGCCCAGTGTGTTCGGCGAAGACGCCGTCATTCGCATCCTCGACCGGGCGGCCATCACACGCGCCGGGTCGCTGACGCTGGACGCGCTCGGCTTCGGCGACGAGGAGCGCGCCGCCATCCGCCACCAGGCCCGCCAGCCTCACGGCATGCTGCTGGTGACCGGCCCGACCGGCTCCGGCAAGACCACCACGCTGTACGCGACGCTGGCCGAGATCCACACCGGCGCCGACAAGATCATCACCATCGAAGACCCGGTCGAGTACCAGCTCGCTGGCGTCGTGCAGATCCCCGTCAACGAGAAGAAGGGCCTGACCTTCTCGCGCGGCCTGCGCTCCATCCTGCGCCACGACCCCGACCGTGTGATGGTCGGCGAGATCCGCGACGCCGAGACCGCGCAGATCGCCGTGCAGGCCGCGCTGACGGGCCACCTGGTGTTCAGCACCGTGCACGCGAACAACGCGTTCGACGTCATCGGCCGCTTCATGCATATGGGGCTGGACCTGTACAACGTCGTGTCCGCGCTGAACGCCGTGCTGGCGCAGCGCCTGGTGAGGCTGACCTGCAAGCACTGCGCGCAGCCGTTCACGCCCGACGACGCGACGCTCGCACGTCACGCGGTGATGAACGGCAATTTCATGAAGGGTGAGGGCTGCGGCCACTGCCGCGGCACGGGCTACAAGGGCCGGCGCGCGGTGGCGGAGCTGCTCAAGCTCGACGACGGCCTGCGCGACCTGATCGCGGCGCGTGCGCCCATGTCTGAGATCAAGGCCGCGGCCAAGGCGCGCGGCATGAAGTCGTTGCGCGAGATGGCGCTGGCGGCCGTGTGCCGCGGCGATACCACCTTCGAGGAGCTGGAACGTGTCACCCTCGATGAGTGAGCGCTTGAGGCAGCAGATCGCCGCGCGGCTCGCCAAGCCGCGGCCGCTGTTCGTCACACCGGGTGGGGCGGAGTTCGAGGCCTGGTGCCGCGAATGCCCCGGCACGGCCGTGGAGCTGGTCGTCAGTGCGCGTGCGCTGCATGAGATGGTGGTGGAGCCCGGCCTGCCGCTGGCGGGCCTGGACGCCGTGCAGGCCTACGCCCAGCAGCAGTTCGCCCACTATTTCGGCGGTGCCGCGCAGCGCTTCGCGATCGCGCCCTGGCAGCTGGGCGAGGCCGCCGGCGCCTCTGCGCTGCATGGCCTGGACTTGGCCGGCCTGCGTGCGCAAGCCCAGGCCGCGCGTGTGCATCTCGCCGCCGTGCGGCCGGCCTGGGCAGCGTGGCTGGCGTCGCTGCCCGCGGCCACGCGGTCGGCGTCCGGGCGCGCGGTCTGGCATGAGGCGGGTGTGGCCGTGGTCATCCAGCTGGACCGCGGCCGGGTGACCGGCCTGCAGTCGCGCCGCCTGCAACACCTGGCCGACCTGGGACTGGACATGCCGTTGGCTGTCGGCACTCCCGACGGCCAGCTCTTGCCCCAGCCCGGCCCGGCCACGCCGCAGTCCGACTTCCTGCCGCGTTCGGCCCGCTCGCCGCTGGCCTGGCCGCTGGCCGCGACCGGTGCCCTGGTGCTGGCCACGGCCGCCTGGAGCGCCGTCGACAGCCATCGCGGGTTGGACGCCGCCCAGGCCGCGCGCGACCGCGTGGCCCAACTGCGCCCGGCCGCCAAGGCCCCGCCGCGCCAGACGGCTGCAGCCGCTGCGGAGAACCGCTCAGCCGCCGAGGCGCGCGCACTGCTGGCCATGCCCTGGGAGCCGCTGCTGACCCGTGTCGAGACAGTGGGCGCCGATGCCAGGACCATCGCCTGGTTGGGCTTGGACGCCAGCGCCGGCCGCGGCGAGCTGCGCCTGGAGGGGCTGACGCCGGACAAGCTGCTGGCCTTGCAACTGGCCGAGCAGCTGGGAGCCACGCCGGGCTGGGGCCAGGTGGTGCTGTCGCGCTTCTCGGCCGCCGAGACGGGGCTGACTGGCCAGCGCTTCGAGATCAGCGCCCGCGTGCCGACCGGAGGTGGGTCATGAAGCCCCAGGCGCTCCTGAAGGCCCTCGGCTGGCCGGGCCTCGCCGGCCTCGCGGCGCTGCTGCTCGCGCTGGTTGCCAGCTTTGCCGGCAAGCGCTGGGATGCGCAGGCCGCCGCGCTGCAGGCCGAAGCCCGCGCGCTGCGCAGCAAGGCCAGTCCGGCGGCGCTGGCCCCGACGGTGCCCGTCAGCGTGCAGCAGTGGCAGGCCGCGCTGCCTTCGCCTCGTGACCGCCAGCAGCGCCTGGCCGACCTGCTGGAGCTGGGCATACGCCTTGACCTGAACGGCGCGCGCACCGAGCACCGGCTGTCCACCAGCGAGGGCCTGGAGCGGCTGCGCGTGACCATGCCGCTGACGGGCAACTACGCGCAGCTGCGCCGCTTCATCGGTGCTGCGCTTGCGCACGACCCGGCGCTGAGTCTGGACGCCATCAAGCTGCGCCGCGTCAGCCCGGTGAGCAGCGATGTCGATGCCGAGCTGCAGTGGTCGCTGCATGGGAGGGCCGCGCCTTGAGCCCGATCAAGCCGCGCCAGCTCGCCCTCGGCGGCGCTCTCGTCGCGACGTTGGCCGCCACGGCCTGGGTCGCCACGCGGCCTGACGACACGGCGGCGCCAGTGGTTGCCGCGGTGCGCCCGGCCGCGCCCGCGGCATCGGCATCGGCATCCGAGTCGCATCCAGCCGCACAGGCCGCCCAAGTCGCCCAAGTCATTCAACCCGGCGATGTCCGACAGCCCTGGGCCGAGGTCTCGCCCGCCCAGCTCGCGGCCTGGCAACCGCCGCCGCCCCCACCCCCGCCGCCCGCACCGCCACCCACGGCAGCTGCACCCCCACCGCCGCCGGCGGCGCCGCCGTTGCCGTACCAGATGATCGGCCGCGTCGTCGAAGGCGAGGGCGGCAAGGCCGTCGAGGTCGCGCTGCTGACCGGCCCGGGCAGCGCCCTCAGCGTCAGGCGCGGTGACGTCATCGATGGCCAGTGGCGCGTCGAGCAGGTGTCGACCAGCGGCGTCAGCTTGACTTGGCTGCCGGCCAGGATCCCCCAGAACCTCGTTTTCAAAGCCACGCCATGAAGCAGCTCCCCGCCCTGGCCCTCGTTGCGCTGCTGACCGCGCTGCTGACGGCCTGCGCCAACCCCGCGCTGCGCCAGGCCGAAGACCTGGGCCGCACCAACCAATGGCCGGCCGCGCTGCGCGTGCTGGACGACGCGCTCGCCAAGGACCCGACCGACGCGCAGCTGCGTGCCGCCCAGGTGCGCGCCCGCGAGCAGGCCACCGCACGGCTGATCCTGCAGATCGAAGCGCTGCGCGGTGCGGGCCGCTGGGACGAGGCCTCGGCCCTGCTGAGCCAGTTGGCGCTGGCCGACGCCAAGCACCCGCGCCTGGCCGCGCTGAGCGTCGACATCGAGCGCGGCCGCCGCCACGAGGCGCAGCTGGCCACCGGCCGTGCGGCGCTGAAGGAGGGCCGCATCGAGCGCGCCGATGCGGTCGCGCGCGAGATCCTGGCCGAGTCGCCCCAGCACCCGGGCGCCCGGCTGCTCGCCAGCCAGGTGGCGCAGGCCCGGCCGCTGGAGGCCGCAGTCGGCGAGCTGGGCCCGGCCTTTCAGAAGCCGGTGACGCTGGAGTTCCGCGACGCGCCGCTGCGCCAGGTGTTCGAGGCGCTGGCGCGTTCCAGCGGCGTCAACTTCGTGTTCGACAAGGACGTGCGTGCCGACGCGCGCGTGACCGTCTTTCTGCGCGGCGTGACGATGGACGAGGCCATGCGCGTCATCCTCGGCACCCAGCAGCTGGACCGCAAGCTGCTCAACGAGACTTCGGTGCTGGTGTTCCCGAACACGGCCGCCAAGCAGCGCGAGCACCAGGAGCTGGTCACCCGTACGCTGTACCTGACCAACGCCGACGTGAAGCAGGTGCAGGCGATGGTGCGCACCATCGCCAAGGTGCGCGACATCCACATCGACGAGCGGCTCAACCTGCTGGTGGTGCGCGACACGCCCGAGGTGCTGCGGCTGGTGGAGAAGCTGATCGCGTCCGTCGACCTGCCCGAGCCCGAGGTCATGCTCGAAGTGGAGGTGATGGAGCTGGCCACCGACCAGGTCGACGCGTTGGGCCTGCAGTGGCCCGAGGCGGTGCAATACGGCCTACCGGGCGCGGTGGGGCAGGTGCTGCTGAGTCAGCGCGACCAGTTCCGCGCCAGCATCGCCAACCCCGCCGTCATCGCCAACATCCGCGGCACGGCCGGCAACTCCAACATCCTGGCCAACCCCAAGATCCGCGTGCGCAGCCGCGACAAGGCCAAGGTCCACATCGGCCAGAAGCTGCCAGTCTTCACGACCACTACCAACTTCACCGGCTCCACGTCGGTGGCCGCGTCGGTCAGCTACCTGGACATCGGCCTGAAGCTGGACGTCGAGCCCACCATTCAGCTCGACAACGATGTCGTCATCAAGGTGGGCCTGGAGGTCAGCAACCTGATCCGCCAGGTCACCGGCCCCGGCGGCACCACGGCCTACGAGATCGGCACGCGCAACACCTCCACTGTGCTGCGCCTGGCCGACGGCGAGACCCAGGTGCTGGCCGGCCTTATCAACGACGAGGACCGCAAGAGCGCGGTCGGTATCCCGGGCCTGTCGCGCATCCCCGTGCTGGGCCGGCTGTTCGGCACCCAGACCGACACGCGCAACAAGACCGAGGTGGTGCTGCTGATCACGCCGCGCGTGGTGCGCAACCTCGCCGTGCCGGACGCCTCGCTGACGCGCCTGGCCAGCGGCACGGACGCCAGCCCCGGCGCATTCAGCAGCCTGCTGCGGCGCGATGCCAGGGTGGGTGTGGCGCCATCCAGCGACGCGTCGGCCACGCCGCGCGCCGCGACACCCATGCCGAGCGAGGCCACGGTCAAGCTCGACGTGACGGCGCAAGCGAGTGCGGGTGGCGCGGTCTCGGTCAGCCTGAAGAGCGACAGCCCGCTGTCGATCAAGGGCGAGCTGGAATACGACCCCGCCCGCCTGCAACTGGCGCAGAACCAGCCCGGTGCCACGCCAGGCCGGGTACCGCTCGAACTGCTGCCGCGCGGCGAGCGGGTCATCGTGTTCCGGGCGCTGCCTGGGGCAGGCGTCACGCAGATCAACGTGTCGTCGCTGTCGGCCAATGGCCTGAACGGCGAGACCGCGTCCGTGCGCATGGAGGGCAGCGGCCTGATCAGCGTCGAGGCGGCGCGCTGACGCGCCGTGCCAGCGATGCGCAGCCGGGGCTTCACGCTGATCGAGATGCTGGTGGTGCTGGCCATGCTGGCGGTGCTGGCCAGCGCGGCGCGCCCGCTGCTGGAGCTGTCCGTCCAGCGGGTCCGGGAGACCGAGCTGCGCGCCGCGCTGCGCGGCCTGCGGGGTGCCATCGATGCCTACAAGCGCGCGGTCGAGTCGGGCAACATCGTGCTGGGCGTGGATGACAGCGGATATCCGCCCAATCTGCGCGTGCTGGTGGACGGCGTCAAGGATGCGAAGTCGGTGGACGGGCGTCGGATCTACTTCCTGCGCCGGTTGCCGCGCGATCCCTTCGCGGACGTCGGGCTCCCCGCCGACGAGAGCTGGGGGCTGCGCGCCTATGACAGCCCGCCGGACGCGCCGCGCGCAGGACGCGACGTGTTCGACGTCTTCTCGCGCTCGGATCGGCGTGCGCTGGACGGCAGCCTTCTGCACGACTGGTGAAGCCAAGGGACACCCGTGAGGACCACCCCATCTGCCCGCCGCCGCGGCTTCACGCTGATCGAGCTGATCGTCGTCATGGCCATCGTGGCCTTGCTGGCCTCCATCGCAGCGCCGCGTTATTTCAACAGCTTGCAGCGCTCGCGCGAGACCGCCCTGCATGCCTCGTTGCAGGTGATGCGCGACGCGATCGACCAGTTTGCCGCCGACAAGGGGCGCTACCCGGATTCGCTGGAGGAGCTGGCTGCCCTGCGCTACATCCGCGAAGTTCCTGAGGACCCAATCAACGGTGGTCGGGAGGGCTGGGTGGTGGTTGCGCCGCCGTCCGACATGCAGGCCGCCGGCCAGGTCTGGGACGTGCGCAGTGGCGCCGCCGGACGCGCGGCGGACGGGCGTCTGTACGCGGAGTGGTGAACGTGCGTCGAGCCAGGTGGCGGCCGCCAAGTGGCTTCACCTATCTGGGTGTGCTCTTCCTCGTCGCCCTGACGGCGGCCGGGCTGGCCGCGCTGGGCCAGGCCTGGACCACGGCGGCGCAGCGCGAGCGCGAGGCCGAGCTGTTGTGGCGTGGCGCCGAAATAGCGCGCGCCATCGCCAGCTACAGCCGCGCCACCCCGGTGCCGCCGGCCGAATACCCCCGCGAGTTGCAGGATCTGCTCGTCGACCGGCGCGGGGTCAAACCCCGCCATCACCTGCGCCGCTTGTATGCGGACCCCTTCACGCAGGAGGCGGACTGGGTGCTGATTCTCGAGCCCGCCCAACCGGGGCGCTTCAGCGCCGTGCGCAGTCGCTCCGACCAGCCGCTGTTGCGCGAAAAGCAACAGGACGGCAGCGTGGCGCACAAGGCCTCGGAGCTCGTGTTCTCCAGCCAGGCCAGCCTGATGAACGCCGCTGCCGTGGCTGGCCCGGCGAGCGGCCCGGCTTCGTCACCTCCTTAACGCACTCGCAGCGTTTGCGCAGCGCCTGTCACGCGAAATAACCCTGGAACCCCTCGCCTGAAGGGGAGGAGAAGTGGGGATGGTCGTCAAGCCGCAGCTCACCAAAATCGCGCGTTCCTGCTATGGAATGCCGGAATTCAAGTTTGCGCGGGCACGGGGCCTTCCCCATTGCGCAGCCTCGGGTTCGGCAAGCGCGTAGCGCCGCGCCGGATTCGGCCCAGTCCCCAACCCTTGGAATGTGAACAGGACCCCATGAAAAAGTATTTCCGTTCGTCGCTTGCCCTCGCAGCGACCCTCGCTTGTTCCGCGGCCTTCGCGGGTGGCGGCTTCATCACCTTCGACTCGGCCCTGCCGGCCGTGCTCTCCGGTGGTGACGTGACGGCAGAAGGCAATGCCGTCGTCACGACCATCGGCACCAACATCTTCGACGGCGCCATCGCGACCTTCGCCAGCTGCGACATCGCGATCTGCCCCGGCGGCAATGGCACGCAGTTCTACGCTGCGCTCAACGACGGCGGCCTGAACGTCAAGCTCTCCGAAGGCGGCATGAGCATGACCGGGCTGGACTTCGGCTTCCTGCTGCCCCTGAGCGCGGTGCTGGACTTCAGCGTCGGCAAGCTGGTCGTGACCGGCTTCGATGCTGGCGGCGGCTCCACGACGATTTCGCGCGACTTCGAGCTGCAGGACGCCCTGGGCAACTTCAACTTCAGCCATTGGGACTTTGACAGCAGCTTCGCCAGCGGCTGGTTCCAGTCGGTCACCATCTCCAGCTGCCTGTACGACGGCAACAACGACTGTGTGAACCCGGCGGGCAACCAGGCCCAGTTTGCCGTGGACAACATCGGCTACCTGCCCGAACCCGCCAGCCTCGCGCTGGTCGGCGTGAGCCTGGCCGGCCTGCTGGCCGCCGGCCGTCGCCGCAAGTCGGTCTGATCGCCCCGCGCTTCCCTCCCCCCATTGCCACAAGCAAGTCAGAGGAACTCCTCATGAAGTCCAAGAAGACTCTCACACCGGCCTCGCTGGCCGTCCTGCTGCTTCTGTCCGGCGCCGCGGCCACCGCCAGCGCACAAGACGTCCGCCGCTCCTACATCGTCCAGCTGGTCGGCACACCTGCAGCCAGCTACGGCGGCGAGATTGCCGGCCTGCCCGCCACCCGGCCGGCCCCGGGCCAGCGTCTGGACGTCAGCGCCGAGAACGTGCAGACCTACCTGACCTATCTGAACAAGAAGCAGTCAGACGTGCTGGCCACCATCGACCCGGCCAACGTGACGGCGCGCTATGACGTGGTGCTGAACGGCTTTGCCGCCAACCTGACCGACGCCGAAGTGCGCGCGCTGAAGAAGAACAGCGGCGTGCTCAACATCGAAGCCGACGCGATCAGCACGTTGCACACCAGCTACACGCCCACCTTCCTGGGTCTGAACCAGCCGGGCGGCCTGTACAGCCAACTGGGCGGTGTGGGTGCCGCGGGCGAGAACATGATCATCGCGATGATCGACAGCGGCGTCTGGCCCGAGGACACGAGCTTTGCGGACAAGGTCGACGCCAATGGCGCGCCCACGCACGACCCCAGCGGCACGCTGGTCTACGGCCCGCCGCCTGCCAAGTGGAAGGGCATCGGCTGCCAGATCAAGCCGGGCATCCTGGCCTCGAACTGCAACAACAAGCTGATCGGCATCCGCTCGTACACGCAGATCGCCGGCGCCAACGCGGCGGAGTTCAACTCCGGCCGTGACGGCACGATCGACGCCGGTGGCGGCCATGGCTCGCACACCCTATCCACGGCAGGCGGCAACGCCGGCGTGGCCGCGAGCATCAATGGCATCCCGATGGGCAACATGTCCGGCATCGCGCCGCGTGCCCGTCTGGCGATGTACAAAGTCTGCTGGTCGATCTCGCCCAGCCAGGGCAGCTGCCCCAACAGCAACAGCGTCTCGGCCATCAACCAGGCCGTGAAGGACGGTGTCGACGTCATCAACTACTCCATCGGTCCGACGGCCGGTGGTGGCACGTTCAGCGAGACCACCGAAGTCGCCTTCCTGAACGCCTCAAACGCGGGCGTGTTCGTGGCCGCCTCGGCCGGCAACTCGGGGCCCAACGTGGCGCCGTCCGCCAACCTGGGCCCCTGGCATGCGACGGTCGCTGCGTCGACCCACGGCCGCACCATCGGCGCCGCGGTCCACACGGGTGGCAACGTGGACTACGTCGGGGCCTCGGTCAACCAGACCCCGGTGCCGTCGACGTCGCTGATCCGCGCCTCCGACGCCGTCGCCACGGGCGTCAACCCGGCGCTGGCCGACCTCTGCTACGGCAGTGCCGACGGCACCGTGGCGCTGGACCCGGTCAAGGTGTCCGGCAAGATCGTCATCTGCACGCGCGGCATTAGCGCCCGCGTCAACAAGAGCCTGGCCGTCAAGCAGGCCGGCGGTGTCGGCGTGATCCTGGCCGACAACGGCGGGGGCTTGGTGTCCGAGGTGCATTCGGTGCCCACCATCCACATCAGCCAGACCGACGGCGATGCCGTCAAGGCCTACGCGGCTGCCAGCGGCGTCGACGCCGTGGCTTCGCTGGGCATCGCCCAGACGCGCTTCGGCGACGTGCTGGCGCCGCAGATGGCAGGGTTCTCGTCGCGCGGCCCCAACGTCGCCGACAACAGCATCCTGAAGCCCGACTTCACGGCGCCCGGTGTGGACATCGTGGCGGCGTTCGCGGCCAGCCTGACGGCTGCCGAAGTCACGGCGCTGAAGAGCGGTGGCAAAACGACCAAGACCAACGTCAACATGATCTCCGGCACGTCGATGTCCAGCCCGCACATCGCCGGCCTGGCCGCGCTGCTGAAGCAGCAGCATCCGACCTGGACGCCGGCCATGATCAAGTCGGCCCTGATGACGACGGCCACCGACACCTATGACGACGGTGTCACCGCCGACCTGCCCTGGAGCCCGACCGCCAAGGCCTCGGGCCGTCTGCCCTGGGCGCAGGGCGCCGGTCACGTGGTGCCCAATGCCGCTGCAGATCCGGGCCTGGTGTACGACGCTGGCGTGCTGGACTACGCACGCTTCAGCTGCGGCCTGAACCTGGGCTTCTATTCGGCCGCCACCTGCGCCTCGATCGGCTCGATCGCACCGCAAAACCTGAACCTCGCCTCGCTGACCGCCGGCAGCGTGCTGGGTGTGCAGACGCTGACCCGCACCGTCACCAACGTCGGCGCGACCACCAGCACTTACACGCCCAACGCCATGCTCGATGGCTTCGACGTGCAGGTGACGCCGTCGTCGCTGACGCTGGCGCCAGGCGCGCAGGCCAGCTACTCGGTGCGCCTGGCCCGTACGACCGCGCCGCTGGACACCTGGGCCTACGGCAGCCTGACCTGGTCGGACGGCACCCACAACGTGCGCAGCCCGCTCACCGCACGCGGCATCGCGCTGGCCGTGCCGGGCGCGCTGACCAGCGAGGCGACGGCTGGCAGCAAGATCTTCACGATCGGCACCGGCTTTGCCGGCTCCATCGTGGTCGAGAAGGGCGGCCTGCAGGCGGCGACGCGCACAACCGAGACCGTGACGGGCAACAACACCGGCACGGCCGCGACGGTCTGCACGGCGTCGCCCACGCCCACGGGCGTCAAGGTCCGCACCGTGAGCATCCCGGCCAACACGCTGGTGGCACGCTTCCAGCTGTTCAACGCGGAGACGACCGGCGGCCAGATCCAGGGCGGCGAGGACGACATCGACATCTTGGTGCTGAACTCGAGCAACGTCGCGGTGGCCGGCAGCCTGAACGGCGGCTCCAACGAGACTGCCACGATGATTCGTCCGCCGGCGGGCAACTACAAGGTCTGCACGATCTCGTACGACACCCAGAAGCGCCCGAGCACGACCTACACGATGTCCAGCTGGGTCGTCACGACCTCGGATACCGGCGGCAACTTCAAGGCGTTGGCACCCGCGACGACCTACACCGGCGGCACGGCCTCAGCGGGCATGAGCTGGTCGGGTCTGGCAGCAGGCCAACGCTATCTCGGCGCGGCCAGCTTCCTGGTGAACGGCACGCCGCAGGGCACAACGCTGATGGAAGTGCGCACCAATGACCCGGTGCCGGTGTCGGTCAACTCCAAGATCGGCAGCCCGGCGGGCGACTGACGCTATCGCGCACAGCGGGCTTTGGCTCGCTGTCGCAACCCCGGCCGCAGCACGCAGGTGCTGCGGCCTTTTTGTTTGGGGCGCGCCGGCTTCAGTCGGCGCGCCCGGGTGGCGTGCCGTAGCCCGATGCGTTCAGCGTGCAGCGCCGTGCCTGGCAACTGGCGCCCGGGTCGGTCGCCATCACGCAGATGGAGGACAGCCGGCCGGTGCGGTTGTCGGCCTGCCGGCGCTCGGCGTGGCGCTTCACCAGCTCGCGCAGGCGCGCTTCGTCCGTACGCAGCGTCGACCAGGCCAGATAGCTGTCCGGGCCGCCGCACGCCCTGGCGCCCACTGCGATGGTGCGGCACTGCGCCGGAGCGTCGCAGGCCGCGTCACCGACGAGGGCCTGGATCTGCGTGGCCAGTTGCTCGGCGCTCTCGGGCGTTTGCTGGGCCGTGGCACAGCCCAGCAGGCACAGTGCCAGAAAGGGCAGCGCCAAGGGGATGCGCAGCGGGGTGCGGGCGTGGGATGTCATCGGTCCATGGTCGTCCAACGGCCGGGAGTTGACAATCCCCAGCCGAATTGACTGCTCTTTGCCCCCGCACGATGCGTCTCCTGTTGTCCGCCCTGCTCTGCGCCACCGGCGTGCATGCCCAGACCTGCCAGCCTTCGGCAGACGAGGTGGTGCAGGCGGTCAACCAGGTGCGTGCGCAGCCGCGCACCTGCGGTCAGCGGCATCAGGCGGTCGCGGCGCCCGTGGCCTGGGACGAGCGCCTGGCCGCGTCAGCCTCGGCCTATGCGCTGGAACTGGGGCAGCGGGGTGAAATCAGCCACCAGGGGCAGCGCGCCGGCACCTTGCGCCAGCGCCTGCAATCGGCGGGCTATCCGATGGCCAGCGGGGGCGAGGTGCTCGGCGGCGGCCCCGCGACCCTGGATCAAGCGCTGGCGCTGTGGCTCGCGAGCGAGGCCCATTGCGAGTCGCTGATGCGCCCCGACTACATCCACGTCGGTGCGGCCTGCGTCGCGACCGCGGGCCGCTACGAGCAGTACTGGGTGCTGCACCTCGCGGTGCCGGTCAGATCCAGCCCAGATCGATCGCCCTGAGAACCGCCTGCGTGCGGTCGCGCACGCCCATCTTGGAGAAGATGGCCGAACAGTGGTTTTTGATGACGCCTTCGCTGTTGCCCAGCAAGCCGGCGATCTCGGTGTTGCTGCGGCCGCTGGCCACCAGGCGCAGCACCTGCAGCTCTTTCGGGCTTAGAGGGTCCGGATGGTCGGCCGCCGTGAAGGCACGCTCACCGCCGCGGGCTTCCATGCGCGTGGTCAGCGACGGGCGCAGCGCGGTGCCGCCGGCATGCACGTCGCGCAGCGCCTGGGCCAGCGTCTCGGGGCTGATGGCCTTGAGCAGGAAGCCCTTGGCGCCGGCGCGTGCGGCCTCGTCGAAGGCGGCCGTGTCGTCGAAGGTCGTCAGCAGAATGACCGGTAGGCGCAGCGCCCGCGCGGCCAGCGCGCGGATCAGGCCCACGCCGTCCAGGCGCGGCATGCGCATGTCGGAGAGGATCACGTCGGGCATGTCTTCGGCCGCAGCGGCGGACAGCCACTCCAGCGCCTCGGCGCCGTCGCTGGCTTCGCCGACGACTTTGAGCTCGTCGTGCAGCGCGAGCAGGCCCTTGAGGCCTTCACGCACCAGTTGCTGGTCCTCCACCAGCAGGATCTTGATCACACCCATCGCGGACATCTCAGTTCGATTCGGAACCCAGGGCTCGTGCGCGTCACACGCATCTGCCCACCCAGTTCGGTCATGCGCTCGGCCATGCCCGAGAGGCCGTTGCCAAAGCTCTCGGCGCGGCCAGCGTGCCAGTTCGGCGCGCCGTGCCCATCATCGTCGATGCTGACGGCCACCTCATCCCCCTGGCCGCGCAGTTCAACCTGCACGCGACGCGCGCCGGCATGACGCACGCTGTTGGTCACGCCCTCCTGCACGCAGCGCAGCAGCGCGTGGGCGGCGCGGGGGCCCAGGTCGCGGGCGGCATCGTCCATTGCCAGTTCGATGCGCGTGCTGGCGATGCCCTCAGCCAGCGCCTGCAGTGCCGCGGACAGGTCGATGCGCTGCGAGCTGCGCTGCTGCGACACGGCCTCGCGCACGTCGGCCAGCAGCTGTGCCGCCACACCTTGTGCGCGGCCCAGCGCCTGGCCGGCGCCGGGCTTGTCCTCGCGCGCCAGCAGCGCGCCGCCAAGCTGCAGCTGCAGGTTCAGCGCCGTCAGGTGGTGGCCCATCAGGTCGTGCAGCTCGCGGGCGATCTGCATGCGTTCGCTGTAGCGCATCTGCTCGGCCAGCAAGTGTTCGCCGGACAGCTGCTCGGCCAGCACGGCCTGCAGCCAGCGGCGCTTCTCGCCCTCGGCGGCGGCCATGCGCCCCAGGCCGAAGGCCAGGCCGTGCAGGGCCAGCATGGACGACAGCAGCCCGAACTGGTCCAGCCAGGCGGCGGCCTGCGGCGCGGCGTAGATTCCGGTGTTCAGCAGCACCTGGGCAAAGCCGAAGCCCAGCGCGACGCGCGCCGGTAGCAGCACCGCGGCCAGCGCCGTGACCAGGAAGGGCAGGCCCGGCGTCACGCCGAAGGCCAGCAGGTCCACCAGCAGCAGCCAGGCCAAGCGCCGGTTCACGGTGACGACGCCACTGCCCTGGCTGGCCAGCCGCCACATCAGCGCGACGAAGGCCAGCAGCAAGGCCACGCAGATCAGCAGCAGTGCGCGGTCGTTGGCACTGCCGCCCAGTTGCCGCCAGACCACGGCGACCAGGCCGTCGTAGGGCTCGGTGCGGGCGCCCAGCAGCGCCGCCCCGGCGCTGACCAGCTCCATTGCGCAGACGACCAGGGCCGCCAGCCGCAGCACGACGCCAGGCTCGGCCAGGCGTGCGAGCAGGCGGTCCAGCCGGGTCATTCGTCGAGCGCCGAGGCGATGACACCACCGCCTAGGCAGACCTCGCCGTCATAGACCACTGCGCTCTGCCCCGGCGTCACGGCCCACTGCGGGTCGGGGAAGCGCAGCGTCAGGTGGCCGGTGGGGTCGAAGACGACGCTGCAGGGCGCGTCCGCCTGGCGGTAGCGCGTCTTGGCCGCGGCCTCGTGCGCGGCCGGCGCGCGGCCGGCGACCCAGCTCAGGTCGTCAGCGACCAGGGCCGGGCTGAGTAGCAGCGGGTGGTCGTGGCCCTGTACGACGATCAGCGTGTTGTTGGGGATGTCCTTGGCCGCGACGAACCAGGGCTCGTGATGGCCGCCGCCCTTCGACGCCTGGCCAGGCGTCGCCGCCGATCCTCGCGAGACCTTCTCCTTCACGCCGCCGATGCCCAGGCCCTGGCGCTGGCCCAGTGTGTAGAAGGACAGGCCCACGTGCTCGCCCAGCTTGCGCCCGCGCTCGTCCTTGATGGGGCCGGGCTGGTGCGACAGGTACTTGTTCAGGAATTCGCGGAACGGCCGCTCGCCGATGAAGCAGATGCCGGTCGAGTCCTTCTTCTTGGCGTTCGGTAGGCCGATCTCGGCGGCGATGCGGCGCACCTCGGTCTTGGGCAGGTGGCCCACCGGGAACATGGCCTTGCTGACCTGCGCCTGCGTCAGCCGGTGCAGGAAGTAGCTCTGGTCCTTCAGCGGGTCCAGGCCCTTCAGCAACTGGAACTCGCCATCGACCTCGCGCACCCGCGCGTAGTGCCCGGTCGCGATCTTCTCGGCGCCCAGGCGCATCGCGTGGTCCAAAAAGGCCTTGAACTTGATCTCGGCATTGCACAGCACGTCGGGGTTGGGCGTGCGGCCGGCCTGGTATTCGCGCAGAAAACTCTCGAAGACGCGGTCCTTGTACTCGGCCGCGAAGTTGACGTGCTCGATTTCGATGCCCAGCACGTCGGCGACCGAAGCGGCGTCCAGGAAGTCCTGCCGCGTCGAGCAGTACTCGTCGTCGTCATCGTCTTCCCAGTTCTTCATGAAGATGCCGATGACCTCGTGGCCCTGTTCCTTCAGCAGGTGGGCGGTCACGGCCGAGTCCACGCCGCCGGACAGGCCCACGACGACGCGATGCTTCTTGTTGGAACTCATGGGCTCGATTGTCCCAAAGCGGCTGCTGACCCCGCGCACTGGCGGGCTTAGCCGCTGCCGTCGTGCACGCGCAGCGAGTAGACACGGCCGTCGACGATTTCGATTGAGAAGCAGAAAGGCGCGTAGTTCCACAGCACGCCACTGATTTCCAGCACAGGGGCGGCCTTGAAGCGCGGCCCCAGCAGTTCGCGCACCTTGGCCTCCGTGTCGCCCAGCCGCAAGCCGGAGAATCCGGGCGCCGTGGCCGGGTCCTGGGGCGGGTGGTTGCCGGTCAGTTGGGCGTTGACGAGCTTGCCTCCGCGGCTCTCCAGCACCCAGTAGCTGAAGGTGCGTTGCCCGGCATCGCGGTCGATCAGGTGCACTTCGCGCACGCCGCCGCCGGGCAGGGCCTCGCGCTTCCACGGCTCGCCGAACCGCGCCGTCACGCCGGCCCAGTCGGTGCCGATCTGGAGTTCACCGATGCGCAGGCAGCCGAAGTCGATGTCGGGCGAAGGCAGCTTGCAGGCCAGCGCGTTTTGGGAGAAGCGGAAGCTGTGCAGCGGCCAGGTTGCGGCATCGATGGCCGGCGGCTCGCCGGCGAGCGCGTTCAGCGGCAGGGAGAGCAGGGCCAGGCGGAGCAGGTGTTGCATGCGAGGTTCAGCGCGCGGTGGTGAACAGGGTTTCCGCGCGTTGGTACAGCACCCAGCTCGTCGCGATGTACTTGTCGCCGCCCTGCGGCCGGTTGCCACGGTGCGTGTGCGTGAAGCCCCCCGGCGCGATCAGCAGGCTGCCGGTGCGCGGCGCGACCTTGCGGTCCTGGTACAGGAACTCGGTCTCGCCCGCGGCGAAGTCGTCGTTCAGGTAGATCGTCCACAGCACCGCCCGGTGCAGCGCCTCGCCCTGGTCGAGCCGCGGGTACTGCTCGCAATGCCAGTAGGGGTAGCCACCCTGGTCGGCCACGTAGCGCTGCAAGTTGATCGTGCCAGGGCGGAAGACCTTGGCGATCAAGCCCATCAGCAGTTCGTCGCTCAGCGCCGCAACCCCTTCGGCGTCGAGCAGCGCCGCCGTGCCGTCAGGCCGGTTCATCTGCAGCTTCAGCGGCGCCAGCGCCAGGTGGGCGTAGCGGCGCAGGTACTGCCGGAAGCCGCCAATGACGGCGTTGTTGAGCTGCGCGCAGGCATCGGCCCATTCGGGGTGCTGGCTGATGCCGATGTCCCAGCTGTCCTTCATACTGACGTCCACGCCGCTGCCGGTCTCGCCGCGCTGCACCCGGGCGCTGGCCTGGAAGCGCTCGATCAGCGTGCGGCAGGCGTCTGCGCTCAGTGCCTGGTCGTAGACCTCGATGAAGTCGGGCGTCGTCATGGCGCGGGATTCTCAGCCCTTCAGCAGCGGTGCCTGCAGCGACGGGTGGCCGAACACCGTCTCCAGCGGCAGCCGCCGCCCGGCCGCATGGTCTTGCACGCATTGCAGCACCAGCGGGCTGCGGTGGCGCTCGGCGCAGGCCGCCAGCTCGGCCTCGCTCATCCACAGCGTGCGCCGGATGCCCTCGTCCAGCGTGCGCCCGGCAATCTCCTCGCCGACCGGGCCGCTGAAGGCCAGCCGGACATAGGTGACATCCTCTAAACGTGCCGGCCGCACGAAACGGGCGAGGTAGACGCCCAGGAAAGCCTCGGGCTGGAAGGCTCGCGCGGTCTCCTCCAGCGCCTCGCGCACGACGGCCTCGATGGGGCTTTCGCCCAGCTCCAGATGGCCCGCCGGGTTGTTCAGCATCAATCCTTCGGGCGTTTCCTCCTCGACCAGCAGGTAGCGGCCGGCGCGTGCAATCACGGCAGCGACAGTCACGCTGGGACGAAACCGGTCTGTGGCAGTCATGAAACCTCCTGGCGAATTCCCGCACGGGACAAGCGCAGGCATTGTGTAAGCTGCCGCGGACCCCTTTGCCCACGGAGGAGACCCCATGCAGATTGGCGTCCCGCGCGAACGCGCGGCCGGAGAAACACGCGTGGCCGTCACGCCAGAGACGGCCAAGAAGCTCAAGGCCCAGGGCCACACGCTGCGCATTGAATCGGGCGCAGGCATTGCAGCCAGCGTCACCGATGCGGCCTACGAGGCCGTCGGCTGCGAGATCGTCGACCAGGCCGCGGCGCTGGCCAGCGAATTGGTGCTCAAGGTGCGCGCACCCGGCGCCGACGAGCTGCCGCTGATGAAAGCCGGCACGGCGCTGGTCGGCATGCTCAACCCCTTCGACCGCGACGGCCTCGCCGCCATGGCGGGCGCGGGGCTGACCAGCTTCGCGCTGGAGGCCGCGCCGCGCACGACGCGCGCGCAGAGCATGGACGTGTTGTCCAGCCAGGCCAACATCGCCGGCTACAAGGCCGTGATGATCGCGGCCGACAAATACCAGCGCTTCTTCCCGATGCTGATGACGGCTGCCGGCACCGTGAAGGCGGCGCGCGTGGTCATCCTGGGCGTGGGCGTGGCGGGCCTGCAGGCCATCGCGACAGCCAAGCGCCTGGGCGCCGTCATCGAGGCCAGCGACGTGCGGCCGTCGGTGAAGGAGCAGGTCGAGTCGCTGGGCGCCAAGTTCATCGACGTGCCCTACGAGACGGCTGAGGAGAAGGAAGCGGCCGAAGGCGTGGGCGGCTACGCGCGGCCCATGCCGCAGAGCTGGCTGGACCGTCAGAAGGCCGAGGTGGCCAAGCGCGTGGCGGCGGCCGACATCGTCGTCACGACAGCGCTGATTCCTGGCCGCGCCGCGCCGGTGCTGGTCACCGAGGACATGGTCAAGGCCATGAAGCCTGGCTCGGTCATCGTCGACATTGCCGCACCGGCGGGCGGCAACTGCCCGCTCACCGAGGCGGGCAGGACCGTCGTCAAGCACGGCGTGACGCTGGTGGGCGAGACCAACTTGCCGGCGCTGGTCGCGGCCGATGCGTCGGCGCTGTACGCACGCAATGTGCTGGACTTCCTGAAGCTCGTCATCACCAAGGAGGGCACGTTCAACGTGCCGCTGGATGACGACATCGTCGCGGCCTGCCGCGTCACGCAAGACGGCCAAGTCACGAGGAGCTGACCATGGAAGTTGTGGACCACACCATCATCAATCTCATCATCTTCGTGCTGGCCATCTACGTGGGCTACCACGTGGTCTGGACGGTGACGCCCGCGCTGCATACGCCGCTGATGGCGGTGACCAACGCGATCTCGGCCATCGTCATCGTCGGCGCCATGCTGGCCGCGGCGCTGACCGAGACGCCGTTCGCCAAGGGCATGGGCGTGCTGGCCGTCGCGCTGGCGGCGGTCAACATCTTCGGTGGCTTCCTCGTCACGCGGCGAATGCTGGAGATGTTCAAGAAGAAGGAAAAGAAGGCCACTGCCGCGGAGGGCAAGCAATGAGCCTCAATCTCGTCACGCTGCTCTACCTGATCGCCAGTGTCTGCTTCATCCAGGCGCTCAAGGGCTTGTCACACCCGACGACGTCCATTCGCGGCAACCTGTTCGGTATGGTGGGTATGGCCATCGCCATGCTCACTACCGCGGCCCTCATCGTCAAGCTGGCCGGTCATGGCATGGGCCTGGCCTGGGTGCTGCTGGGCCTGATCGCTGGCGGGGGCTTCGGCGCTTGGAAGGCCAAGACGGTCGAGATGACCAAGATGCCCGAACTGGTGGCGTTCTTCCACAGCATGATCGGTCTGGCGGCCGTGGCCATTGCCGTCGCCGCAGTCGCGGAGCCGGCCGCGTTCGGCCTCTCGCCGCCGCTGGATGCGGCGCTGGCGAGTATTCCGCCGGAGGACGGCATCGCCCCGCGCATGCTGGCGCCCATCCCGGCGGGCAATCGCCTCGAATTGGCCCTGGGTGCGTTCATCGGTGCCGTCACGTTCACGGGTTCCGTCATCGCCTGGGGCAAGCTGTCCGGCGGCAGCAAGTTCCGTTTGTTTCAGGGTGCGCCGGTGCAGTTCGCGGGCCAGCATCTGCTGAACCTGCTGCTGGGCGTGGCGGCGCTGGCCTTCTGTGCGATGTTCTTTGCCAGTCAGTCGGCGCTGGCCTTTGGCATCGTCGTGGCGCTGGGACTGGTGCTGGGCGTGACGCTCATCATCCCCATTGGCGGCGCCGACATGCCGGTCGTCGTGTCCATGCTGAACAGCTATTCCGGCTGGGCCGCGGCGGGCATCGGCTTCTCGCTGAACAACCCCATGCTGATCATCGCCGGCTCTCTGGTGGGCAGCTCGGGCGCGATCCTGAGCTACATCATGTGCAAGGCGATGAACCGCTCATTTTTCAACGTGATCCTGGGCGGCTTTGGCGGCGAGGCCAGCACGGCCGCCGCGGGTGACGGCAAGGCCCGCCCGGTCAAGAGCGGCAGCGCCGACGACGCGGCCTTCGTGCTGGGCAACGCCGAGAGCGTGGTCATCGTGCCGGGCTATGGCCTGGCCGTGGCGCGCGCCCAGCACGCTGTGAAGGAGCTGGCTGCCAAGCTCACCGAGAAGGGCATCACCGTCAAGTACGCCATCCACCCGGTGGCGGGCCGCATGCCGGGCCACATGAACGTGCTGCTGGCCGAGGCCGAGGTGCCCTACGACCAGGTCTTCGAGATGGAAGACATCAACGGCGAGTTTGGCCAGGTCGACGTGGCCATCATCCTGGGTGCCAACGACGTCGTGAACCCGGCCGCGCACGTGAAAGGCAGCGCCATCTACGGCATGCCCATCCTGGAGGCCTACAAGGCCAAGACCATCATCGTCAACAAGCGCTCCATGGCCGCGGGCTACGCGGGCCTGGACAACGAGCTGTTCTACATGGACAAGACGATGATGGTGTTCGGCGATGCGAAGAAGGTGGTGGAGGACATGTTGAAGGCGGTGGAGTGACCCGTTGCTCGCTTGCCCAATTGGCGTCGGCTGCCCGTGGTCCAGCGATAGACTGCCGGGCGCTTCGACCTGATCGCACTCTCCGATAGTGGCGGAGCATCCGGGGAGCCCTTCAGGATGCAGATTCAGACCTCAACGCCATCGCTAACGCCCATTCATGGCGAGTCTGAGAGGCCGTTCCTTAGCTTCGTCGTCCCTTGCTACAACTCTGAGCGGTCGTTGCCCCTGCTGCACGAACGCATCTCGGCTTGCATGGCGGCTGAGCAGCTCAGCTTCGAGTTGATCCTGGTCGAGGATCGTGGCGGAGACGGCACGTGGCCGGTTATTCAGGCGCTGCAGGGTGATGATGCGCGCGTGCGTGGATATCGGCTGTCGCGCAATTTTGGCCAACATAACGCGCTGTTGGCAGGTATCCGTCGGGCGCGCGGCGAATGGATCGTGACGCTGGATGACGATCTGCAGAACCCTCCCGAGGAGGTTGCAAACCTGCTGGCCAAAGCCAATGAAGGCTACGACGTGGTGTACGGCGCCGCGTCGCAGCTCAGTCACGGGTTAGCGCGGAATCTGGCCTCGCGGGTCACCAAGCTCGTGCTCCAAAAGGCCATGGGTGCAGACGTCGCTGTGCACGTCAGCGCCTACCGACTGTTCCGGACGCGCTTGCGCGACGCTTTCGCGGATGTCAGCGGACCGACGGTCAATATCGACGTCTTGCTGACGTGGGGCACCACGGGCTATGCATGGATTCCGGTGCAGCAGCACGAGCGAACGATCGGTCAATCGGGTTACACGTGGCGCAAGCTCATCACCGACGCGGTCAACATGATGACGGGCTTCTCGGTGCTGCCGCTGCAGTTGGCGACCTTGCTGGGTTTCGCTTCTGCGGTTTTCGGCGTTCTGGTGCTGACTTACGTCATCGCCAAGGTGCTGGTGTTCGGCAGTCCGGTGCCTGGATTCCCATTTCTGGCCTCGCTGATTTCGCTGTTTGCAGGCATTCAACTGTTTGCGCTGGGAATCATCGGCGAATACCTGGCGCGAATGCATTTGCGTTCGATGCAGCGGCCAGCGTATGTCGTTTCGGAGGAGTGCGGTGGATCCTGATGGGTTGAACGGCACTTGGCAGGGGGCGGGTTGTCGCGTGAGCTGGAGTGAGGCGACCTGGGATCGTCCTCATTTCGGCGGTGCAGTCGTGCAAATCACCTCCGTCGAGGTCGAGGTTGGGTGCAGCGACAGCCTGGCTCCGCTGATGGAGATGTGGCGCAAGGCGGGCGTGGTGTTCGTCAGTTGCCGCATCCCTGCCTCGCGAGTGGCGGAAATCATCTGGATGCAGCAGCAAGGGTTGCAGGTGATCGAAACGGCGCTCTACCCCGAGCTGAGCTTCACTGGCGCCCCAACCTGGTCCACCACCTGCACGGCTGAACCTGCTCAGGCGCAAGAGGTGGCGTTGCTCAGCCAGATGGCGGAAGGTACGTTTGGTTTGGAACGGCTGCACGCGGACCCGCGTGTGCCCAATTCGGTGGCGAATCGACGCTACGGCGGGTGGGTCACCAGCAGTTTCGGGCATGCGAGCCAACGGTTGTGGTCGATGAAAGACGAGACTGGCAAGATCGTCGGCTTCTTCGTCACGCAAGTGCAGGCCGACGGCTACTGGTACTGGCACCTCAACGGTATCGCGCCCGAAATGCAGGGGCGGGGCGTCGGCCGCCAGGTCTGGCGAGCCATGCTGCTGCGTTCGCGGGCCGATGGTGCTTTGGGCGTTCGTACCTGCGTCACTGCACGCAACTTGCGCGTTCTGCGCCTGTACTGGGGGCTGGGTTTTGGCTTTGCGGAACCCGCCATGACTCTGCATGCCATTCTGGGTGATATCCGCCCGTGAGCCTGTCACGCCAGGTGTTCAGCTATGGCCTCATTGGTGTTCTCACCAACGGCATGCTTTATGGCTGCTATCTCGGGCTGACGACGCTGGACTTCGCGCCCTCACTGGCCATGACGATTTGCTACGTCGGCGGGATCGTCCTGTCGTATCTGCTCAATGGACGCCTGACTTTTCGGCACGGCGCGGGGTTTGACGCCACTTTGCTGCGCTTCATCCTTGCCTATGTGGTGGGCTACGGCTTCAATCTCGCGGGGCTGCGGTTTGGTGTATCGGTCATGGGTTTGCCGCATCAAGGCGTGCAATTCGTGCTGATCCTGCTCACGGCGGCCTTGCTCTTTGTGCTCCAGAAATTCTGGGTCTTTTCTTCCGCTTCGGCGCCGTCATGACCATCCCCTTCAACAAGCCCCACATGACCGGCCGCGAGCTGTTCTACATCTCGGAGGCCCACCATCACGGATGGCTGGCCGGCGACGGCAAGTTCTCCAAGCTTTGCCACAAGGAACTCGAGCGGGTGACGGGAGCGGCCCGGGCCTTGCTGACCCACTCGTGCACGGCCGCGTTGGAGATGGCTGCCATCCTGGCCAACATCGGCCCGGGCGACGAGGTCATCATGCCCTCGTACACCTTCGTGTCGACGGCCAACGCCTTCGTGCTGCGGGGTGCGATCCCGGTCTTCGTTGACATCCGCTCGGACACGCTCAATCTCGACGAGCGCCTCGTCGAGGCCGCCATCACGCCGCGCACGCGGGCCATCGTGCCGGTCCACTATGCCGGCGTGGCCTGCGAGATGGATGCGCTGCTGGACATCGCCCATCGGCATGGGCTGATCCTCATCGAGGATGCGGCCCAGGGTTACGGCTCCAGCTACAAGGGGCGCCCGCTGGGCACGTTGGGGGCGCTCGGCGCCTTCTCCTTCCATGAGACCAAGACCGTCATTTCGGGCGAAGGCGGTGCGCTGATCGTCAACGATGCGGCATTGGCCGGGCGGGCCGAGATCATCCGGGAGAAGGGTACCAATCGATCTAGCTTCTTTCGCGGGCAGGTCGACAAGTACACCTGGGTGGACATCGGATCGTCTTTCCTGCCTTCCGAACTGGTGTCGGCCTTCCTGTGGGCGCAGTTGCAGGAGGCGGATCGGATCAATGCTGAACGCTTGGCGATCTGGCAGTGGTACCACGACTTCTTCGAGCCGCTGGAGGCGGCCGGCAGCCTGCGCCGTCCCGTCATTCCGTCCGACTGTACGCACAACGGGCACATGTACTACCTGCTGCTTGACGACCTGGAGCAGCGCAGCCGCTTCATCGCCGCCCTGAAGGCACGCGAGATCGGCGCGGTGTTTCACTACGTGCCCCTGCATTCGTCGCCTGCCGGCCAGCGTTTTGGACGCGTGGCAAGCACCATGGCGGTGACCGATCGCCAGTCGGATCGTCTGGTGCGGCTGCCGTTGTGGCTCGGCATGGGCGAACAGCAGGCGCTCGTGGCGCAAGCGGCTCGGGCATCGCTGTGAACGAGGAGTGGCCCAAGCGGCTCCTTCTGTGGCCACTGGCCTTGCTGAGTGTCCTGGTGGTGGCGTTGCGCTTTCGCTACCTGAACGAGCCGTTCGACAACGACATCACCATTCGCATGTCGTATGCGATGGCCGCCATCCATGGGGCCGCCTATTACTCTGACCTGTTCGTCTTCGGCCCGCCTGGTGGGCTGTGGGTCAACGAGCTGTTCGTGCGCCTGCTGGGAGGCAACGAGTACGCGGTGTTTGCCATGGGCGCCAGTTGCTCCTTGATGGCCATGTGGGGCATTGCCGGATTGGCCTTGCGATGGTCTGGCAGCCTCGCGGCACTGGTGGCTGCTGCCACCTGGGCAGCGCTCAGCATCGGAATTTCGACCGAAGCCAATCAGCCCAACGCTGAGGCCTATGTAATGGCGCTGATGGTCTGGGGATTTGTGTTGCTCCAGCAGCCTTCGCAGGGTAAGCACCTCGCGTCCTGGCCATGGGCAGCCGTGGCGGCGGGGCTGCTGTTTTTCTTGGCCACGGCGGTGAAGCACCACATGGTGTTCATGCCGCTGTGCGCCTTCCTGGCACATGGCCTGATCCGATGGCGTGCGCCCGGGGGCGAACGCATGCTGAAGCGCTGGTTGATTGCCGGCACGGTAGTGGGGGCGTGTTGGGCGGGGCTTCTGACGTATTACGCCCTCACAGGGCGCTTGGGTGCCCTATGGGATGGGTTGGTCGGACACTCGCTCGCCTATGCGGCGGCTCAGGGCGGCGTCCTGGCCAACCTGAACGCCAACCTGGCGTTCGATCAACTGGTGCCGGAAGTCCAGCGCGGGCACCTGTTGCTGTACGCGCTGCTCCTCGTGGTGGTTGTGGCCGGCGTGTTGCGGCAGTGGCTACCCGCCGTGCTCATCATGGGCTGGAGCCTGGGTACCTGGGTGGCGATTTCGCTGCCGGGCCGCGGCTATCCGCACTACTACCTCCTGTGGTATCCGTTGCTTTCGATCGCGACGGGCCTGGCGTTGGGCTTCATCGTGAAGCGCTATCTGTCCAGACGGCCACTGCTCGGGGGGGTCGCCGCGGGGGTGGTTATCGCCATGCTGATGGGCGCGAAACTGACGGAAGTGGCCCTGGTCGACGCGGAGGCTGCAGTGCGGGTCAAGTACGGACGAAGCGGGGGCGGACTCTTCAGCGGAGCCCGGGTGCTGGGCTTGCAGCTGCGTGATCTCAAATGCGCTCAGACGATCATGGAGTTCGGCGCATCGGGTCTGCATTTCTGGGCCGGCTGCGATCCGCCCATGCCATTTGTCGACTCCCTTTACGCTGCGCCTGGGCAGTTCCCGGACAAATACAGGGAGGCCATGGTCGCCAACTTGGTTCGCCAGCCGCCGCATTGGGTGGTCGTCAGGCGTTCTTTCCTTGGAGCCGAACGCGATGACCCGCGGGCGGTGATCTGGCGAGAAGTCAGCAAGACCGTGGCATACGAAGAAACCCGTGCCTACGGCGGTGCGATGTTTGCGGTTTTCGAGCGCAAGGATGCCAGTGCGGCTGCACCGCAGTGACGCGCCGAACGCCATCGAGCCGGCCGACCTGTCCGTCGTCGGCCATCGGTCAGAATCGACACCACAAAAGCAGTCGAGCACGGGCTGCCTGACGAGGCCCAAGCGCTCGATGTGGCCATCGTGATGGAGGCCCCAGACCATCATCGTCAATACGCGCTTCATGGCTGCGGGCTGCGCAGGCCTGGTCGACGACTGTTCTACATGAACAAGACCATGATGGTGTTCGGCGACGCGAAGAAGGTCGTCGAGGACATGCGCAAGGCAGTCGAGTGACCTCGGCGCGGCCGCCAGGCCGCGCTATCGAATCCCCTGACCCGTCAGCTGTCAGCCTTCGGTCAGAATCGGCGCCAATCAATAAGGAGACAAGGCATGGAGCCGATCTGGCTGAAGCAATACCCGGCCGAGGTGCCGCGCGACGTCAACGTGTCGCTCTATCCCAGCCTCGTCGATCTGCTGGACACCTCGTTCAAGAAGAACGCCGGCAAGCCTGCCTATCTGATGATGGGCAAGAGCCTGAGCTTCGCGCAGGTGGACGAGGCCTCGCGCGCCTTTGCTGCCTACCTGCAGGGCCTGGGCCTGGAGAAGGGTGACCGCGTCGCGCTGATGATGCCCAACTTGTTCCAGTACCCGGTGGCCGTTGCCGCCGTGCTGCGGGCGGGCTATGTCGTCGTCAACGTCAACCCGCTGTACACGCCGCGCGAGCTGGAGCACCAGCTCAAGGACTCCGGCGCCAAGGCCATTGTCATCATCGAGAACTTCGCCTCGGTGCTGCAACAGGTCATCAAGAACGTGCCGACCAAGCACGTCATCCTGGCGGCGATGGGCGACATGCTGGGCCTCGTCAAGGGCAGCATCGTCAATTACGTCGTGCGCAAGGTGAAGAAGATGGTGCCGGCCTTCGAGCTGCCCGGCGCCGTGCGCTTCAACGATGCCCTCGCCAAGGGCCGCGGCCTGACCTACAAGGCGCCCAAGCTGGGCCCGGATGACATCGCAGTGCTGCAGTACACCGGCGGCACGACGGGCGTGTCCAAGGGCGCCGTGCTGCTGCACCGCAACCTGGTCGCCAACATTCTGCAAAGTGAAGCCTGGTACCAGCCCGCGCTCAAGAAGATCCCCAAGGGCGAGCAGGTCGTCACCATCTGCGCGCTGCCGCTGTATCACATCTTCGGGTTCAACACGAACATGATGCTGTCCATGCACATGGGCGGGGCCAACGTGCTGATCCCGAACCCGCGCGACCTGCCGGGCATGTTCAAGGAGCTGAGCGCCCACCGCTTCCACAGCTTCCCGGCCGTCAATACGCTGTTCATGGCCATGGCCAACCATCCCGAGTTCGGTTCGGTGGACTGGAGCCGGCTGGTCATCTCGGTCGGCGGCGGCATGGCGGTGCAGCAGGCCACGGCCAAGCTGTGGTTGGAGAAGACCGGCTGCCCCATCGTCGAGGGCTATGGTCTGTCGGAGACCTCGCCGTCGGCCAGCTGCAACCCCACGGACAGCACCGCCTACAGCGGCACCATCGGCCTGCCGATGCCGCTGACCGAGCTGCAACTGCTGGACGACGATGGCCGCGAGGTGCCCATGGGCCAGCCGGGCGAGATCGCCATCCGCGGCCCGCAGGTCATGGCCGGCTACTGGCAGCGCCCCGACGAGACGGCCAAGGTGATGACGGCCGACGGCTACTTCCGCACCGGCGACATCGGCACCGTCGATGAGCGCGGTTATTTCAAGATCGTCGACCGCAAGAAGGACATGATCCTGGTCAGCGGTTTCAATGTGTATCCGAACGAGGTCGAGGACGTCGTCACGCAGATGCCCGGCGTGCTCGAATGCGCGGCCGTGGGTGTGCCGGACGCCAAGGCCGGTGAGGCCGTGAAGGTCGTCATCGTGAAGAAAGACCCGAATGTCAGCGAGGCCGACGTGCGGGCCTATTGCGAAGCCAACCTGACCGGCTACAAACGTCCGAAGATCGTCGAGTTCCGCACCGAGCTGCCGAAAACCCCCGTGGGCAAGATCCTGCGCCGGGAGTTGCGGGACAAGAGCTGATCGCTTTCTCCGCTGATGCCTCTGGACGGTGATGCCGTCCACGGGCGAGGTCCCCATACGTGCTCGACCTGTTGCATTCCAAGACCGACGCCGGCCGCGCTGAAATCCGCGCGCGAGCCCTGCCGTTGTCACGCGCCGCGCGCAACCTGCTGCTGGTGCTGGACGCCAGCAAGCCGGCGGGCGAGTGGCTGCGCATGGTCACCGGCGCGACCGAGACCGACCTGGAGACGCTGCGTCAGAACGGACTGATCGCGCCGCAGAACGCAGGCGGCCAGCCCTTGCCCGTTCAGCCGCCGGCCGCGGCCCCTGTGGCGACCACTTCGGCGGCCACACCCGCTGCGGCCGCGCCCGGCGCGCAGCCGCCCGCCGCCGGCTCGCCGTTGCTGGACCGTGCAGCCCTGTACACCTATCTGAGCGGCGAGGCCACCAAGCTGCTGGGCCCCTTCAAGGGCTATGCCTTCGCGCTGGAGGTCGAGCGGGCCGACAGCCTGGCGGCGCTGCAGGGCCTGGCGCTGCAGCTCGTCGAGCGCGTGCAGAAGGCCAAGGGCGAGGACGCGGCTGCGGCCGTGCGCCAAGCGCTGGGCCTGCGCTGATCTGGGACACTGGCGGGCTCACAGTCCCGCCCGATCGCCTTGCCCCGCTTCTTCGTCGACCAACCGCTCATCGCCACTGACGGCGATATCGCCTTGCCAGCCGGCGCGGCCCGCCATGTGCAAGTGCTGCGCCTGCAGCCGGGTGACGCGCTGACCCTGTTCGACGGCAGCGGCCCCGAGTGGCAGGCCGAGGTGACGGCCATGGGGCGCAGCGAGGTGCGCGTGCGGCTGATCCGCGCCGAGGAGGCGAACCGCGAGCTCGACCGCGCCATCACGCTGGCCGTCGTCATGCCGGCCAATGACCGCATGGACTTCCTCGTCGAGAAGGCCACCGAACTGGGCGCCGCGGCGCTGCAGCCGCTGGTGTCGGAGCGTTCGGTGCTGCGCCTCGCCGGTGAGCGCGCCGACAAGAAGCGCGCCCACTGGCAGGGCGTGGCCATCGCCGCGGCCGAGCAGAGCTGGCGCACGGTGCCTACGCGCATCGAGCCCGTGCTGCCGCTTGCCGCCTGGCTTGCGTCGCTGGCGGAGCCCGGCGATGAATGGCGCGGCTTGCTGAGCCCGCGTGCCGCTGTGCCGCTGGCGGCCTTCCCGCAGCAGCGTGCGCTGTTCCTCAGCGGCCCCGAGGGTGGTCTGAGCGACGCCGAGGAAGACGCCGCCCGCGCCCGCGGCTTTGCGGCCATCAGCCTGGGCCCGCGCATCCTGCGCGCCGACACGGCGCCCCTGGCTGTGCTGTCCTGGCTCGCGTTGACATGAGGCCCCCACGCGCATATTCGCGTGCAGCCCCCCAAGGGGGCGCTTCAGTGCCTTCGGGCGGCCGGGCGGCGCTGGCGTGAACCGCAAGCTCGCGCTGCTGGTTCTCGCCCAGGGGCTGTTCCTCACCAACAACATCTGCTTCATGGCCATCAACGGCCTGGTGGGCCTGGCGCTGGCGCCGCGACCTTGGATGGCGACGCTGCCGATCTGCGCCTACGTGACCGGGGGTGCGCTGATGGCCCGCCTGGTGGGCCGTCACCAACTGCGCTTCGGCCGCCGGCGTGCCTTCCAGATCGGGCTGGGCGTGGCCCTGACGAGTTGCGCTCTGGCGCTGTGGAGCGTGCTGCACCAGCAGTTCTGGGGCGTTGTCACCGCGACCTTGATCGCCGGCTACTACACCGCCAATGCGGCGCTGTACCGCTTTGCCGCGGCCGAGCTGGCCGCGCCCGAGCAGCGCGAGGCCTCGATCTCCTGGGTGCTGGCCGGCGGCTGCCTGGGCGCCATCCTCGGGCCCTGGCTGGCCGGCGCCAGCAAGAACCTGCTGGTTGCGCCCTTCGCCGGCGCCTACCTGCTGCTGATGGGCGTCGCGCTGGCCGGCTTCGTGCTGATCTCGCTGATCGATTTCCCGCCGCTGGCCCAACCAGCGCCGGGCGCCGGCGGGCGCCGCAGTGCGGAGCTCATCCGCCAGCCGGTCTTCCTGGTGGCGCTGGCCGCGAGTGCGCTGGGCTACGGCGTCATGAACCTGCTGATGGCCGCGACGCCCATCGCCATGGGCCAGTGCGGCCTACCGTTCTCGGATGCCGGCATGGTGCTGCAATGGCATGTGCTGGGCATGTTCGTGCCCAGCTTCTTCACGGGTTCGCTGATCAAGCGACTGGGCGTGCAGCCGGTGATGTGGGCCGGCGTGGCGCTCAACCTGGGCTGCGTCGCGTGCGCGCTGTCAGGCCAGGACCGCGGCCACTTCCTCGGCGCGCTGCTGCTGCTGGGCGTGGGCTGGAACTTCCTTTACATCGGTGGCACCACGCTGTTCACGCAGGCCTACCGGCCCGAAGAGAAGACGCGCGCGCAAGGCCTGCTGGACACCGGCGTCTACTCGACGATGACGCTGACCTCGTTCTCGTCCGGCGCGCTGGTGACGACCGGTGGCTGGCAGTGGATGAACTGGGCCAGCCTCGTGCCCATCGCGCTGTGCGCGATGGCGCTGGCCGGCCTGGCACTCTGTCAGCGCCGCTCGCGCTGACTGTCGCCCTGAACGTATTCGGCCGCCATCTGTGCGGCCAGCAGTTCGGGCCTGATGCGCAGCAGCGCCGCCGCCGGCACCTCGCGCTGCGTGACGAACGACGGCGTGCCGATGCGCAGTCCCACGACGCTGCCGGCATCGCCCAACTGCGGCAGTAGCGGGTAGGCGCGCAGGCGCAGCACCAGCGTGTCAGCCTCGGCAAACACGGCCGTCTCCACCAGCGTGCGGCAGCCCAGCTTGTCGGCTTGCACCAGCAGCGCGTGGCCGGCAGCCTGCGGGGCGATCTGCTGGCTGGATGCGGTGGTCGGGTGCACCTGGCGGCCCTGGTCTGCCAGCGCGTCCGCAACGGCCGTATTGAAGCGGGTGTTGATCTCGTCCCAATTCGGACCGCCCCAGCATCGTGGCGTTGCGGCCCTGGCCGAACACCAGCGTGCAGTCCGCCTGCGCCGCGCCGGCGAGCAGCGCCAGCGCAACGCCGATCAGCTCACGCCGCATCGGTCTCGGGTTTGCGCGCCGAGCCCTTGACGAGGTCGAAGCGGAACAGCCGGCATTCGATGGGGCCGTTCCACATCGGCACGCGGCGTGACTCCTTCAGCCGCATTTTGCTGGGCAGCTTCATGTCGGGGCTGAGCATCCAGGCCGTCCAGCCGGCGGGGTTCTGGGTGTACTGGCGTTTCCAGTGCGAGGCCAGCCGCGGGAAGAAGTCGTCGCCGGCGTCCAGCTCCTCGGAGCCGCGTGCGTCCCGGGACATCGCCGCCTTGCCGCGCACCTCGATGCGCTCGCCGTACGGCGGGTTCATCAGGATGCTGCCGGCCATGCCCTCGGGTAGTTGGGGCGCCGGGCGCTCCAGCGCGTCGCCGCCGTTGAATTGGATGTAGGCCGCCACGCCCGCGCGCTCGGCGTTGCGGCGGGCGAAATCGACCATGCGGAAGGCCACGTCGCTGGCGTAGATGGGCACGGCGGGCGCGTGGATGCGTGCGCGCGCGGCCTGCGTCAGCGCCGCCCAGGCGGTCTTCATCGCCGGCGTGGAGAACGGGATCTGGCGCTCGAAGGCGAAGCGGCGCGTCAGGCCGGGTGCCGAGTCGCAGGCGATCAGCGCGGCCTCGATGGGGATGGTGCCGGAGCCGCAGCAGGGGTCGTGCAGGGCCCCACCTTCCGATGCCGTGCCGCGCCAGCCGGCGGCGGCCAGCATCGCCGCGGCCAGCGTCTCCTTCAGCGGCGCATCGCCCTTGTCGACGCGCCAGCCGCGCTTGAACAGCGGCTCGCCCGAGGTGTCCACATACAGCGCGGCGCGCTCCGGGCCGACGTGCAGCAGCACCGGCAGGTCGGGCGACTGCGTGTCCACGCTGGGGCGCTCGCCGGTGGCTTCGCGCAGTTGGTCGCAGATCGCGTCCTTGATGCGCAGCGTCGTGAAGTTCAGGCTCTTCAGCGGCGAGCGCTGGGCGATGGTGTCGACGCGGATGGTGTGCCGCGGCGTGATCCAGTCGCGCCAGTCGACGCGGCCGGCCAGCACGTAGAGGTCGTCCTCGTGGCGGTAGGGGCCTTCGATCAGCTCGATGAGCACGCGCTGCGCGAGGCGGCTCTCCAGGTTGATCTGCATGGCGTCTTCCAGGCTGCCGACCACGCCGCAGCCGCCGCGCAGTGGCTCCACCTTGCTGCGCACGCCGGGCGGCAGGAAGCGTTTGAGCTCCTCCTCCAGCAGCGGCTCTACGCCGCCGGCACAGGACACGAACAGGGAAAGTTTGTTGGGCAGGCTCACGGAGCGCATTGTCGCCGGCCTCTAAACTGACAGCGTTGCCACCGCCGCGTGTTGCCCGCCATGAAGCGTTTCGTCCTGGTTCTCGCCTTTGTGTTCACCGCGCTCCAGGCGCCCGCCGTGCGGGCCGCGGACGCGGCGCCTGCCTTCCCGCCGCATACCTTGGGCAGCACGCAGTTGCGCGCCCTGTCCAGGACCGCCGACGGCCGCAGCTACCAGCTGCACATCCACCTGCCGGGCTCCTTCGCCAAGGAGCCCCAGCGCCGCTACCCGGTGCTGTACGTGACGGACGGCTACTGGGACTTCCCGACCGTCGTCAGCTCCTACAACAACCTGAACTACGACAAGGTCGTGCCGGAGTTCATCATCGTGGGCCTGGGCTACGCTGGCGACAACCTCGACTACGGCGAGCTGCGCGGCTGGGAGCTGTCACCGGTGCGGCTGGGGCCGCTGGCCATGGGCACCGGCCACGCCGACAAGTTCCTGGCGGCGCTTGAGAAGGACATCTTCCCGCTGGTGGAGCGCGAGTACCGCGCTGATCCGGCGCAGCGCTATCTGGCCGGCAGCTCGCTCGGCGGGCTGTTCACGTTGCATGCGATGTACGCGAAGCCGGACCTGTTCAAGGGTTACATCGCCGCCAGCCCGGCGGTGGTGGTCGGCGGGGACTGGATCATCGGCCAGGCCAAGGCCTATGCCGCCACGGGCAAGCCCATCAAGGCGAGGCTCTACGTGACCGGTGCGGAGTACGAGTGGCCCGGCTTCCTGGCGGGCATCCAGCGCTACCAGGCGCTGCTGCCGGAGCTGAAGCACCCGGGGCTGGTGTTCCAGAACCGCACCATCGACGGTGAACGGCATGCGGGCACCAAGGCGGAGAGCTACACGCGGGGGATGCGATTTGTCTTCGAACCGCTTGCGCCGGAGACGGGGCCGTCCAAGGATTGAAGTGAGGGCGTCAGTTGTCGCTCTGCACAGTCGAGCGCCAAGTCTCGAAGGGCAGGTAATCCGCAGCCCAGACGGAAATGAACCTTGCCTTGTGCGTCGAATCGACGAGCATCGACGCCCATAGCTCGAAGCGATCTGGATGATCGAAATAGAAGGGGACGCTGGCGAAGCATGCCCCTTTGAACATCTGCGCGTGGACGAGGCCGCCGGCCCCCATGCGCACGCGTGACTCCGGATATCGCCTGTGGGCGAGGCGTGTCATGAACTTCAGGCCGTCGAACGGCTTGCCATCCACATAGTGGCGAACGACTGAATCGCTGCAGCTCGACTGTGGCGGTGGGTCGCTGGGCCAGTCCCCGTCCGCTAGTGCCTGGCACGCCATGGCGCCGGCCAGCAGGGCCGACAGCGTCGGTCTCAGGATGCGAACGATCGTCAGGGCCATGCACCTTGCCGCCGCATCGATGCCTACATGGCTTTGCGCAAGTTCGCGGGCGCGATCTTCATCGCCTCGCGGTACTTGGCCACCGTGCGGCGCGCGCACTGGATGCCTTGCTCTTCTAGCATGCCGGCCAGCGCACTGTCGGACAGCGGCTTCTTGATGTCCTCTGCGGCGACGAACTGCTTGATGAGGGCGCGCACCGCGGTGCTGGACGCCTCGCCGCCGGCCTCCGTGCTCAGACCCGAGCCGAAGAAATACTTCAGCTCGAAGGTGCCCCAGCTGGTGGCCATGTACTTGGCCGTCGTCACGCGCGAGATGGTGGATTCGTGCAGGCCCAGCTCGTCGGCGATCTCGCGCAAGACCAGCGGCTTCATGGCCAGCTCGCCGTGCGTGAAGAAGCCGCGCTGGCGCTCCACGATGGCCTGGCTGACACGTAGGATGGTGTCGAAGCGCTGCTGGATGTTCTTGATGAACCAGCGCGCCTCCTGCAGCTGCCCGCCCAGCGGCGAGTTGCTGATGCCGCCGCGCGTGGCGCGCAGCGCGTTGGCATAGAGCTCGTTGATGCGCAGCTTGGGCGCCACCTCGGGGTTGAGCATGACGCGCAACTCGCGGCCCACCTTGCGCACGATAACGTCTGGGATGATGGCTGCGGCGGCGCCGGCCGCGAAGCGGCGGCCGGGCTTGGGCTCCAACTGGGTGATGAGGCCCTGGGCCTCGCGCAGCGTCACTTCGTCGGCGCCGGTCTCGGCCATCAGCCGGCGCATGTCGCGGCGCGCCAGCAGCTCCAGGTGGCCCTTGCAGATCAGGATGGCGACCACCTGGGCGGTGCATTGGCGCTGAGCCCGCAGTTGCAGCACCAGGCATTCGGACAGGTCGCGCGCGCCGATGCCGGCTGGCTCCAGGCTCTGCAGCAGCTTCAGCGCGATGCGCAGCGCGTCCTGCACTTCCTCGCGGCCCTCGGCGTCATCGGCCAAGGACGCGGCGATCTCGTCCAGCGGGTCTTCGAGGTAGCCGTCCTCGTTCAGCGACTCGATGAGGACCTGGATGGCCGCGCGGTCCTCGGGGCTGAGGCTCAGGCCGGCCAGCTGCTGGATCAGGTGCTCGGCCAGCGTCGTTTCGGCGAACTCCTGGCTTTCACGCTCGCCGTCGTCGTCGCCGCTGACGCCGGAGCCGCTGCTGGGCAGCTCGCGGATGCCGTCGAAGTCGTCGCGCTCGGTGCCGTTCTCCCAATCCTCACGCTCGGTGCCGCCGAACTCCTCGGCGCTCAGCTCGGGCGCCTCGGCCACCTCGCCGCTGCTGTCGGACTCACCCGCCGAAGCCTCGGTGCCGCTCTCGGCCGGCGCGTTCGTGGCCAGCTCGGGCGTGCTGACGGTGAACTCTTCTTCCGTCTCCAGCAGCGGGTTGGTGGCGAGCATCTGCTCGACTTCTTGGTGCAGCTCCAGCGTCGACAGCTGCAGCAGGCGGATGGATTGCTGAAGCTGCGGCGTCAGCGCCAGATGCTGGCTGAGGCGGACCTGAAGCGTCTGCTTCATGGTCACATTCTGAAGTTTTCGCCGAGATAGACCTTGCGCACGTCGGCGTTGGCCACGATCTCGTCAGGCGTGCCTTCGGCCAGCACGGCGCCCTCGCTGATGATGTAGGCGCGGTCGCAGATGCCCAGCGTCTCCCGCACGTTGTGGTCCGTGATCAACACGCCGATGCCGCGCGCCTTCAGGAAGCTGATGATGCGCTGGATCTCCAGCACCGCAATGGGGTCCACGCCGGCAAACGGCTCGTCCAGCAGGATGAAGCGGGGCTGGGTGGCCAGGGCCCGGGCGATCTCGACGCGGCGGCGCTCGCCGCCCGACAGCGCCGGCGCCGGGCTGTCGCGCAAGCCGTCGATGGAGAGGTCGTGCAGCAGGCCGTTGAGCAGCTCGTCGATGCGGGCCTTGCCCAGGGACTTGCCCTTGTCGTCCTGCTGCAGCTCCAGCACCGCGCGGATGTTCTGCTCGACGGTCAGCTTGCGGAAGATGGAGGCTTCCTGCGGCAGGTAGCTCAGTCCCAGCCGAGCGCGGGAGTGGATGGGCAGGCGCTGCACCTCGGCGCCGTCGATGCGGATGATGCCGGCGTCGGAGCGCACCAGGCCCACGATCATGTAGAAGCTGGTGGTCTTGCCGGCGCCGTTGGGGCCCAGCAGGCCCACCACTTCGCCGCAGTCCACGCGCACATGGACGTCGCGGACGACCTTGCGCACGCCGTAGGTCTTGGCCAGGCCCTCGGCCTCGAGGCGGCTGCTGCAGGCGGCTTCGGCCATCACGAGGGCTTGCCCGGCGTCAGCGTCGTGGACGGCTTCAGCGGCAGGCCGGCAGCCGGCGCAGAGGCCGGCTCGTCCGGCTGGGCGGGCGGCATGATGACGATGCGGGTGCGGCCGCTGGGGTTGGGCGAGGCGTTGCCGGCTTCCAGCGTGAAGACCTCGCTGCGGCTGTCGTACAGGATGACGGCGCCGGAGACCTCGTTGGCCACGGTCGCACCGCGCGTGCGGCGCACGGTAGCGTTGCCGATGAAGCGAACGGTCTCTGTGCGGGTGTCGTATTCCAACTGGTCGGCCACGCCCTCGATGGCCTCGCCGGGCTTGTCCTGGGCCTGGCGGAAGGTGACTGGCTTGCCCGCCATGCCGCTGGCGAAGGCCTGGTGGTAGCCCTCGCGGGTCTCGCGCACGTCCACCTTCTCGGCGCGCAGCAGCAGGCTGCCCTTGGTGATGACGACGTTGCCGGCCAACTCGGTGCGCTGGTTCACGCCATCGAGCACGCCTTGCTTCTCGGACGTGAAGACCATGGGCTTGAGCCGGTCGGCCTTCTCCGCCAGCGCGGGGCCGGCGGCGAGGGCCGCGGTCAACAGGGACGCGATCAGGAGGGGCAAGCGCTGAGGCATGGCGGCACGGAAGTTGCAGGCCATTCTATGGGTGTGCTGCCGTCCTCAGCCTTTCCCGCGCGACAACTTGATCAGGAAATCCGCGACGGCAATCGCCTGCTTGCCGTGCTCGGCTTCGCTCTGGTTGGGATTGGCACCCATGCCGGGGCTGGTGCGGAAGCGCCCGCCGACGACAAGGGCCGGCACGCTGTCGGCGCCGCTCTGCTCGGCCAGCTTCTGGCCCTGCGCCAGCTTGGACTGCACGCCGAAGGACGCGAAGGCGGCCTTGAACTTGGCCGTGTCCACGCCCAGTTTGCCGACCAGGGCCGTGATGGCGGCCTCGTCGTTGGCGTCCACGCCCTGGCGGTGGAAGGCATTGAAGATGCCGCTGTGCACGGCCGGCGTCAGTGCGCCCATGGCTTCCAGCGCGTAGTACATGCGCTGGTGCAGCTTCAGCACGGCCTGCTGGCCCACCGGCACGCGGCGGAAGATGACATCCGCCGGCAGCTGGTGCAACCAGGCCTCAAGCAGCGGGTCGAAGGCGAAGCAGTGCGGGCACTTGTAGAAGAAGAACTCGACGACCTCGATCTTGCCCGGTGTGCCAGGCAGTGGCTGGGCGAGGCGGGCGTAGTGCCTGCCTTCCACCGGGCCACCCTGGGCGTGGGCTGCCGGCGCGACGAGGCCGGCGGCCACCCCGACCAGCGCGAAGTCGCGGCGCCTCATGCCTTGTTGCGCACGCGCTGGACAAGGAAGTCACTCACTTGCAGCGCACGCTGGCCCAGATCGCTCTCGGGCAGACGCTGGCCGCCGGCGGCGATGCTGGGTGAAGTCAGGAAGCGGCCACCGATGCCGATGCTGGGCACGCCGTCGATGCGGTAGGCCTCGGACAGCTTCTCGGCCTGGGTGCACTTGGTCTGCACGCCGAAGGAGTTGTAGGCGTCCTGGTACTTGGCCGGGTCCACGCCCAGGTTGGCAAGGAACTTGGCCTGGCTCTTGGCGTCGTCCAGCGGCAGGTTCTGCTGGTGCATGGCGTTGAAGATGGCCGGGCGGGCGGCGGCTTCCTTGCCCAGCGCCTCCAGCGCGTAGAACATGCGCTGGTGGATCTTGACGTTGGCGCGGAAGGCCACGTGCACCTTGCGGAAGGCCACGTCGGCCGGCAGCTGTTTGGCCCAGGCCTCGATCAGCGGCTCGAAGGCGTAGCAGTGCGGGCAGCCGTACCAGAAGAACTCGACGACCTCGATCTTGCCCGCTGCCGTGGGCAGGGGCTGGGTCAGCGCGTTGTAGTGGCGGCCTTCGACGGGGCCGCCTTGGGCGAGGGCGGAGCCCGCGGCACCCGCGAGGGGCGTGGTGGCGAGCAGGGCGGAGAAATCGCGGCGCTTCATGGCGTCAGGCATCCTTCAGACGGTCGGGTTTCAGCGTTGTACACGAACGAGATTGGCCTCGAAGCCAGCCCCTTCAATCTTCCGTTGCAGGTCTTCGGCGGCGTCGCGCGTGTCCATGGGCCCCAGGCGCACGCGATAGACGGTGCGGCCGGCCTGCTCGCGCTCCATGACCTTGGCGGTGAAGCCCTGGATGGCCAGCTTTGCCTTCTGGGACTCGGCCTCTTCGGGTCGCGTGAAGGCGCCGGCCTGCACGAAGTAGACATAGGCGTCCCCGCCTGCCGCACTGGTCTGCGCGGGTGCCGTGCTCGGCGCGGCAGGTGCGGGGGCGTCGGCCTTGGGGGAGGGCTTGGGTGCCGCCGGCAGCGCCGTGGCCGCAGCGGCGCTGGCGGTGGCGGCCGCGGCGCTGGCGGTGGTGGTGGTGGTGGTGCCTGGCGCCGGCGGAGCCGTGACAGCGGGCGGGTTGACGACGCCGCTGGCGCTGCGTGCGGCTCCCTTACCAGCCAGTGGACCGTTGGGGTCCCAGTTGCGGTTGCGCTCGGCCTCCTGGGCGTCCTGCTCGGCGGTGCGCTGGGGCACCTTGTTCACGAAGGGGATGGGCACCTTGGTGATGTAAAGCGCCACGCCGAGGGCGACGGCCAGACCGACCAGCAGGCCCACGATGAGGCCCAGGACGAAGCCGCCCTGCTGGTTCTTGCCGGTGGCGGGCTTGGATGCAGAACTCATTCGTTCTCCGAGGTTGACGAGGTGTCAGTGATGTCGCGGCTCATCTGCTCGGGCGCGCTGACGCCCAGCATGCCCAGCGCGTTGGCCAGCACTTGGCGCGTGGCGGCCAGCAGCGCGACACGCGCGCGGCTGAGCTCGGGGGCCTGGTCCAGCACGCGTTCGGCGCCGTAGTAGGAGTGGTAGGCGCCGGCCAGGTCGCGGGCGTAGAAGGCCACGTCGTGCGGCGCGATGCCGGCGGCGGCACCGGCCAGCATGTCGGGGTAGGCGGCGAGCTTGAGCATCAGCGCCTCCTCGGTCGGGGCGGTCAGCAGGCTGAGGTCGGCACCGGCAATGGTCGACTCGTCGCCGCCGCCCTGGGCTGCCCACTTGCGGATCACCGAGCAGATGCGCGCATGCGCGTACTGCACGTAGAACACCGGGTTCTCGTCGTTGGCCTTCAGCGCCAGGTCGATGTCGAAGACGAACTCGGTGTCGGCCTTGCGGCTGATCAGGAAGAAGCGCACCGCGTCGCGGCTGGTCCAGTCGATCAGGTCGCGCAGCGTGACGTAGCTGCCGGCGCGCTTGGAGATCTTGACCTCCTCGCCACCCTTCATGACCGTGACCATCTTGTGCAGCACGTAGTCCGGGAAGCCTTGCGGGATGCCCAGGTTGACCGCCTGCAGGCCGCCGCGCACACGGGCGATGGTGCCGTGGTGGTCGGTGCCCTGGATGTTGATGCACTGCGTGTATCCGCGCTCGAACTTGTTGATGTGGTACGCCACGTCCGGCACGAAGTACGTGAAGCCGCCTTCACGCTTGCGCATCACGCGGTCCTTGTCGTCACCGTAGTCGGTGGACTTGAACCAGAGCGCGCCGCCTTCTTCGTAGGTCTTGCCGCTGGCGACGATGCGCTCCACGGCATTCTCCAACTGGCCACCGGCGTAGACGCTGGTTTCCAGAAAGTAGCTGTCGAACTTCAAGCCGAAGGCCTGCAGGTCCAGGTCCTGCTCGTGGCGCAGGTAGGCCACGGCGAACTGGCGGATGCCGTCCAGGTCGTCGATGTCGCCCGAGGCGGTGAACTCGCGGTCGTCGGCCTTGACCGTCTCCTTGCGCAGGAAGGCGTCGGCGATGTCCTGGATGTAGTCGCCGTTGTAGGCGGCTTCGGGCCATCCGGCGTCGCCGGGCTTGAAGCCCTTCAGCCGCATCTGCGTGGAGTTGGCCAGTGTGGCGATCTGCACGCCCGCGTCGTTGTAATAGAACTCGCGGGTCACGTCGTGGCCCTGGCTGCGGAAGACCGAGCACAGCGCGTCGCCCAGGGCGGCCTGGCGGGCATGGCCCACATGCAGCGGGCCGGTCGGGTTGGCCGAGACGAACTCCACCATGACGTGCTTGCCGGTGGCCGGGCGGTGGCCGAACTTGGTGCCAGCGGCCAGCACTTCGCCGACAACGGCCTGCCTGGCCTCGGGCTTGAGGCGGATGTTGATGAAGCCGGGGCCGGCGATTTCCAGCGCCTGCACCCAGGTCTGGAAGGCCGGTTTGGCTTCGAGCGCGGCAATCAGGCGGGTGGCCAGTTCGCGCGGGTTGGCCTTCAGCGGCTTGGCCAGCTGCATGGCGGCTGTGCAGGCGAAGTCGCCATGGGCGGCCTGCTTGGGGGATTCGAAGGCCGCGACGGCATTGGCGCCGGGGGCGATTTCCTGGAGAGAGTCGGCGAGTGCGGCGAGCAGCGCCTGCTTGGCTTGGATCATGGGGGTGATTTTAGGAGGCAGGCCTCGTCCATCCAGAACGCATGGGCGGGGCTGCTCGCTGACTCAGGCCGGTGGCGCGTCGTGACAGGCGACGCAGAGCTTGTTGCCGTCCAGGTCGCGGAAGTAGGCGCCGTAGTAGTCCGCGTGGTAGTGCGGCCTTGGCCCCGGCGGGCCTTCGCAGCGACCGCCGTGGGCCAGCGCCAGGGCGTGGGCTTCGTCCACCTGGGCGCGGCTGGCGGCCAGCAGGGCCACCATCTGGCCGTTGCCGGGGTCGTGCTCGCCTTCGAAAGGTCGGCCTAGCACCAGCAGAGGCCGCGGGCCGGGCGTGCTCTGCCAGCCCGCCCAGCCCTGGTCGGGCTGGCAGAAACGCTCGGTGACGCCCAGCATCGCCATCAGCGGGCGATAGAAAGCCAGGGCGCGGTCGAAGTCGTCGGTGCCGACAAAAACGTGGGACAACATGGGGATCACCGGTCGTGGGTGGCTCGTATCATGCCCCGCGTGACCGCTCCCGCCGACGATCTGCCCGCCCATATCGGCCGCTACCAGGTGCTCAGGCGCCTGGGCGAAGGGGCCACCAGCGATGTCTTCCTGGCCCGTGACCCCTTCCAGGGCGAGGGCGGGCGCGAGGTGGCCGTCAAGCGCATGCGCGCCTGGGCGCCGCCGGCGGATGCGCCGTCCAGTGACTTCAGCAATCGCTTCTTCAGCGCCGAGGCCGCGCTGGCCGGGCGGCTGCACCACCCCAATGTCGTGGCCATCCTGGACGCGGTGGCCGAGGACTCGGCGCCCTACCTGGTCATGGAGTACGTGCCCGGCGTCACGCTGAAGCACTTCTGCCGCAGCGACCGGCTGCTGCCGCTGGACCAGGTCGTCGAGCTGGGCTTCAAGTGCGCGATGGCGCTGAGCTATGTCTACCGCCAGGGCCTGATCCACCGCGATGTCAAGCCTGCCAACCTGCTGGCCGTGCTGGACGCGGGGGGGCAGGTGGTGGACGTGAAGGTCAGCGACTTCGGTTCAGCGTTGAACCTGAATGCCGACGCGACGCAGATCCACCGCGTGGGCTCGCTGGCCTACATGCCGCCGGAGCAGATCGAGGGCGGCGACGTGGACTGCCGCGCAGACATCTACGCGCTGGGCGCCGTGCTGTACCACTTGATCGGCGGCCGCCCGCCCTTCGACGCGCCGCACCAGATGGCGCTGATGCACCAGATCTACCACCAGCCTCCGCTGCCGCTGGTGGGCCAGCGTCAGGGTGTTACCGATGCGCTGGACGCCGTCGTGCTGCGCGCGCTGGCCAAGTCGCCGCATGAGCGCTACCCGGATTGGGACAGCTTCGCGCAAGCCTTGTCGGCCCTGGTGGCCAGCCAGCAGGTGCCGCTGAACCGCCTGGGCGAGGTGCGCGACTCCGAGCGCTTCAACATGCTGCGCGCGCTGGAGTTCTTCGCCGAGTTCGGTGACGTGCAGCTCTGGGAGGTGGTGCGGCGTGCCCGCTGGAAGCGCTATCCCGTCGCCCACGCCCTCTTCAGGCGTGGACAGGAGGGCAACAGCTTCCACATCATTGCGCAGGGCGAGGTGGAGGTCTTCCGCGACGGGCGCATGGTCGCGACGCTGGGCCAGGGCACGTCGGTGGGCGAGATGGCCTACCTGGCGCCCAACCCCGACCTGCGCGTGCACAGCACCGACATCAAGGTGAGCCAAGAGTGCACCACCATCTGCTTCACGCCGGAGTCGGTGGGGCAACTGAGCCCGGAATGTCAGCACCGCTTCGACCGCGGCTTCATCCGCGTGCTGGTGCGGCGGCTGCACGCGGCGCACGAGGCCCTGGCCCACCCGAGAAGAATCTTGTGACCCGGATGAAACACGGCTTGGCAGTGTCATGGCCGCATGCTTGAATCAGTTGCCCACCACCCTCTAGAGGAAGGAGTCACCCGATGAAACGATTTGCCATCCTGCTGGCCTGTGCCGCCGTTGCCTTCGGTGCCCAGGCCACGCCGCAACAGGACAAGATGAAGACCTGCAACGCCGAGGCCAAGGAGAAGGACAAGAAGGGCGACGACCGCAAGGCCTTCATGAAGGAATGCCTGGCCGCCAAGCCGGCCGTTGCCGCTGCCGCGCCGGCATCGCCCGTCTGCGAGAAGTCGGCCGCCGACAAGAAGCTGCACGGCGCCGCCGCTAAGAGCCACATCAAGAAGTGCATGGCCGACGTGGCCTCGGCGCCCAAGTGATGCACTGACCCGGTAGCCTGCACAACGAGAGCCACCTTCGGGTGGCTCTTTGCTTTGCGGCGTAGGCGGCGTCTGACCCCGGGTCGGCTTGAACGCCGCTACCGGCCAAGGCGCGGGGCGCCCAAAGTTGGCTCATGCGATGTCTTTCGCTTCAGGAGCACACGATGAGCTATTCCCCTCTGATCTCCAGCCCCGGCACCGCGTACTGGCGCCTGGCCCTGCTGTCCGTCGCTGCCGCAGCGACGCTGACCCTCGCCGGCTGCGCCGGCATGTCGGCCCGTGAGACCAGCACCGTCGTCGGTGCGACGGCGGGCGCCGTCGTGGGCGGCGTGGTGACCGGTACGACCGCGGGTGCGGCCGTCGGCGCTGCTGCCGGTGGCGTCATCGGCAACGAAGTCGCGAAGAAGCGCGACCGCTGAGTGCACTGAAAGGCAAAGGCCGGCAAGTGCCGGCCTTTGCTTGATCGGGCGCGTCATGCCCACCGGCCTACATGCCGTTGGGTCTTCGACGGGCGTCGCAGCGTCCGTACGGGACGCTGTTGGGTTCCGTCTCAGAACTTGTAGCGCGCTTCCACGTAGTACTGGCGGCCCGACGAGTCCACCTTCTGCGGTTCCAGTTCGCTGTAGCGGTACTGGCCGCGCGACGGGTTGGTCAGGTTGGTGCCGCTGAACGACAGCTCCAGCCCCTTCATGACCGTGTAGTTCACCGTCAGCGCCACGTTCGTGACGGGGGCCTGGATGGTCGGCGCCGTGGGCATGGTGATGCCCTGGACCACCGACAAGCCCTGGCTGTTGGCCGTGGGCGCCGGTGCCGTGGTGCTGTTGATGTACTCGCTGCGGTAGTTCCAGGCCAGGCGCACGCTGAACGTGTCGGTCTCGAAGTAGCCCACCAGGTTGGCGCTCTTGCGCGAGGCGCCCACCATCGGCCGGCCGTCCTCCACGCTGGTGTCGGCATAGCTCAGGTTGGACTGGAAACCGAAGCCGCCCCAGATCGGCTGCTCCCAGCTCAGCTCGGCGCCCTGGATGCGCGCGCGCTGCTGGCCGGTGGAGTTGATCTGGTAGGTCTGCAGCACGTTCTGGTTGTCCAGCAGGTCCACCGTGACGCCCTGCTTGACCGTGCCGGTCTTGGGGTAGCCGCGCACCAGCGAGTCGAACAGGCTCAACACCACCGCCGAGCGCTTGGCGTAGTACCAGCCCAGCGACAGGTCGGTGTTGGACGCCGTCATCGGTTCCAGCGCGGGGTTGGGGCCGTTGACCGTGCAGCCTTGGGAGTTGCAGGCCTGGCCGGTGAAGCCGGCACCGTAGAGGTTGTAGTTCTGGCGGCCCAGGGTCTTGGACAGGCCCAGGCGCGCGATCCAGTCCGGCGCCACCTGCCAGCGCGCGTTCAGGCTGGGCAGGATGTCGTCAAAGACCTTGTGGCTGGGGACCTTGTAGTAGATGGTGCCGGTGCTGGGGTTGAACGGCAGGCCGTCGAAGTAGTTCGCGCCGTCGCCGGCCGTCACGATGGCCGTCGGGTAGGCCGCGCAGGGCACCACGGTCTTGCCGGGCTCGATGCGCAGGCACTTGCCAGTGGGCACGGGCGTGGCGATCTGCGCATCGACGATGGTGCGCGCGTAGCGCAGGCCCACGTTGCCGCTGAGCTTGCCGTCGGCCGTCTCCAGGTTCTGCTGGAAGTACAGCGCGCTCTGGCGCTCGCGCATCTCGATCTCGGCCGCGACACGGCGCTCGAACTCGGGTGTGGTGGTCTTGGTGATGCCGTCGTAGAACGAGCGCAGCACCTCGCGCGGGTAGTAGAAGCCGGTGGCCTCGAAGCCGCTGCCCAGATCGGCACCGAAGTCGCCCGGGTAGGACACGGCCAGCGACGGATCGGGGGCCACGGTGGCGGCGCTCTTGAGCGCGGGCGCCGAGCGGCGATGGTCGCGGCGGTGGTCGGCATGGCGGAGGCCGAACTCCAGGCTCTGGAAGACGCCGCTGTTCTGCTGGTACTCGGCATCCACCGCCAGGCTCTTCTCGCGGTCGATGGTCAGGTAGCGGGTCGGGACGGACCGTGCGATCAGTGCGTAGCCGCTGCCGTCGGCCGCCAGCATGGGCTTGGTGCCGTCGCCTGCGCCCTGGTAGCTCCAGGTCGGTGCTTCGTTGACGCCCTGCAGCTGGTAGGTCACGCCGGTGCCGTAGCGGGCGTAGGTGACGCCGCGGTCCTGGTCCGTCGTGCCCACGCCGCGCGTGGTGCTGAAAAGCCCCTTGACCTTCAGGTCGTTGTTGAACTTGTAAGTGGCGTCCAGGTCCAGGAAGCCGCTGCTGGCGCTGGCGCCGCTGCGGAAGAAGCCTTCGGAGTTGCCGACGTACTGCGGCGTCGTGCCGGGCGCGAACGCGATGGTGGCGCCGCGCAGCACGCGGATCTTGTCGCCGTAGATCGTCGTCTCTTCGACGATCTGCGGGTTCTTGATGGACGCGAACACCTGCTGGCCGTTGGAGCTGGTGTTGGCCGACGCGGCGGTGATGGCGCCGAAGGGCTCGGCCTTGCCCACCAGCATGGAGTACATCGCACCAGCGGTCAGGCGGCCGTAGTTGTCCGAGTCCATCTTGGAATGGAAGCCCGTGATGCCCACGTCCAGCTGGTCGGTCGGCCTCCACTGCGCCGACAACATGCCGCCCTTGCGGTCGCGCACGCCTTCGACGAACTCGGTGGACATGCTGCCGGGTAGGCGCACGCCGTTCAGGTCGGCGGCCTTGTAGGGTGTGCCGGCCAGCGACGCATCGGTGATGCCCTTCATCGTCGCCGTATTGATGACGTCCCAGCCGCTGCTGGCACCGTAGGCGAAGCGCGAGGCCGAGTCGCGGCGCACATAGCGCTTCTCGGCGAACACCTGGCCGATGACGCCGATGCGGTCGTCATCGCTCTTCCAGTTCAGCGTGGCGCTGAGTTGCGGGCTGGTCTTGTTGGGCAGCGTGGCGTGCACGCCGCCCACGCTGACGACACCGCCGAAACGTTGCTTCTCATCCAGCGGCCTGCGCGTCGTCACGTTGACGGTGCCGGCCAGGCCGCCGTCCAGGATGTTGGCTTGCGAGGTCTTGTAGACGGTGGCCGAGTTCAGCACCGAGCTGGGCATCAGACTCAGCGACGTGGAGCGGCTGCTGGAGGTCTGGTCGGAGATGTACCAGTCGCCGCCGCTGACCGTGTGGCCGTTGAACAGGATCAGCGTCATGTCCGGGTTGGTGCCACGCATGGCCACCTTCTCGGCCTCGTCGTAGTCGGTGCGCACCGCGACGCCGGCCACGCGTTGCAGCGAGTCGGCCAGGTTCTTGTCGGGCATCTTGCCCACGTCCACGGCGGTGATGACCTCGACGTTGGCCGAGGCGTCGCGCTTGGCGTTCAGCGAGGCCTCGGTGGAGGCCCGGATGCCGGTGATAACCACGGCTTCCAGCGACTGCTTGGCCTTGGCGTCCTTCGGCGCCGGGGCCTCCGCCTGTTGCGCGAAGGCCGTGCCCTGCAGGCTCATCAGCAGGCCGGCCAGGGCGCAGGCGATGGGAGTGGGCTGGAATCTCATGGTCTGTTTCCTTGCGTTGCCGAATGCAAAGATTCTTGCGGCGCATGTCACGGCTCATCAGGGGCCAAGCCCGGGGAGTCGGCACCGGAGCAACACTCCATGCATGACGGAATGGTTGCGAGGCATGCGCGGCGGTTATGAGTGGGTTCACTCATCGCACTTTCCCTTCGTGCGAAGGGCGGGAAAGGACGCTGCCCCCGCGCGCTCAGATCTCGCGTGGCTCGCCATCCTCCTGCTTGGTCGGGGCCGCGTGCCAAGTCCCGAATGCCACCAGGAGACCATGTGTCGTGGCATCCAGCTGCAGGCGACCCGGCGCAGCCTCGTCTTGTGACGTTGTGGCATCGCGGCGGGCATCGGCGCTGCCGTTCCTGACGAGATCCAGATAGCGATCGGCCAGGGAGGCCACACTGTTGGCGCCAGGCAGCGCGGCTGTGTGGATCAAGGTCTGAATCACTGCGCGCCGGGACGTCGCTTCCGGCGGCAGTCTCTGCATCGTCGCTCTGAGCGCCTCTTGCCATGCGACGGCATCCTCGCCCACCGCTGTCCATGCGTCCAGCGACTGTGCGATTGCATGCTGCAGACCCGGAACCGGCGCGTCCAGGACGTTGCGGGTCACGGCCTCAGCGGGGATAGCGCAAACCGGCAGAACATGCCGCATGGCCTTCAACGCGAGGAACAGCGCGCGACGCGACGTCAGCAATTCCGACCAGATACCAAGCGAGAGCGCTGGCCCGCGGCCGGCGACGTCCGATAAGGTGCGCCATGTAACTGGCCAGGGCGCGATGGGCACGATGGGCGCGTCTGTCGCATGCTCCTGAAGGACCGCGTAGGGATCGCCACCTGTGAACTGACCCAGTGCCAGTTCCCATTGCAGCAAGTCGCAGAAGGCCTGGACCAGCACCAGCTGTGGCGGGATCGGGGCCTCCTCTGGTGGCGTGGCCGCCAGGGCCTGTGGCCCGTCGGGTGGGTCGAGCAGGGTCAGCTGCAGATCGCCTGCACGGAAATGAGCCATCGAGCAGGCTCTGGCCTGAACGACGTTCGCGGCCAACGGCCCAGCGTTGGGGTCGACGAAGGCGAAGCCGCCGAAGCGCAAGGCTTGTTGCAGCCCCTCGCGAAGTTTCTTCCAGAGCAAGCCGCCGACGCTGCCCTTGCTCTCCATCAGGAACCAGCCGTTCGGCGTCTCGAACAAGAAGTCGGGGTTTTGAACGCCGGGCAGAGCGGGCGGGCCTTGCACCAGGTTCACCGGCTCGTGCTCGGCCAGATCAAGGTGCCAGAAACGCTGGATGGGTCCGAGAGCCTGAGCCGCCACCCAGCGCGAGGCAGCGATGCGGCACAGCACCATGCCCAGGAGATTGGCCAGGCCGACCTTCTCGGTGGCATTCAGACCCGGCACAAAGCTGGCCCGGGCGACATCTGTTGGTGGGCCGACGAAACTCAGGGCAGACAGCAACAGTTGGCGACGCGCATCGAGATACGGAAACAGGGCCGCAAGCTGGGCGCCGTCCAGGCCCGGGGCGTTGCACGGGGCCAGCCCGTAGCCCGCATCCAATGCCGCAGCCGAGATTTCCAGCATGGCATTGCCGGCAAACAGCGGAACTGCTGCCGGCGCCGCAAACTGGGCTTTGAATGCGGCCCCGGTGGCCACGATCAAGGCGACCTTGCCAGCCGCAAGGCCAGGAGCTGGTGCGAACAAGCGGAATCGGCTGGGCATGGGGCTCTAGCCAGGCCTCAGACCTCGTGGCAGGCCACCCGCCGCCCATCCACCTCGCGCAGCTGCGGTACTTCCTCGCTGCAGCGCGGTACCGCCAACGGGCAGCGCTTGTGGAAGGCGCAGCCCGTGGGCGGGTTCAGTGGGCTGGGCAGCTCGCCGTGGATGACGATGCGCTCGCGGCGGTCGGCCTTGCGCAGCGCCGGCGTGGCGCTCATCAGCGCCCGCGTGTAGGGGTGCAGCGGTGCGGCGAACAGGCGGCGCTTCTCGCCGACCTCGACCGCCGCGCCCAGGTACATGACCATGACCTCGTCGGCCACGTGCTCGACGACGCTGAGGTTGTGCGAGATGAACACATAGCCCGTGCCGAACTCGTCTTGCAGGTCCATGAACAGGTTCAGGATCTGGGCCTGGATGGACACATCCAGCGCGCTGACGGGCTCATCGGCGACGACGATGCCCGGATTCAGGATCATGGCCCGTGCGATGGCGATGCGCTGGCGCTGGCCGCCCGAGAACATGTGCGGGTAGCGGTCGTAGTGCTCGGGGCGCAGGCCCACCAGGGCGAGCATGGCGCGCGCCTTCTCGGCGCGTTGGGCGGCAGTGAGGTTGGTGTTGATCTCCAGTGGGGCTTCCAGGATCTGGCCGATGCGCTTGCGCGGGTTTAGCGAGCCATAGGGGTTCTGGAACACCAGTTGCACTTTCTGGCGCAGGGCGTGCTTGTCTTGGGCGTTGGCGTTCACCACGTCGATGCCACCCAGCTCCAGATCGCCAGCGGTGGGGGCCTCGATCAGCGTGATCATGCGGGCTAGCGTGGACTTGCCACAGCCCGACTCACCGACGATGGCCAGCGTCTTGCCGGCCTGCACCGAAAAGGACACGCCGCCCACAGCCTGCAACTGATCGGGCTTGTGGAACAAGCCTTTGCTGATGGGATAGACGCGGCGCAGGTTCTTGGCGATGACGACGGGCTTGCCGTCCACAGCGCTCTGTTGGGGCTGAACGCTCATGCGGCCACCTCTTGTTGCTTGGTTTCACCCAGGGGGTAGTGGCAGCGCACCGCGCCGTCTTGCCAGGCGCGTAGCGCCGGGCGTGTCTGGCACAGGCCGTCGTTGGCATAGCTGCAGCGCGGCGCGAACAGGCAGCCCTTGGGGCGGTCGTACAGGCCGGGCACCATGCCGGGAATGGTGGCCAGGCGGGAATGGCCGTCGTTGCGCTCGGGCAGGGCGGCCAGCAGGGCCTCGGTGTAGGGGTGCTACAACTAAATAAAC
>JACPYV010000018.1 GCA_016195825.1 Burkholderiales bacterium | reverse complement strand
CCGCTTGACTGCGAACCACTCACCGCCATGGCCGATCAGCCGGTAACGCCCCGTCGCGGCCTCGCGCGGCGCGGAGCTCAGGCGGCGGAACAGCAACACCTCGTCGACGACCACCCGCTGCTCGCCGGCCTGCGGCCTGCCGCCGCGCTCGAAGTGGCCCTCGAAGAAGCGCGCCTTGAACTCACGCAGCGGCCGGGCGTGGCCGGGCGCGAAGCGCAGCAGGTCGAAGGTCTCGGGGTCGAAGGTCCACAGCTTCGGCGCGCGCGCCAACTTGTCGCGCAGCGCCCGGTCGGCCGCCGCGTCGGCGAGATGAAACCGCAGCAGGATCTGGCTGTCGTGCGGTGTGTGGAACATTGGCAGGTGCGAGGCATACAAGCCCTCGCGGCCACCGAAGACGGCCATGCCATGGCCACCAACGGCCGTCTCGGCGGCATGGGCCACGCCCTGAAGGACGGCAAGGGTCAACAGCAGTCGGCGGCGCTTGGTGTTCATGCCGTCATTCTGGAACGCCACCGGCCACACCGCCAGTGCGGGGGTATCGCCAATGTGAGCGCATGCTTACACGCCGCCGTGCGACACGGCGCGCCGCCCTCTCGCTTGCCCTGTCATCGGCCGGGCGGCCCACGGCGTTGGCCCCAGTCACCGGCCTCGCCGGGCGCCCCGCCAACCGTGCCTCCCGACGACGGAATAATCCAGCCATGCCACGCCTTCGTTCCCTTCCGATCCTGACCATGCTGCTCGGCACGCTGCTGGCCGGCTGCGGCGGCATGCCGTCGTCCTCCGACAAGGTCGGCAACAAGGTCTACCAGCGCGAGAGCTTCTCCGCCGAGGAGACCTTCTCGCGGCTGTTCGACGCCAATGTCGACGCCACCTGCGAGGCCGCCCGCCGCGCGCTGCTGAGCCAGGGCTACGTCATCAGCAAGGCCGAGAGCGGCGTGGTGCGGGGCGCCAAGCACTTCCAGCCGGCAGGCGAGGTGCACGTGGAGATCGCCTTCAACGTCGTGTGCGTGGGCGACGGCCCCAAGCAGCAGATCGCCACCGCCTACGTCAGCGCCCAGCAGGACCGCTATGCGCTGAAGAAGAGCAATCAGGCCGCCAGCCTGGGCGTCAGCGCGCTGGGCTCGATCTCGGTGCCGCTGTCGTCGAGCGAGGATTCGCTCGTCAAGGTCGCGTCCGAGACCATCCCCGCCGGGGAGTTCTACGACCGCTTCTTCGTGCTGATGCAGCGCATGCTGCGCGAGAACACGACCGACCGCTGACAGACACGGCAGGATTTCAACGCGCGCTTGCGGGGGCCCGTGCCACCTGCAGGCAGGACAGCCCCCCTTTGACGCGCAGCCCCGGCCCCACCAAGCTCCACGAACCGGAATCCCTCCGGACGAGGAGACACGCATGAGACGATTGCTGTCGACGGGTCTGGCCACGGCGCTGACCCTGCTCCCCCTGCTGGGCGCGGCCCAGACCGGTGCCAACTGCGGCGTGGCCGGCACACCGCCCTGCCCGCTGCCGGATCCTGAGACCTGGCCGCTGGTGGCGCTGGCGCTGGGCGTGCTGGCGGTGGTGAGGCACTTGAACAAGCGCAAGTAGCGGCATGGCGCCGGTGGACACGGCGGCGCTCAAGGCTGCCGATTGCCACCGGCCACCCGCGCCAGCTCACCGCTGGCGACCGCGGCGCGCAGCGCGGCCGACAGGCGCTGGGCGAGCGCCTGCTGCCCCGGCCTGACCCAGACGTGCAAATTGACCCGGGCCAGTACGCTGCGCTCGAGGGTGACGCCGTTGACCTGGGTGGGCGCCCCGTAGTCGCGCTGCGCGTTCAGCAGGCAGACATCCACCCGCCCCATCGCCACCATGCCCAGGCACGCCTCGGCCGTGCTTGTCAGCTCCACGCCGTCCTGCCCCGCCAGCCCCAGTTCGATGGCTTTGATGCCCCGGACGTGGGCCACGCGCCGCGCGCCCAGCTCGGCCCAGGACGTGGGGGCGGGCGATGGCGAGCGGCTGAAGGCAAGGATCGTGGTGCTGAGCAGGTGAGGATCGACGCGAATCGCGCCGGGCACGATCTGGTCGAACTGCGGCAGGCGCAGCATGTCGGCGTCGTACAGGCCGGCCCTAAAACTTGTCACCGCCCGCTCCACGGGCTCGCGCGTCAGCGTGTAGCCCAGGCCGGCCTGACGCATCAGCAGCGCGATGGCGGCATCGGCCATCGCGTTGCCTTGGGCGGACGCCGCGGGGCTGACGATGAGGCGCACAGGCTCCGGCGCGGCGGGCGTCTCCGGTGCCGCAGCGGCAATGCCCGCCAAGGCCCAGACCAGCAGGGCCGCGTGCAGCAGGAGCTTGCGACGGCGCGACATGGTCCGATCATCGGTGCGGGGTTGTGCGGCCGCGCGACCGGGCCGGCCCCCGGCCGCGGATTTCCTCACACGGGCTCAGTTCGCCAACCGCGCTGCGCGCTCCAGCAGCAGCGCCCGCTGCACCTCGTTGTCGGTCAGCTCCGCCGCCCGCAGATAGGCCTCGCGAGCCTCGCTGGGCCGGCCCAGGCGCTCCAGCACGTCGGCCTGTGCGCCGAACAGCCAGGGATAGCGCCGCAGCTGAGGTTCGGCGGCCAGGGCTTGCAGCAGCGGCCAGGCCGCAGCCGGGCCGTCGGCAAAACTGACGGCCACCGCGCGGTTCAGCGCGATGACAGGCGACGGGTTCAAGGCCAGCAGCCGGTCATAGCCCGCCACGATGGCACGCCAATCGGTGTCCTCGGCCCGCGCCGCACGGGCGTGGCAGGCCGCGATGGACCCCTGCAGCGTGTAGGGGCCAGGCTCGCCAAGGCTCAGAGCCTGCGCCAGCGCGGCCAGGCCGCGGCGGATCAGCAGCGTGTCCCAGCCCCGCCGGTCCTGGTCGGGCAGCAGCACCGGGCGGCCTTGCGCATCCAGCCGCGCGGGCAGGCGCGAGGCCTTGATCTCCAGCAGCGCGGCCAGGCCGTGTACCTCGGAGTCGCCGGGCAGCAGGTGCTGCAGCTGGCGCGCCAGGCGCAGGGCTTCGTCGCACAGGGCGGGGCGCAGCAGGCTGGCACCGCTGCCGGCGCTGTGGCCCTCGTTGAAGATCAGGTAGACGACGGCCAGTACGGCCGACAGGCGCTGCTCGCGTTCGTCGGCACCGGGCAGCTCGAAGGCCTGGCCGTGCAGCGCCTTCTTGGCACGCACGATGCGCTGGGCCACAGTCGCCTCGGGCTGCAGGAAGGCGCGCGCGATCTCCGCTGTCTCCAGGCCGCCCAGCAGCCGCAGCGTCAGCGCCACCTGGGCCTCGCGCGGCAGCACCGGGTGGCAGGCGATGAAGATCAGCCGCAACAGCTCGTCGCCGATCTCGGCCTGGTCGCGCGCGGCGTCCTGGTGGTCGACAAAGTCGGGCACCACATGCGCTCCGGCCGCGATGTCGTCGGCCGCCAGGTGCTCGTGCTCGCGGGCCAGCATCGCGCGGCGCCGCAGCCGGTCCAGCGCCTTGTTGCGGGTGGTGGTCATCAGCCAGGCGGCGGGGTTGGCGGGCTGGCCGTCGCGGGGCCAGACTTCGAGTGCGCTGATGAGGGCGTCCTGAGCGCAGTCCTCGGCCTCGTCGAGGTCTCGCAGCAGCTTGGCCGCCGCGCCGACCAGGCGGCTGCGCTCGATGCGCCAGACGCCGGCGGCCAGGTCGGCATGGCTCACGGTGTCATGCGCCGTCGTAGGCAAGCTGCAGGGCCGCGAGGTCGATTTTCTCCATGGCCCAGAGGGCCTGGAACACGCGCTGCACGCGCGCCGGGTCGGGGTCGCGGATCATGTCGAACCAGGCCGCCGGAATGATCTGCCAGGACAGGCCCCAGGCGTCCTCCACCCAACCGCACGCCTTGGGCTTGCCGCCGTGCGCCTGCAGCTGCTGCCAGAGGTGGTCGATCTCCGCCTGGTCCTCGCAGGCGACCATCAGCGAGAACGCCTCGGTCAGCTTGAAGTGCGGCCCGCCGTTGAAGGCCGTCATCTGCTGGCCCAGCAGCTCGAACTGCACCACCATGACAGTGCCCGCCGCGCCGGGCGAGTTCTCGCCCCAGCGCTGTGTGTGGATGACGCGACCCTGGTCGGCGCCGAACACCTTCAGGTAGTGCGCCACCGCGTCTTCGGCACCGCGCTGGTACCAGACGAAGGGCGTGAGTTTCTGCTGGATGTGCATGGTGATCTCCTGCTCAGGCCTGAGGCGGCATGCCGGTCATGTGGACGAGCTCCCAGTGGTGACCGTACAGGTCCTCGAAGCCATGGCCGTACATGAAGCCATGGTCCTGCGCCTCGCCCGGGATGTTGCCGCCCGCAGCCCTAGCCTTGGCGACCAGCGTGTCGACCTCCTCGCGGCTGTCGCAGCTCAGGCAGATCCACTGCTCCGTCGAGGTCTTGGCGTCGATGAACGCCTTGGACGTGAACGTCCGGGCGAAGTCCTCGGCCAGCAGCATGGCGTAGATGCTCTCGCCGAGCATCATGCCGGCGCCCTTGTCGTTGGTGAACTGCGGGTTGAAGCTGTAGCCCAGCGCCTCGAAGAAGGCCTTGCTGGCGGGCAGGTTCCTGCAGGGAATGTTGACGTAGATCTGCTTGTGCATGGTGGGCTCCTTATTGCGGGGGCAGCACCAAAGGCTGCACGAGGTGGATGAGGTTGCCGCAGCCATCCTCGAACATGACGGCCTTGATGGGACCCATGTCGATGGGCTCGCCGCGCACGGTGACGCCGCGCTCGCGCAGCTGCCGTGCCTCGGCCTCGACGTCTTCGGTCACGAAGGCGGTGCAGGGCCGGCCGGATTCGTACAGCGACGCCTGGAAGGCGCGCGCGGCATCGAAGCCGACGATGGACTCGAGCTGCAGCTCGACCCCGTGCACGCCCTCGGGCGACACGACGGTCAGCCAGCGGTAGGTCGGGCCCATATGGATGTCGGCCATCTTGCGAAAGCCCAGCTTGCCGGTGTAGAAGGCCAGCGCCTTCTCCTGGTCGTCGACGAAGACGGTGGAAATCTTGATCTGCATGGCGCTGCCTTTCAGTGCGTGGATTCGGCCAGGGCCTTGAGGCGCCGCAACGCCTTGGGCCAGCTGTCGTTCAGGAAGTCGGTGAAGCCGTCGTCCCAGCTTTGCAGGTGCACGACGAGCTGGGTGCCGCCACCGGGTGCGGCGTCGAAGATGTAGCGTTCGTGCGCCGGCTCGCGGTGCAGCCGGCTGCCGGCCACCGGCTTGCCGTCCCTGATCTCGCCCACCAGCCGCAGTGACAGTCGCTCGTGCAGCATGCACTCGTCGACGATGGCCTCCATGCCAAAGCCCTGCGGGTCCAGGAAGCGCAGCCGGCGCCCGGCCGCCCAGACGCCTTCGTAGTAGGAGCCTTCGGCGAAGGCACGGGTCCAGTCACGGTACGCGATGGGGTCGAACATGCAGTCCCAGACGCGCGCAACCGGTGCGTCGATGTCGGTGCCGAACTGCAAGTCCTTCATGACGCCTGGCCCTCGGCGAGCTGGCGCAGGTTCTGCAGGCCGTCCTCGAAGTCGCGGCCCACCATCTTGTCCATGTCGATGAACACGCCCATGAGCTTGCTCACGAAATTGGCCGGGCCGTGCATGCGCCAGCTGACCTCGGTCGCGCCGTCGGGCGTGGGCTGCAGCGCGAACTCGGCCTGGTTGTGCGCCTCGAAGGGCTTCACGAAGTCCAGCTTCATTTGCACCGCACGGCCGGGCTGCTGGCCGGTGATCTCCAGGCTGCCGATGCCGATCTTGCCGCTCTCCCAGGCATAGCGAGAACCGATGCCGCTGGCCGCTCCGGCGTACTGGCCCTTGGTCAGCGGGTCCTTGCGCTCATAGGGGTTCCAGCGGTTGAAGCCGCGCAGCTCGCCGACCAGCGGCCACAGCTTGTCGGCCGGCGCGGCGATGCGCAGGCGGCGTTCGACGCGGAACTCGTCGGGCCGCGTCGAGGCATAGGCCAGCAGCACCAGCACAGCCGCGCCAAGGCAGATCAGGATGATGGAGAGGTTGCTCATGTCGCCTGCCTCACTCGGTGCGGATGGCCATGTCGCCGCCGGGCGCGAAATCGGCATCCTCGTAGAGCCGGCGCACCTCGACCACGCAGTCCTCGCTGAGGAAGGGCTGGGGGAAGCGGCTGGCCCAGGCCTGGGCCTCGTCGACCGAGCGCACCTGGATCAACGTGTAGCCGGCGATCAGCTCCTTGGTCTCGGCGAAGGGGCCATCGATGCGCTGGACGCTGCCGTCGGCGCTGTAGCGCTGGCGCCAGCCGTCGCGGCTGGGGCGCAGGCCGGCGCCGTCCAGCAGCACGCCGGCGCGCGCCATCTCCTCATGGAAGGCGCCCATCGCCTCGAACAGCTTGGCGTACTCGGGGCCGGGTGGGTCACCGCGCTCGCTGTTCGCGGTGGCGCGGACTTGGATCATGAATCGCATGGCAAGGTCTCCGGGGTTGGCGGGCGGCGCTCAGGTTTCGCTGCCTTCATTCCCACGACGATCCACGCAGCCCGGTTTCGACAGCCACCGGGAAACTACCTAACACCCCTAGGCGTAGCAGGGGCCCACGCCGCGGATCTCCACCGTCGCCCATTCGGCAGCCGGGCAGCGCTCGGCCCAGGCCAGCGCGACGGCAGGGTCCTCGGTGTCCAGCAGGAAATAGCCGCCGATCATTTCCTTGGCCTCGGCAAACGGCCCGTCCAGCACCTGGGCACCGCCTTCGCGCTTGCTCAGCCGCCGCGCGGCGGTGCCCAGGGAGTTGACCCCCAGCAGCAGCCCTTCGGCCTGCAGCTCGGCGGCGAAGTCCAGCATGCGCTGGTAGACCGCCTCGCCGGCGGCGCGGCCACGCTCGGCGCGCTGGCCGATGGGTTCGAGGATGAGCAGCATCTGGGGCATGGTCGGCGTCCGCGATCGGTGGCGAGAAGCAGGCATTCTGGCGCCAGTCGATGTCCCGGGATGGCAGTTGGGCCCGCCGCCCAGATACGGCACAGTTGGGGCCTTAGCGGCCGGCCTGACCATAAGGCCGCAACTCAGCGGAGGCCGAGATGGACGACGTCACCCATGTCGCGATATTGCTCGTGAAGGCGACCCCTGAGCTGCCCATCGTCGGCACGGCCTCGGGGCGAGCCAAGGTGCTGGGCTACGACCCGCTGGCGCTGCGCGGCATGCCGCTGGCGCTGCTGTGCCCGCTGCGCCAGCCCGACGGCCGGGCAACGGGTGAGACGCTGGCCGGCGTGCTGACCCAGTTGCAGCACGTCGGCTCGCTGAGCCTGCCGTGGACCTTCCAGACCCGCGCCGGCGAGAGCCGGCCGCACGAGCTGCACCTGACGCTGACCGAACGCGACGGCGAGCCGCAGGTCGCCGTCTGCCTGGTGGACGTCAGCCGCATGCAGTTCGCCGAGGTGCTCAACCTGGCCAAGAACGAGCTGCTGGAAATGGTGGCAAGCGGCCAGCCGCTGACGCCGGTGCTGACACGGCTGACGGCGCTGATTGAATCCCAGTTCGAGGGCTTGTACTGCACCGTGCTGCTGCTGGACCTGGACGGCCGCCATGTCCGCGTGGGCGCTGGGCCACGCATGCCGGCCGAGTACATGCAGGCGCTGGACGGCGCCGAGATCGGGCCGACGGCTGGCTCCTGCGGCACGGCCATGTTCGACGACCGCCTCGTCATCGTCGACAACATCGCCACCCACCCGCTGTGGACGGCCTATCGCGACCTGGCCCTGCCCTACGGGTTCAAGGCCTGCTGGTCGGCGCCCATCCACGCGGCCAACGGCGGCGTCATCGGCAGCTTCGCGATGTATTACCGCGAGGTGCGCCGGCCCAGCCCCGAGGAACTCAGCGCGATGAGCACCGCCAGCCACCTGGCCGGCATCGCCATCGACCAGGCGCGCCGCGACGAAGAGCGCCGCCGCGCCGCGCAATGGCTGGAGGAGCAGGTGCAGGCGCGCACGGCCGAACTGCTGGCCACGCAGGACGAGCTCGTCAACAGCCGCAAGCTGGCTGCGCTGGGGCAGCTGCTGGCCGGCATCGCGCACGAAATGAACACGCCGCTGGGCAATGCATTGCTCAGCGCCAGCGCACTGCGGGCCGGCAGCGCCGGCTTTGCCGAGCGCATGGCCGACGGCACGCCACTGAAGCGCCAGGAGCTGGTCGACTGGGTCGCACAGGCGCGTGCCGGGACCGAACTTGTCGAGCAGAACGTCGACCGCGCGTTGCGCCTGGTCAACCGCTTCAAGCAGCTGACCGAGGGCAGCGACCGTGCGGTGCGCTCGCGCTTCGACCTGCGCCAGGCCGTGCTGCAGGCCTGGGCGCGCGTGCAGGCCCGCCTCAGCGTCGAGCGCGTGCGGCTCGCTTGCGAGCTGCCCGAAGGTTTGATGCTCGACGGCTACCCCGAGGTGCTGCAGCAAGTACTGGAACAGCTGCTGGAAAACGCCTGCCTGCACGCCTTCCGCGGCAGCGAGGGCGGCCGGATCAGCGTGCGCGCGCACCGCAGCGGCGACGGGCGGCTGATGCTGGAGGTGCGCGACGACGGGGTGGGCATGCCGGCTGGCGACCTCGCGCGCGCCTTCGAGCCCTTCTTCACCACCACCTTCGGCCAGGGCGGTAGCGGGCTGGGCCTGTTCGTCGCGCACAGCCTGGCCAGCGGCATGCTGGGCGGCAGCCTGCAGCTCGACAGCCAGCCGGGCGAGGGCACCGTGGCACGGTTGGAGCTGCCGCTGCCGGGTGAAGCTTCCCTCGCGCTGGCGGCCTAGCGTCGGATCGGCGAGGCGCTGCGCCAGGCGGGGTCCGACCAACGCTGGAAGGCGCCCAGCAGGGCCGGCTCGGGCGACTGGCGCTCGGCGACCAGCGTGGCCAGCGCGACGACCTCGAAGCTACGGCGGTACTTGCCGTCAGCGCGGAACTCGCGTGCCACCAGCAGCTGCGCACCACCCGGCACCCAGCCGGCGAACTCGGCCACGCCCAGGCCCGGTTGGGCGGGCGCGGGCGGCATGACCTCCACGTGCCAGCCCCCCTCCCTGCCGGGCTCTTTGATGAACAGCCACAGCTCGCGCCAGCCATCCAGCGGCTGCACGGCCAGGGCCAGCGCGCGGCCTTCGCGGTTCAGCGACGCTGACGCGAGCGCGACCTGGCCGAAGCTGCAGCGGCGCACGGCCAGCTTGCCGGCTTCCTTCAGCTCCACGCAGCGCTCCCCGTCGGCGCCGGGCTGCAGCGCGAGCGTGACCGCGCCGAAGTCGCGCGCCGTGGCCGCGGTGCCCAGCCAGCGCGCGGCGTTCACGCGCATGGCTGTGTCGGCGTAAGCGGCTTGGTCGTCCTCGGTCAGCTCGGTGGGGGCGATGCCGGCGAACTCGGCCAGCGCCGGCGCCGCCTCACCGCCCGCACCGCCCGCACCGCCCGCACCGCCCGAGCTGCGCCGAGCCTGCGCGAAGGCCAGGCTGGCGGCGACGGCCGCGCGGCGCATCAACAGCCGGTTCTTCCAGTGCGGCGCCAGGCCGCTCGCGTCCACCTGGGCCAGCACCTGCTGGCGCCACACATCGCGCGCCTCCTGCTCACGCGGGTTGGCACGCGGGTTGCCGCAGTCCGGGCGCGTCAGGGCCAGCGCGGCGCGCACGCGCTGCTCCAGCGTGGCGGCCGTGGCCAGCAGGCGACGGAAGACCTCGCCGTCGTAGCAGACCTGCACACGGCCTTCCTCGGCCTCGAACTGCTCGAACTTCAGCCCGTAGCGGGCCGCCACGTCCATCTGTGCGGCGAGCTGGCCCTCGGTGGGCCGGGCATCGCGCAGCGAGGCGCGGTCGGCCATACGCTCCGCGAACGTGCCCATCGCGTCCAGCGCCTCGGCGCCGCCGGGACCGGCCAGCTCCGCTGGCGTGGCAGCCTGCACATAGGCCGCCGCCAGCCCCAGGCCCAGGCCTTCGGTGCCGAACTGCTGGCGGGCCAGGCGCAGCTGCGACAGCAACTCAGTGCTCGCACCGTCGCCGCGAGGCATCAGCAGAACCTGGCTCTTGCGCAGCCAGCCGCCGCGCTCGCGGCGATAGTCCCACACCTGCCAGTGGTCGCCGCGCTCCGCGCGGATCTCCAGCGCCTCGCCACGGCCCATCTGGGCCTGCAGCGAGGCGGTGTCGCGCGGCGCGCCGCGCAGCGGCGAGTCCTGCGACACCAGGCCGGCGCGCGGGAAGTCAGCCGCCTCGGCCTGGGTGATGACCAGGGCCGCCGCGGCAGCGGCCACGATGACGAGAGCCACTTTGCGCATGGCTTACTCCTTCTCGCCGTCTTGCTGCTGGGCAACAGCAGGTGTGGGCGCGGGCCTGGCCACGCCCAGCAGCGCGTTGCCGATGAAGCCGCCAGAGCCGGGCGGGGCGATGATGACCTGCACCTTGTCCGAGAGCTTGTCGGCCATGGCCTTCTGCACCAGCAGCGGGTGCCGGGTGATCAATTCGCCCTCGGCGGCCATCTGCGCGGCATTGGCCTTGCCGATCTGCGTGACGCGGTAGGCCTCGGCCTCGGCCAGCTTCTGGCGCGCCGCGGCCTCGGCCTCCACCTCGATACGGCGCGCCTTGGCGGCGCCCTCGGCCTGCTTGATGCGGCTGGCGTTCTCGGCCTCGGCCTCCAGCGAGCGCTGCTCGATCTGCTTTTGCTTGAAGGGCAGCACATGCTTCATGGCCTCCTCCTGCGCCTTAGCGGCAATGATCTGCTCGCGCCCAGCGGCCTCGGCGGCCGTCTCGCGGCGCACCTTGTCGGCCTCGGCCTGCAGCTCGGTCTGCTTGACCTGCTTCTCCGAGATCTCCAGCGTGTAGCGCATGCGCTCGCTGGCCAGGCTGTCGGACAGCAGGCGGTCCATGCCCTTGCGGTAGTCGGCCGGCAAGTCCACCGAGCCGATCTGCACGCCCTTGAGCACGATGCCGTCCAAGGCCAGCTTGACGCGCAGCTCGGCCTCCAGCGCCGCGGCGATCTCGGCGCGCTGGCTAGAGAAAATCTCGCGCACCGTGTGGCGGGCGATCTGCTTGTAGACCACGCTTTGCACGGCCGGGGCGATGACGTCGGCCTCGATGTTGTCCGGCAGCTTGCGCGACAGCTCGGCCAGCCGCGTCGCGTCGACGGCCCAGCGCACCGTCATGTCCAGGCCCAGAGAGAGGCCTTCGACCGACTGCAGTGGCGCCGGGCCCTCGGCCTTGGCCAGGCTCTCGGGGCGGAAGCTCTGGTCGCGCAGCGGGAACAGGCGCACCTCGTGCAGGCCGGGAATGACGAGCAGGCTGCCATTGCGGAACTCGCTCGTGCCGCCGCTGAACTGGTTGGTGCGCAGCGCCGCCTGGCCGTGGGGCACGGCCAGCAGTGGCGGATGGGTGACGACGGCATAGCCGGCCGCGGTGACGGCCGTGACGATGAGCAGCGCAGGCAGGGCGCGGCGCAGCGAACGCACGGCGGTGGGCGCGGCATCGAGGCTGCGGCTGGCGCTGCGGCTGAAGGCGTTGCGGATGGAAGCGGCGAGGGTCTTGAGGCGTTGCAGCATGGTGGGCTCCTGGGGCCGGGTTGCATCGGCTTGATGCATGGCAGCCATGGTTCCCGTTGCGACGGGAAGGGACGAGCGCGGCGCGGGGTGGGTGTCTTCCGGCAGCGCGGAAGGAATCCTCCGCGGCCCATCAATGCTGGGGACATGTCCCGCCAACCGGGTACATGGCGGCATGCGGCAGTGCATAGGCTCAAGGGCTTCGTGACCCGGGAGATCCAGATGAAGAACTTGTTCCTTGCCAGCGCCTGCCTGCTGGCCGGCTCGGCCGCATTCGCAGCCGAAGTCACGGTCTCGCTGAACCTGGCCGAGAAGCAGGGCGACGGCGCCGCGCTCGGCACGGTCCGCATCGTCGAGACCGCCCACGGTCTGGCTTTCTATCCCGCGCTGAAGGGGCTGCCGCCGGGCCTGCACGGCTTCCATGTCCACGAGAAGCCCTCGTGCGCGCCGGGCGAGAGCAATGGCGCGGCCGTGCCGGCCTTGGGTGCGGGCGGCCACCTGGACCCGCAAGGCACGAAGAAGCACGGCGAGCCCTGGGGCGACGGCCACCTGGGCGACCTGCCGCCGCTGTACGTGGCGGCCGACGGCACGGCCACGTCACCCGTGCTGGGGCCGCGGCTCAAGCTGGCGGACGTGCAGAACCGCGCGCTGATGGTGCACGCGGGCGGCGACAACCACTCGGACCACCCGATGCCGCTGGGCGGCGGCGGCGCGCGGGTGGGCTGCGGCGTGATCGGCAGCTAGAGCCCCGCGGATGCACCGCCAGAATCGCCACCATGCCCCAGCTGACCGCTGCCGACACCACGGCCGCCGTGGATACCTTCATGGCGGCGCTGGCACACCCGTTCAAGGCCGAGGTCGAGACGCTGCGCAAGGCGATCCTCGCCGTGGACCCGTCCATCGCTGAAGGCATCAAGTGGAACGCGCCCAGCTGGCGCACCCGCGAGTACTTCGCCACCACCCACCTGCGCAGCAAGACCGACCTGGGCCTGATCCTGCACCTGGGCGCCAAGGCCCGCGAGCTGCCGGAGGGCGGCCTGGCCATCGCCGACCCGAGCGGCTTGCTGAAATGGCTGGGCAAGGAGCGCGCGCAAGTCGAGTTCAGCTCCGCCGCCGACCTCGCCGCCAGGCTGCCGGCGTTGCAGGCCGTGCTCAGCCAATGGATCCGGTACGTCTGAAGCGCTGAGGCCCGGCGGAAGATTCCTTCCGCGGCCGTGCCGGCGCGGCTCCAGATAATCCCGCCATGCCCCGCATCGCCGTCATCGAAGACGATCCCACCACCAGCGCGCAGCTGGCCGGCTGGATTCGCGCCGCCCGCCCCGAACTGACCGTGGATCAATGGTTCGACCGCGACACCGCGGAAGGCGCGCTGCTGCGCGAGCGCTACGACCTCGTCGTGTTGGACATCGAGCTGGGCCGCGAGCGCAATGCCGGCGTGGCGCTGATCAACGAGATCAACAAGCAGGGCATGGGCACGCCGGTGCTGGTCGTGTCGGCCATGCCGGCGGCCATCTACCGCAGCATCATGAAGGCGCTGGACGCCTGGGACTACCTGCAGAAGACGACCTTTGACGAGGCCGAGTTCGTCGAGACCTTCCTGGACATCCTGCGCACCGCCCGTCTGCGCGAGCCGGCCAAGGCAGCCGCGTCCAGGCCGTCCGACGACAGCCTGCAGCTGGACCCGCTGTGGCAGCGCACGCCGATGTGGCGGGGCCAGCGCATCAACCTGCCGCTGACGGCGCAGCGCATCCTGGCGACGCTGCATGCGCGTACGGGCGCGGTGGTCAGCTACGAGGAGCTGTTCGACGTGGTCAAGAGCGGCCGCAACCGCGACAACGTGAGGAAGCATGTGGCCACCATCCGCGACGCCTTCCGCGACGTGGACCCAGCGTTCGACGGCCTCGAGAACATCCCGATGCGCGGTTTTCGCTGGACCGGCGGATGAAGCTCGGCCGGGTTGACTTCCCGCTACCCGAGTTCGCCGACATGCCCCGCCTGGGCCTTGCAGCGTTTCGCAACCGCATCGTCTTCCACCTGGTCTTCGTCGCGCTGGCACTGGCAACGCTGGCGCTGACGCTGGCGCTGCTGAACGAGGAGCGCCAGCGCAACGCCCAGCGCTACGAGCAGACCTTCGCCAAGTCGCTGGCCGAGGTGGTCGCGCAACTGCGCCATCCATCCGGCCAGCTGGCGCTGATGAACCCCGAGCCAGCACAGGTCGAGCCCGGCTGGGTCGCACCGCTGGTGCTGCCCTTCGCCGCCATCGATTTCGACGACGCCACCAAGGCGCAGCGCGCCGTCGACATGGCCGGCTGCGCGCTGCAGTACCCGGGCGGCGCCAGCCTGTGCGCGGCCGTCGGCAGCAATGCCTACGCCGGCGGCTTCGTCTACCTGGTCGCCAGCCTGGACGCGCCGCCGCTGGTCGCGCGCGAGCGCGGTGCGACCGAGCTGGCCGGCGTGCACCGCGTGCAGGTCAGCCTCAAGCGCGGCGACGACGTGCAGCACTGGCTGGCACCGGTCGAGGCGCTGGACGCGCAGCGCGGCCAGCTCGCCGGCTTCGTGGTGGACGCGGCCGACGGGGCGACGCTGCCACGCCGTGCCCGACCACAGCGCGACTTCCGCGGCTGGGTCTGGCGCGAAGGGCCGTGCCTGAACACCAACGCGGGCGACGACTGCCCGCGCCGCACGACCCTCTCCATCCGCCTGCCGGTGGAGGCCTTCCGCGAGGCGCTGTTCCGCCCCGGCGGGCCGCAATGGCCGCCCGTGGACCTGGCGCGCACCGGCCTGCGGCTGGCGCTGCTGGGCCCCGGCGGCGCGACGCTGTTCGACAGCGCCGCAGCGGGCGCGCAGCCGCCGCTGACGCTGGCCCGCCTGGCCGGCACGCTGGCGCCGGGCGAGACGCTGAGCATCACCCGTGGCAGTCATGTGGTCGCGCTGCTTCAGGGCGCCGAGGAAGCCGGCGCGCCGCCTTCGCCGTGGCTGACGGCGCTGATCCAGCGCCTGCCCGCGCCGGCGACGCCGCGCACGCTGACGGCCAGGGACGGCGTCACGACGCCGGCCGGCCGCTTCGACGTGACGCTCACGGGTGACCTGCAGGGCTTGGACCGCTCCCTGAGCGCCAGCGCCGCGCGGCTGGCCTGGCCGGTGGGCGCAATGCTGGCGGCCATCGCGCTGGCCTGGCTCATCATCGAGATGGGCCTGATCCGCCGCGTGGCGACGCTGACGAAGCGCGCGGCGGCGCTGTCGCACCAGTTGCAGCAGCCCGAGCGCTTCGAGCTGGGCACGCTGGATGTGGCCGACCTGCGCGGCCGCGACGAGCTGGGCATCCTGGCCGGCAGCCTGTCGGACCTGCTGCGGCACGCCCGCGACAGTCTGCGCCGCGAGCAACTGCGCGCGGAGCGCGAGCACGACCAGTGGCACGCGGTGGGCCACGAAATCATGTCGCCGCTGCAGTCGCTGATGCTGCTGCACGGGGCGGAATCCGACCCCAGCCGGCGCTACGTTCAGCGCATGCAGCAGGCCGTGAAAGTGCTCTATGGCCAGGCCTCGCCGAGCGAAGCGCTGGCCGCCGCGACGCTGGCCGTCGCCCGGCTGGACCTGGACGCCTTTCTGCGCGGCGTGGCCGAGAACGCCGCGTATGCAGGCATTGCGGACGTCACCTACGCGCCGGCCGCCGAGCCGGTCTGGGTGCAGGCCGACGAGTACCCGCTGGAGGACGCGATCACGCACGTGCTGACCAACGCAGACCGCCACCGCGTCGCCGGCACGGCCATCACGCTGGCACTGCGCGTGGAAGGCGAGCTGGCGACCGTCGACATCCACAACCGGGGCCCGCACATCGCCCACGACCAGCTCGCGCGCATCTTCGACTACGGCGTCAGCGATGCCGACCCGGCGGACGGCCAGCGACGCGGGCAGGGGCTGTTCGTGGCCAAGACCTATCTGGCCAAGATGGGCGGCAGCATTGCGGCGCGCAATGTCGCAGACGGCGTGATGTTCGAGATCGGCCTGCGGACGACTTAGGGCTTGCGGATACGACCCAGCAACTCCCGCGCGGCCAACTCCGAGCTGAGCGACATTTCCAGCGGGACCCGGCACAGCCCGGCATGCGCGTACTGCAGGTTCTCGTAGACCTCCGCCGCGGCGGGGAAGTGGTCCAGCAGGCCTGGCAGCGACTCATGGCCCTGGTGCTCGTGCAGTTCGGCCGACAGCTTCTGGACCAGCAACTGGTACTGGTGCGGGTCTGCCGCGCGGCCCTGGCCTTCGAGGGCCTGCAGCAGGTGCGCGAGGCGACCGAGCGATAGCAGTTCAGACGGGACGGTGAGCTTGATGACAGACGGCATGAAGGCACTCGGTGAGTGATGCATGAATTACAGATGCCATCGCTGTCCGCGAATTCAAGGCGGCGAGATGAGACATGGATCACGCCCGCCCCGCACAATCCGGCGGCGCGGCAGGACGCGCGGGGCCGCGACCGGCACACGGCCAAGGTGTTCAAGCACAGCCACCCAGGAGAACCTCCCATGCCCCGCAACATCGTCTACACCCCCAAGGCCGCCAAGCCGCCGCCGATGTACAGCCAGGCCGTCAAGGCCGCCGGGCTGGTGTTCGTGTCCGGCACGGCACCGACCGATCCAGAGACCGGCCAGTTCGTCGGCACCACGGTGCAGGAGCAGACGCGCCAATGTCTGACCAACATCGCCGCCATCCTGGAGGCGGCAGGCAGCGCGATGGACAAGATCGTCAGCGTGACGATCGTGCTGGCCGACGAGGAAGACTTCGCCGGCATGAACGAGGAATGGTTGCGCTGGTTCCCGTCCGACCCGCCGGCGCGCCAGGGCGCCAAACTGCCGGCGCGCGTGCCTGGGCTGAAGGTGTCCATCGCCGCGATTGCCGAGGCCTGACGCGCCGGTACCTGCCATCAGGCAACATCGGCCTGTGCCCTGCTCAAGAGGCGACCCGCCCATGCTCAAGACCGTCGCCGCCGCGCTGCTCGCGCTGACCCTCGCGCTGCCGGCCCCGGCCGCCGAACTGCGCGTGCCGCTGCCCGGCCACGACGACCTGGTCATGGACCTGCCCGACGGATGGCACGGGCAGATCCAGCGGCCGCGCGCCGACCTACCGCCTACCGTGACGATTGCCGGCACCGACGCCGCCGCATTGCAGCTGCTGGTCACGCCCATCTGGCCGGTAGGCAGCGCCCAGGCGCCGACGGCGAACGACATCCGCGCCATGGTGCAACGCGCGGCGGACCAGATCCGCCCCCGCGCCGTCGAGCCCGAACTCAGGCTCAACGACCTCGGCGCGACCGGCAAGGTCGGCTACCCTTTTCGGCCACCGACCGCGCGCCCGAGCCGGGCGGCTTCAAGCACCTCACGCAGGGTGCCCTCGGCATGGGTGAGCTGCGCGTCAGCTTCACCATCCTCGTCAACGGCGAGCCCGCTGAGCCCACCGCGCAGGCGCTCGCGCTGCTGCGCTCGATGCGCCGCGCGCCCGCCACGCCCAAGCCGCTATAGCCGCTATAGGCGAAGGGTCCGGCTACTTCTCGCCCACCACCAGCAGTGTGAACGAGCCCGGCTTCATGGTGCGGCTCGGACGCGTCTGGCCAGCTGCGGCGGGCTGCTCGTCGAACTCGGCCGTCACGAGATAGACCTCGTGGTCCACCGCGTTGAGCGCCATCGTGCGGGCGCCGCGGGCCGTGGCGACGGTTTGCCGCGGTTTGAAGCTGTCGGCCGCCGCGGCCTGGATGACGGACAACGTGCCATCACCCTGCGAGCTGAAGACGAGGCCGCGCTCCGTGTCGAAGCCATTCGCGTCGACGCCGTCGCCGATGGGAAGTTGCGCCACGGTCTTGCCGGTGTCCGCGTTGACCACCAGCAGCGTCTTGTTGTGGCAGCCGACGAAGAGCCGCCGAGCGGCGCGGTCCATGGCCAGGCCGGCGGGCTCGTCGCAGCCAGGCAGCGACCAGGTTGCGACGACGGCGCGGGTCTTGAGGTCGATGGCCTGCAGCTGGTTCTTGTCCTCGATGTCGATGAACATCAGGCCGCGCCCGTCGGCCACGGCCGCCTCGGGCTTGCCGGCCAGCGCGATGGTGGCGACGAGCTTGTCGCCCACCGCGTCGATGACGCTGGCGTTGTGGCTGCGGCCGTTGAAAGCCAGCACCTGCCTGGTGCCCTCGTCGTACGCGATGAAGTCGGGGTTCTCGCCCTTGGGCGTGGGAATCTTCGCCGTCGTCTTCAGGTTGCTGGCGGTGAAGACGCTGATGGAATTGTCGCGGCCATTGCTGGTGAAGCCCTTGTCGAGCTCAGGCGCCAGCGCAATGCCGTGCACGCCGGGCGTGTCGGGGATGTCGCCGACGATGGCGCCGCTGCGCGGGTCCACCACCTGCACATGCTGGCCGCGCGAGATGAAGAGGCGGTGCGTCGGCGCGTCGTAGCTCAGATAGTCCCAGCCGCCCTCGCCACCGAGGGTGAAACGGTGCAACACCTCGAAATCTGAAGCGGCGGCGGCCACCGGCAGCAGCACGATGGCCAACAGGCCGGACAGATGCAACCGGGTGATCTTGGGCCTCATGCGGACTCCTGGGGACGGGGAGGGCAGTGTAGGCACGCCCGGGCTTGAAACGGCGGCCCTTACCTCCACGTCCGGATTCTGCCCGCTCACCGGAGGCCGATGCGGTCTCCCACGCTCGATGAAATCACTCGGCAAACGCGCCACCGGCCTCCGTCTCGAACGCATGCGGGCCTCGCCGCTGTACCGCGCGACCGACACCGGCGAGGGCTTTCGCAACATCCACCCCATCCAGCCCGGCCTGCGCGACAGCACCGAGCGGCCGTCGCTGGGCGACTTCATCTGCGCCGACGGCCGCCGCACGCCGGCCGGTCCGTTGCCGTCGGTGAACCCGCTGGACGCCTGGCTCAAGCCCAACGACGCCGGCCTGCGCGCGACGTGGCTGGGCCACTCCACGGTGCTCATCGAGATCGACGGCCTGCGCGTGCTGACCGACCCGGTGTGGGCCAAGCGCGCGTCGCCATCGCAGCTCGCCGGCCCGAAGCGCTTCCAGCCCGTGCCGCTGGGGCTGAAGGCCCTGCCGCCGCTCGATGCCGTCGTCATCTCGCACGACCACTACGACCACCTGGACCACGGCACCATCCGCGAGCTGGTGAAGCTGCAGGACGTGCCCTTCATCACCTCGCTGGGCGTGGGCGCGCACCTGCAGGCCTGGGGTGTCCCGCCGGAGCGCATCGTGGAGCTGGACTGGTGGGAGCACTGGCAGCACCCAGCCGCCGACCTGCGCATCCACGCCGCGCCGTCGCAACACTTCTCGGGCCGCTCGCTGACCGACCGCAATGCAACGCTGTGGTCGTCCATCGTCATCGAGTCGCCCAGGCACCGCGTGTTCTTCAGCGGTGACACGGGCCTGACGAGCGAGTACGCCGTCATCCGCGAGCGACTGGGACCCTTCGACCTCGTCATGCTGGAAGTCGGCGCCTTCCACCCGTCCTGGGGCGACATCCACCTCGGGCCCGAGAACGCGCTGAAGGCGCTGCATCTGCTGGGCGGCGGCGCCTTCCTGCCCGTGCACTGGGGCACGTTTTCGTTGGCGCTGCACGACTGGGACCAGCCGGCGGAGACGCTGCTGGAATTGGGCCCGCGGCAGGGTGCCCAGCTGCTGATGCCTCGGCTGGGCGAAGCGGTGGAGCCGGCACGGGGCGAGACGGCGCTGCCGTGGTGGCGGGCGGCGGATGCGCCGACGCGAAAGCGTGTGGAGCCGGCCGAGCCGGAGGACCTGCGCAAGCTGCCGAAGGCCATGCCCTGGCCGCTGGACTGAGCGCCCCAGCGCCATGTCACCGGCGTGGCCGCGCGCGGCTGGGGCGCGGCTTCGCTGATGCAGTCTCAGCTCGCCGCCGCCATCCGCTGCGCCAGCCAGTCCACGAACACCCTGACCCGCGATGACAGCTGACGCGCGTGCGGGTAGAGCACGTAGACCGGCAACGGCGCGGGCTGCCAGTCCGGGAAGACCTCGACCAGCTCGCCGCTGGCCAGCGGGGCCTCGAAGGCATAGCGCGGCGCCTGGATGAAGCCCAGGCCGGCCAGGCAGCAGGCCCCATAGGCCGTGGCGCTGCTGACGGTGACCGGGCCGGGCAGCGCCAGGCTGCGGGCCTCGCCGTCGACGACGAAGTCGAAGGGCAGCACGCGGCCGCCGGCGCCGATGTAGTTGACGGCCTGGTGGGTGGCAAATTCGTCCAGCGTGCGCGGCAGGCCGCGGCGGGCGATGTAGTCGCGGCTGGCGCAGGTGACCTGGCGCAGCTGCGCCACGCGCCGGCCCACCATGGATGAATCCTTGGGCTCGCCGGAGCGCAGCACGCAATCCACGCCCTCGCGCACGAGGTCGACGAAGCGGTCACCAAGCCCGATCTCCAGTTCGATGTCCGGGTAGCGGGCGTGGAAGTCGCCGAGGTAGGGCAGCACGAAGCGCAGTGCCTGGTTGCCCTGCATGTCCACGCGCAGCTTGCCGCGGGGCTTGAGCTGGCTGGCATGGAACAGCTCCTCCGCCTCGCCCACGTCCTGCAGGATCTGTTGGCAGCGCTGGTAGTAAGCCTGGCCGTCGAGCGTGGGGCTCACATGCCGCGTGGTGCGGTTCAGCAGCCGCACGCCCAGCCGCGCCTCCAGCTGCTGCAGTGCCAGGCTGACCGACGCGCGCGGCAGCTGCAGCTCATCGGCGGCCTTGGTGAAGCTGGCCAGGTCGACGATGCGCACGAAGAGGTGCATGGCGTCGAGGCGGTCCACGGCGTCTCCAATTGTTTAGTTCGGATGGATTGTGATGTGTCTTTTGGCTGATTTATTCGATCTCAACAGATCAATACAGTGACTTCACCCCACCGAACTGGAGCACCCCATGAGCACCACCCACACCACTTCTTCCCCCGTCGCCATCGTCACTGGCGCCTCGCGCGGTATCGGCGCAGCCATCGCGCAGCGGCTGGCGGCGGACGGCCATGCCGTCGTCGTCAACTACGCGGGCAACCACGCCGAGGCCGAGAAGATCGTCGCGGCCATCGTTGAGCGCGGCGGCCGCGCCATCGCCGTGCAGGCCAACGTGGCCGACGCGGGCGCAGCGAAGCTGCTGTTCGACACCGCCACCGAGGCTTTTGGCGGCGTGGACGTGCTCGTCAACAACGCCGGTGTGATGGCCAACGAGCTGCCCCACCTGGCCGACACGTCGGACGCCGCCTTCGACCGCATGTTCGACATCAACGTGAAGGGCAGCTTCCTGACCATGCGCGAGGCCGCCAAGCGGCTGCGCACCGGCGGCCACATCATCAACTTCTCCACCAGCGTCATCGGCTTGGCGCTGCCTGGCTACGCCGTCTACGCGGCGACCAAGGCGGCCATCGAGACGATGACCAACATGCTGGCCAAGGAGCTGCGCGGCAGGAACATCACCGTCAATGCGGTCGCGCCCGGCCCGACAGCGACCGCGCTGTTCCTGGACGGCAAGACGCCCGAGCGCATCGAACAGCTCGCCAAGATGGCGCCGCTGGAGCGCCTGGGCCAGCCGGAGGACATCGCCAACGTCGTCGCGCTGCTGGCCGGGCCGCAGGGCGCGTGGGTCAACGGCCAGACGATCCGCGCGAACGGCGGGATCGTCTAACCGACGGCCTTCGTGGCCTTCGCTGCCTTCTTCCGGCCCACCGTCGCATGCCCGACGATGGTCGGCCGGCGCGGCGGAGACGGGCGGCCCAGCTCCTGCGCACTCAGCACCCAGGCCGGTTTGTCGGCCAGGCGGGCCACGGCCAGGTCGATGAAGGCGCGCACCCGCGCGGGCTGGGCCACGCGGCTGCCGTAGTACAGGTACAGGCCCAGGTGGTCGGCCACGTGCGGCGTCAGCAGCGGCACCAGCCGCCCGGCGCGGATGGCCGGCGCCGCCACCAGGCCCACCAATTGGCCGATGCAGTGCCCGGCCTCCACCGCCTGCTGCTCCAGCTCGATGTCGTTGACGCACAGGCCGGCCGGCAGCTCGCGCGCGACGATCTCGCCGTCCATCGCGAACTCCCACGGCATCAGCTTGCCGGTGCCGGGCCGGCGAAAGCCGCTGCAGCGGTGGCCGGCCAGCGCGTCCAGGTTGGCCGGCGCGCCGTGGCGCTGCAGGTAGGCCGGCGACGCGCAGACGATGAGCTGCAGCGGCAGCAGCCGGCGCGCGACCAGGCCGTCCTCCGGCGGGCCGCCCGCGCGAAAACCAACGTCCACGCGGTCCTCCACCCAGCTGCCCACGCGGTCGTCCAGCCTCACGTCGGGCTCGACGCCAGGGTGGGCCGCGCAGAACTCGTCCAGCAGCGGCCATAGCAGCTCGCGAGCGATGAAGCGCGGCGCCACGATGCGCAGCGGCCCGGCCATCTCCTCGCGGCCACGGCGTGCGTCCAGCAACGCGCGGTGCAGGCTCTGCAGTCCCGGGCGGGCCGACTCGAGGAAGCGCGCGCCCTCTTCGGTGAGGCTGAGCTTGCGCGTCGTGCGGTGGAACAGGCGCACGCCGAGATACGTCTCCAGCTGCGTCAGCGCCTGGCTGGCCGCCTGCGGCGTGATGCCCTGCGCCGCAGCGGCCTGGCGCAGGCTGCCCAGCTCGGCGGCCTTGGTGAACGTGGCAATCGCTCTCAGTTCATTGAATGCCATTGTCACGATCTCCTTGCCAATCAATGAAGTGATTCTGGGCTAGTTGGCGATAAATCGCCGCCCTAAATTTCGTTCCATCGGCCGACCCACCCCGATCCCTCTCAAGCCTTTGGAGCCCTTCATGACCACCATTGCCACGTCTACCTTCAACCGCGTCTGGCTCATCACCGGTGCCTCGCGCGGCATCGGCGCGCGCATCGCCGAGGCCGCGCTGGCGCAGGGCGACGCCGTCGTCGCCACGGCGCGAGACGCCACCACCATCGAGCAGCGCTTCAGCGCCCAGCCCGGCCTGCTGGCCGTGGCGCTGGACGTCACCGACGAAGCCCAGGCGGCCCGCGCCGTGACGGCCGCACTGGCCCGCTTCGGTCGCATCGACGTGCTCGTCAACAACGCCGGCTACGGCCTGCTCGGCGCCGTGGAGGAAGCCAGCGCCGACGAGGTGCGCAGGCTCTACGAGACCAACGTCTTCGGCCTGCTGAACGTGACGCGCGCGGCGCTGCCCGCGATGCGCGAACAGCGCCGCGGCCACGTCATCAACATCTCGTCGCTGGGCGGCTACCAGTCAGCGGCTGGCTTCGGCGTCTACTGCTCCACCAAGTTCGCCGTCGAGGGCCTGACCGAGGCGCTGCATGCCGAGCTGACGCCGCTGGGCATCCACGCCACCGTCGTCGAGCCAGGCTACTTCCGCACCGAGTTCCTGGAGGGTCAGTCGCTCGTCACGTCGCCGCGCGAGCTGGGCGACTACGCGGCCACCGCTGGTGTGGTGCGCGAGCGAGCGAAGCAGATCAGCCTGAACCAGCCCGGCGACCCCGCGCGCCTGGCCCAGGCACTGCTGACGCTCGTCGCCGCACCGACGCCGCCGCTGCGCCTGCCGCTGGGCACGGACACGCTGCGGGTCCTTGCCGACAAGCACGCCTTTGTCGAGCGCGAGACCGCCGCCTGGCGCGACGTGGCGGCGTCCACGGACTTCCCGGTGCCGCAGACGGCCTGAGTCAGCCGGCCGCGCGCGCCTTGATGCCAGCGACGATGCGCGCCGCATCCTTGGCCGGCGGCAGGCCGAAGGCGCGGCCGTACTCGCGGCTGAACTGGGTTGGGCTTTCGTAGCCGACCTCGTGAGCCGCTGCCGTGACGCTGCGGCCCGCCGCGATCAGCAGCTGGCGCGCTTGCAACAACCGCAGCTGCTTCTGGTACTGCAGCGGGCTCAGCGCGGTAACGGCCTTGAAGTGGCGGTGGAAGGCCGACACGCTCATGGCGGCATCGCCGGCGAGGTCCTCGACGTGCAGCGGCTGCGCGAACTCGCGGCGGATGCGCTGGATGACCCGGTTGACCCGGGCCAGCGCAGTGTCCGGCGTGGCGATGTCGCGCAGCATCCAGCCCATCGGCCCCCGCAGCACGCGGTACAAGATCTCGCGCTCGAAGGCCGGCGCCAGCGCCGGGACGTCCGCCGGGTGGTCCATCAGCCTCAGCAGGCGGACCCAGGCGTCCAGCAGTTCTGGCGTGACGGTCGCCACCGAAAAGGCTCGCGCTTCGTTCGCGGCAACGGCAGGATTGGGCAACTCGGCCAGCAGGCTGGCCAGTACACCGGCGTCCAGCGAGAGCGCCACAGCCAGGTAGGGCGACCCATCCGCAGCCGCGCGAACCGTGCCCGCCGCCGGCAGGTCGACCGACATGACGAAATAGGTCGCGGGGTCGTAGTCCAGCGTCTGCGCACCGACCGTGATCGTCTTTCCCCCTTGCAGGATGAGGTTAACCATGGGGTCGTAGACGGCGGCAAGCTCGTGCTCGGGGATGGCGCCCTGCACCATGGCCACGCGGGGAATGCCCGTCTCCGTGCGCCGGTTCTGCGCACGGGCGGCAAGGGCGCGGAGCTCGATCAACTGCTGTTGCATGGCGGGCATTGGACCGAACGGCCGCAGACGGTGCAAGTTGAAAAGCAGGATTGGGCAGGAATAGGGCAGAAACCGGTGCGCCTGAAGCGAGGCGCGTCCCTATCGTTCAGCCATCCCAACCCCTGCCCCTTCGGAGCCCGCCCGTGACCAGCCCATCCATCATCGTCATCACCGGCGGCAGCCGCGGCATCGGCGCCGCCACCGCGTTGGAGGCCGCTCGCCGCGGCCTGGGCGTCATCCTGACCTACCACCGCCATCCGGACGCTGCCCGGGCCGTCATCCGCCAGATCGAGGGCCGCGGTGGCCGGGCGGCGGCGCTGTCACTGGACGTCGGGGACAGCGCCAGCTTCCCGACCTTCCGCGCCGCGGTGGACGAAGTGCTGGCGTCCAGGTGGCAGGCCACGCAACTGGCCGGCCTCGTCAACAACGCGGGCCACGGCCTGTTCAACCCCATCGCGACCGTCACTGAGGCCCAGTTCGACGGCCTGATGAACGTGCACCTGAAGGGGCCGTTCTTCCTGACCCAGGCGCTGCTGCCGCTGCTGCGTGACGGGGCCAGCATCGTCAACCTCACCAGCGCGACGACCCGCGTGGCCACCGCTGGCGTGGCGCCCTACGCCGCCTTCAAGGGCGGGTTGGAGGTGCTGACGCGCTACATGGCCAAGGAGTTCGGCGAGCGCCGCATCCGCGTCAACGCGGTGTCGCCCGGTGCCATCCGCACAGAGCTGGGCGGCGGGCTGAACGACGAGTTCGAGGCGCTGCTGGCCGCGCAGACGGCGCTGGGTCGCGTCGGCGAGCCGGAGGACGTGGCGCGCGTCATCGCATCGCTGCTCACCGAGGACAGCGGCTGGATCAACGCGCAAAGCATCGAGGTTGCGGGGGGCTACGTCATCTGACGATCCCTTGCGGACCCACGATTCGACCATCCCTCTGCACGCTCAAGCCAGGAACCCCATGCTCGACCACGTCTTCCTCTCGGTGAGCGACCTCGACCGCGCCATCGCCTTCTACGCCCGTGCGCTCGCACCACTGGGCATCGTCAACCGCCTCGACTACGACGGCCGCAATGGCCCGCCGGGCCACCCGGACCTCAAAGGCTTCGGCGCCCATGGCCGCATGTTCTTCTGGCTTCGCCACGGCGCGGCGGACGCTCGCGCCGTGCACGTCGGGTTCGTTGCCGACAGCTGCGCGGCCGTCGAAGCGGCCTACGCCGCGGCGGTGGCGGCCGGTGCGACGGACAACGGCGCACCCGGCGCGCGGCTGCACTACGACCCGCGCTACTACGCCGCCAACGTCCTTGACCCCGATGGCCACAGCCTGGAGTTCGTCTACAAAAGCTGGCAGCACGCCGGGGGCGCGCATGCGTGAAGCCATGGAGATCACGACCTTCCGGCTGGCGCCCGGGCTGACGATGAAGGACTTCATCGTCGCCAATGCCGACGTCGACACGTGGCTGCAGCAGCAGCCGGGCTTCTTGCTGCGGCGCATCTGCGAACACGCCGACGGCTCGGTCATCGACATGCTGCTGTGGGCAACGGCGCAGGACGGCCGACGCGCCGCATCTGGCATCGTCACCGAGCTGGCGACCTCACCGGTGCATGCGGCAATCGATCAGGCAACGGTGGCCTGGTCCATCCACCGCTGCCGACACGCCGTGGGCTGAACCGACGCCAGGCCGGGCGGCGTCTGCAGGCAGTCGACGACGCGCGGTTCCAGGCCGGCGGTGTGGCAAATCAGCGCCAGCGGGCCACACAAGTGCCGCGGGCCGGGTTGTGGAAGTTCGTCAGAGCGGTCATGCCGACCGGTGCCGGCGCGCCCGCAGCACGCAAGCACCCAGCCCCACCAGCAGCAGCACCGCACGCTGCGGCTCCGGCACCGCGCTGGGCGTGATCGCGCCGTCGTACAGCGCGAGCGACGCGATGCGGCCGTTGGCGTACTCCTGCTGCGCGCTGGCCGCCACGTTGTCGGCAAACAAGGTCAGCAGATGGTCGGGGTTGTTGGGGTTGGCCAACGTGAACACGTCGGTCAGCGTCGAAAACTCCAGCCTGCCGTCCAGATAGGCCTTCACGCGCTGCTGCCCGGCCTCGGGGCTGACACTGAGCAGCACGTCGTGGAAGCCCGGTGTCGTGAACGTGGTGCTGCCGTTGGCGATGGGCTGCACCTGCACGGCCTGCAGCTGCTGGTCCGGCGACACATAGAAGCCGTTGTCCGACTGCCGGCCCTCGGTGTCGACGACGCGGCGCCAGCCCCCGCCGAAGGGGGCCGTCGTCGCGAACTCGAAGGTCAGCGCGACCGAGTAGCTGGCGTTGTCGGCCAGCAGCCCGCTCGTGGCCAACGTCAGGCCGGCCTGCTGCAGCGCGTCCTCGCCGTTGCCGGCCCAGCGGTAGACGCTGCGGCTGGCGCCATGCACGGTGGCCGTCTCGAAGCCGTTCAGGCCCAGCGGGTCGAGGGCCAGCAGCGCGGGCACACCCGCCTGGTCGGCCGCCAGCGTGCCGCCGAAGTGGTAGCTGGCCACGGGTGTCGCGGCCGAGGCGGCAGCGCAAGCCATGCCCAGCGACAAGGCGGCGACGAGCGAGTTCAGCGGGCGTGACATGGCGTCTCCGGTCAGGCATGAGAAGGGCCGGCAGTGTCCGCATGCCGGCTCGGCAGCGTCAATTGAGAAACTTGGGGGTCACGCGCCTGTGTTCCACTCCACGACAAGTCCCGAGCGCGCTCTTGCTTCACTGGAGATCCTGATGAACACCGCCTCCCCGCTCCTTGCCGTGACGCGACGCGACGCCCTTCGCGACGAACTGCTGGCCACCGTCGACCTGCTCAAGCGACGACGAGCCGCCGAGATCGACGCGGTGGACATCGCGGACTACATCGCGCTGCACTGGATGGAATGGCATGGCGGCTCGCTGCGTCTGACCACCACGGGCGAAAACGTCTGCAAGCACCTGGCTGCACTGCTCGCCCGCTCCGCGCCGCGGCCAGCATTCTGAGCGCCATGACGGCGCCCGCCGGCCCGCTCCCGGCGTGCGCTGAGGCGCCCGCGATGCCCGCCATCGACCCGCTGCTGCTGGCCACCGTTCGCATCGCCACCTTCGTCGGCACCGAGGGCCTGACCACCGCCAGCGGTTTCTTCTTCCGTCGCGACGAGCGCCTGTTCCTGGTCAGCAGCCGCCATGTCTTCATCGACGAGGAGAGCGGCCATCACCCGGACCGCATCGAGATCGAGTTGCATGCCGACGCCGAGAACCTGGCTGACTCCACCGGTTTTTCGGTGCTGCTGTTCCGTGACGGGCTGGCCAACTGGCGCCAGGGCGAAGACGACGGCGGCGGCATCGACGTGGCGGTGCTGGAGATCCAGGCCGACGCGCTGCCGACCGGCGGCGCACTGGCCGCCTTCACGCCCGAGAACCTGCCCGGCGCGGCCGACGACATCGGCATCGGGCAGGCGGTGCTGATCCCCGGCTTCCCGCTGGGCTTTCATGACGGGCTGCACCATTTCCCCGTCGTGCGCCAGGGCGCGGTGGCGTCGCCCTACGGCTGGCGCTTCCAAGGCATGGGCTGGTTCCTGACCGACGCCCGCACCCACCGCGGCATCAGCGGTGCGCCCGTCGTCGTGCGGGCACCGGGCCGTGCGCCACTGCCCTGGCTGCTGCTGGGCATCCACTCCTCGCGGCTGGACATGGGCAACCGCGACCTGACGGCCGACGAGTCGCTGGGCCTGAACGCCTCCTGGTATCCCGACATCGTGATGACTCTGACCGAACCCGGTTGAACGGGGACGCCATGATGTCCAAACCACCACACGACAGCCCGGACGAGTACCGGCTGATCGTGCTGCGGCGCGAGATCGCCGCGGCCGAGGCCACGCTGCTGGCGCTGCAGGCCGCCATCCAGGACGCCCGCAGCGAACAAGGCCTCGTTGCGGTGCGCGACGCCCGCGTCGAGAACGAGCGCCTGACCGCGCAGAACCTGGTCGTCACCCAGGCCGCCGAGAACGCCCATGCGGCGCTGGAGGTCGCCCTGCAGGCGGCCCAGACTGATGCGCTGACGGGGCTGAGCAACCGCGAGGTGCTTTGGGACCGCCTGGCCCACGACCTGGCGCTGGCACGACGGCACAACCACCTGCTGGCCATCTATTTCCTCGACGTGAACGACTTCAAGCAGGTCAACGACGAGCATGGCCACGCAGTGGGCGACCTGCTGCTGCAGCACGTGGCGCGGGTGCTGATGGCCACCGTGCGCGCCAGCGACACGGTGTGCCGTATCGGCGGCGACGAGTTCGTCGTGCTGGTGGCCACCCATCGGCGGGAGGACGCCGAGGCGGTGGCCGGCAAGATCGCACAGGCCCTGGCCGCGCCCTGCATGCTGGCGGGCCACCCCATGTCGGTGTCGGCCAGCATTGGCTGCAGCGTCTTCCCCGACGACGGCGAATCCCCCGGCGTGCTGGTGCACAAGGCCGACGAGGCGATGTACCGGCTCAAGCGTGCGCATGCGCGGCGGGCTTGAGCGACGGCGCGCCTGTGTTCCACTTCCGCCGTGAAGTCCTTGCCTCTCGATTCCCCTGATTCCCGGCCGCCTGCGCCGGCCTTTCCCCTCCCCCAGCCCCGCCACGCTGCGCGCTTTCCCGCGGGCCTGGCGCCCGAAGACTGGGCCCGCATCCGCCAGGCCGCCCATGCCCTGCCCCAGGTGCTGGTGCCGGCCGACCTGGACGACGGCAGCGACGACGCGCTGGACCGCATGGGCTGCATCCAGATCTCCCGGGCTGCCGGCGGTGGCCGGCCCAGCCGCTGGATCCTGCCCGCCCACATCCCCGTGGCGCTCGCGCAGCTGCAGGCCACGCCGCAGACCAATACGCTGCGCCCGCAGCTGCAGCAGCGCATGTCCCAGCTCGAAAGCCTGGGCCTGCGCCGCGAGGGCCTGGTGTTCACGCGGCTGTGCATGCACCCCATCACGCTGGCCGAGGAGGGCTGGCGCATCGACCTCTCACACCGCGTGCCAGTACCGGAGGGCCCGGTGTGGGCCTTCTTCCGCGACGGCGACGCCCACGCGCTGCGCGCGGCGCTGGGCCAGGCGCCCGAGTACTCGTACAAGGCCGAGCTGGCGCTGCACCTCAACCACCTCATCGCCCGCAGCGCCGCGATGGGCCATGCCAGCCAGCTCGCGTCGCTGCTGCCGCGGCTGCAGGCCGAGTGCGGCGTGCCCATGCCGTTCGAGGACCTGAAAGCCGCGCTGACCCGCGCCCAGGACCGCTGGGAGCAGCAGGTTGAGGAGCAGGACACGCTGGCCAGCCTGGGCCGCGAGCTGGCCTTCCAGGGCTACCCGGACAGCTTCGACGCCGCGCGCAAGCTGGGTCGCAAGGTCACGCTCTACCTGGGCCCGCCCAACAGCGGCAAGACGTATTCGGCCTTCGAGCGGCTGGCGCAGGCCCTGGACGGGGCCTACCTTGCGCCGCTGCGGCTGCTGGCGCTGGAGGGCCGCGATCGCCTGGTGGGCCGCGGCGTGCCCTGTTCGCTGCTGACCGGCGAGGAGAACGTGCCGGCGGACGGTGCGCGCGTCGTGTCCAGCACCATCGAGATGGTCAACACGCGCGACACCATCGACGTGGCCGTCATCGATGAGGCGCAGATGATCTTCGACGACTCGCGCGGCTGGGCCTGGACCCAGGCCATCGTCGGCGTACCGGCGCGCGAGCTCATCATCATCGCGTCGGCCTATGCCGCGCCCGCCATCGAGCGGCTGCTGCAGCTGTGCGGCGAAAAGCCCGAGACCCGCGTCTTCGAGCGCAAGCAGCAGGTGCAGCTGATGCCGGCACCCGTGCCCATGACGCACCTGCACGCGGGTGACGCCGTGGTGGCCTTCAGCCGCCGCGATGTGCTGATGCTGCGCGACCAGATCGCGCAGAACGGCCACGCCGTCAGCGTCATCTACGGCGCGCTGCCGCCCGAGGTTCGCCGCCGCGAGGCCGAACGCTTCGCGGTGGGCGCCAGCCAGGTGCTGGTCGCCACCGACGCCATCGGCATGGGCCTAAACCTGCCCATACGCCGGGTGCTGTTCTCCACGCTGACCAAGTTCGACGGCGTCGGCGACCGCGAGCTTAGCGTCAGCGAGGTGCACCAGATCGCCGGCCGCGCGGGCCGCTACGGCATGCACGACGAGGGCTTCGTCAGCGTGCTCAAGGAGGCCGAGGCCGACGCGATGAAGACGCTGCGCTCGCTGCTCCCCAAGGAGCCACGCGCACCGCGCGACTTCAAGTGTCCGGTGGCGCCCAACTGGCGCCACGTGCAGACGATCTCGGCGCGGCTGGGCGTGACCAGCCTGCACCAGGTGCTGACCGTGTTCATGCAGCAGCTGCGCCTGGACGACGCCCACTTCGAAGTGGCCGAGCTGGAGCAGATGCTGGGCCTGGCCGAGATGCTGGACCGCAATGCCGGCTCGCTGCCGCTGCAGGAGCGCTTCCGCTACGCGCAGGCGCCGGTGGACGACCGCCTGCCCCAGGTCGTCGAGCAATTCCAGGCCTGGGCCGCCAGCCACGCCCGCACCGGCAAGGCTGGTACGCCCTGGTTCCTGGACGACGTCGACGAGCACAGCCGCCTGGACCGCATGGAGCAGGCGCTGCGCCAGTGCACGCTGTGGCTGTGGCTGGACCTACGCTTCCCCGAGGTGTTCGGGCATGTCGAGGCGGTCATCGACCTGCGCTCGCGGCTCAATGACGGCATCGAGCGGCACCTGAAAGGGAAGAAGCCGCTGTGGCAGAGGCGGGGGCGGTGAGGTCTGCGTCCCCGCTGATCCTGGCTCTATCGTTCACGGGCACACTGGCGCAAGGGCTGCCACCCCCCACTCGCACGGTCTACAAGTGCGAAGTGGACGGCAAGGTCCAGTACGCCGACGCGCCCTGCCTGGGCGCTCGCAAGGTGGACGTGGAGCCGACGCGCGGGCTCAACCAGTCGAGTGGACGCATGGCGGTTGGGAAGGACGTGAGCCGCGAACGTCAGCGCGAGGCGCTTGCCGAAGGGATCCGGCCGGTCACAGGGATGGACGCTCGCCAGCTTGATCGGGCTGGCCGCCGACAAAGGCTGAGTCCTGCAACGCAACGGCAATGCCTGGTGTGGGATCAGCAGATTCCGGCGGCCGAATCGGCAGAAGAAGCGGCCAGGACGGCGGCCGACCGGTCGGCTGCTCAGCAGCGCTTGTTGGAGCTGAGAACGGCGTTTCGAAAAGCAGGCTGCGAGTGAGTGCCAGCAAGCAGGGCGGGTCGTGACCCGCCCTAAGTCCGCACCACGCCCAGCGATATCAAATCCAGCGCCGTCGCCACGATGGCCTCCCTCGGCGGCCGCGGCACCCAGCCCAGCCGCTCCCGCGCATGCGTGGCATCCTGGTGCCGCGCCGTCCCCAGCTCGCTTGCCGCAGCCCGCACCGCGGGGCTGACCTTGGCCAGCAGCCGCACGGCCCAGTCGGGCATCTGCAGCGTCGGCACACGCCGCGCTTGCTCACCCAGTTCGGCGCGCAGCACCGCGGCAATCTCGCGCAGCCACAGGAAGCCGCTGCAGGCGATGAAGCGCTCGTCGGCCATGTCGGGCGCTGTCAGCGCGCGCCAGTGCAGGTCAGCCACGTCGCGCACGTCGACGACGCCGAAGCCGATGTGGGGCAGGGCCGGGATGCGTCCCTGCAGCAGGCTCTTCACGATGACGACGCTGGCCGAGTAATCGGCGCTGGCCACCGGCCCCAGCACGACGGACGGGTTGACGGTGCAGAAGGCCAGCCCGCCACCCTCGCGCGCCACCCAGTCGCGCGCCGCGCGCTCGGCCACGGTCTTGGACTGAATGTAGGGTGGGATGCCGGGCGTGGCCAGGTTGGTCCAGTCGTCTTCGGTGAAGTGGTGCTCGCCAGGGCCGTGACCGTAGGCGATCGCCGCCACCGAGGACGTCATCACGAAGCGCTGCACGCCGGCATCGCGCGCGGCAGTCAGCGCGCGCAGTGCGCCGTCGCGCGCCGGCACGATCAGCTCGTTGGCGTCGCGCGGCACGCCCACCGGCAGCGGTGACGCGAGGTGGGCCACATGGCTGCAGCCGGTTGCTGCCTCGGCCCAACCGGCGTCGGCCCGCAGGTCGGCGGCAAAGCAGCGCAGCTGCTCGCGCGCGTCGCCTGCCTCCGCATCCAGCAATCGGCGCAGCGCCGGCTCGCGTGCGAGGTCGCGCACCGTGGTGTTGACCTGCCAGCCGGCAGCCAGCAGTTGACGGGTCAGCACGCCGGCGATGTAGCCGCTGCCGCCGGTGACGAGGATGCGCGGGCTCATATGGCGGCCGCCCCGGCTGCGCTGCCTGGCTCCGGGGATGTCAGCTCGATGCGGCGACCACTGGCCTCGTCCTGGAAGACGAGCCGGTCCAGTCGCCACAATCCCAGTTCCTGGCTCGCCTGAAGGTAGGCCTTGCCCTTGCCGCTGGGCCCTTCCACGCTGAATGACAGCTCAGCGCTGCCTCGGGCCCCGGAGGCCTGGATCGAGCCCGTCGGGATGCCGGTGGACAAGGGCCTTCCGACGATCGCGGCCACGCGCTCGTCGGCGTCCAGCCGCGCATGGGCCAGCTTGTAGGCCTCGGAGTCCTTCAGCATGACGAAGACGCCGAGGAAGAGGGCGCCGAACGCCAAGGGGAAGGTCAACCAGAGGATGACGCCCCACTTGGCCCACTGGCGCTGCGTGGCCTTGAAGTGCGCCACGCTCTCCCAGCGCTTGTTGCGCCAGGCCCATTCGCTGCCCCTGGCACCGCAGACAAAGCACCAGATGAGGCCGAACAGCGGCACAAAGACCAGCAGCGCCGCCAACGTGTTGTTGCCGACGCCCCAGATCCAGTTCATCAGGAAGGCGCCCCAGTTCCAGCGCTGGATTTCCGGCGGCACGTGGCTGGCCGGCCCGAGGCCCGACGTGTTCTCGATGTCCATGTGTTCACCCCTCGCAACGGCCCGCATTGCACCAGAGCGGCACCATGGGCCCGCGCCTGGCAAACCCGCACCATGACCGACGGCACCCGCGGGCGACTGCGCATTGCCAGCGCGGCCGGGGACGTGGACAGTCGCGGTCTTTGCGCAAGACCACCGGGTTCCCCTTTGACTTCGATCCCCCTGACCGCGGGCAGCGACGCCACAAGCGACGCGCGCGCCCGCCATGACCGTGCCTTCCTGGGCCACCCCGCCGGCCTGGGCTGGCTGTCGTTCTGCGAGCTGTGGGAGCGCTTCAGCTACTACGGCATGCAGGCGCTGCTGGTGCTGTACCTCAGCAACTACCTGTTCCTGCCGCAGACCATCGGCCAGGTGGCCGGCATGGACGCGCTGCGCCATGCGATCGAGAACGTCACCGGCCCACGTTCGCCGCAGCAGCTGGCGTCAGCCGTGTTCGGCCTGTACGTGGGCCTCGTATACCTGACGCCCATCTTCGGCGGCCTGATCGCCGACCGCTTCCTCGGCCGCACGCGCACCGTCGTGATCGGCGCGCTGCTCATGGCGGCGGGCCACTTCCTGATGGCGTTTGAAGCGGCGCTGCTGCTGGCGCTGGGCTGCCTGCTGCTGGGCGTGGGCTGCTTCAAGGGCAACATCGCGGCGCAGGTCGGCGACCTTTATGCACCGGGCGACAAGCGCCGCGCCAGCGCCTTCCAGATCTTCATGCTGGCGGTGCAGATCGCCGTCATCGCTGCCCCCATCGTCTGCGGCACGCTGGGCGAGAAGGTGGGTTGGCACTGGGGCTTCGGCTCGGCCGGGGTCGGCATGCTGATCGGCTTGGTGGTCTACCTGGCCGGCCGGCGCTGGCTGCCGCCCGAAGCACCGCGGGGTGCCGCCAGGACTGCGGCAGACGTGCGCCCGCCGCTGGGCCGGCGCGCGGTGCTGCAGGTCGTGCTGCTGGTGGCCATCCTGCCGCTGCTGATGCTGTCCATCGTCGGCAACCAGCAATACAACAACGGCTTCCCGCTGTGGTCGCAGCAGCACATGGACATGACGGTGGGCGGCTTCGAGGTGCCGGTGACCTGGCTGCAAGCTGTGGATGCGCTGCTGAGCACCACCACGATGCTGGCGTCCCTTGCCTTCTGGCGCTGGTGGGCCACCAGTCGGCGCGAGCCGGACGAGATCACCAAGATGGCGCTGGGCTGCTTCGCCGCCGCCGCGGCGCCGGCGTTGCTGATGATCCCGGCGCTGGCCATCGAGGGTGGCGGCGCACGCATCAGCATCCTGTGGTCGTTCGCCTACGCGCTGGTCAACAACATCGGCTTCGCCAACATCATGCCGGTGGGCCTGGCGCTGTACTCGCGCGCCGCGCCGCGCGGGCTGCAGGGCGTCATGATCGGCATCTACTACCTGCACCTGTTCTTCGGCAACAGCTTCGTCGGCTGGCTGGCCGGGCTGCTGGAGGTGATGCCGGGCTCGAAGTTCTGGGGCCTGCACGCCGTCCTGGTGGCAGCGGCCGGCGTGGGGCTGCTGGTGGTGAAGCTGGCGTTCGGCAAGCTGCTGGACGCAGACGAGACGCCGCCACAGGCCTGACAGCGCTCAGCCGGTGGCGGGGTCTGGCGTGGCGACGCCCAGCGAGCGCGTCAGCGCCGCCATCAGCGCCTTGTACTTGACGCGCACCTCGGGCTTGCCGACAGCCCGGCCGGGCTCGGAAAAGCTGCTCACCCAGGCCTCATCCCAGGTGTAGGCGCAGTCGCGGCGGCGGTCGCCGTCGCCGCCCCAGATGAGTGCCCGCAGCCGGGCGTCGTGCCCGGCCGACGTGTAGGTCTCGAACAGCGTGCCGATGTAGTCCTGGTAGGCCTCGTAGACCTCGGGCTCGAAGACATGGCGGTAGATGTTGAGCGTGCGGTCCAGGTCGCGCTTGGCCTGGACGGCGTCGGCAGGCGACACCGTCTTCCAGTAGCCCACCCAGGTGAAGAAGCACAGCAGCTTGTTCAGCCTCGGCGCGATCTCGTCGTAGATGGCAAGCCGCTTCTCGATGAGCTTCTGGTTGGTCCAGTTCGTCAGGTCCAGCCGTTTGAGCTGGCGGCTGAACAGCCAGCCCAGCAGGGCCACGGACAGCGGCGTCAGCACGCCAACCACGAGCTTGGCGATTTCAAGTGCCGGCCAGCTTCCCATGCGAACACCTCCGCGATTTGCGCGGGACAGCGTAGCGGGCCAGGCCCCCGCACGGCAACCCCGTGCATGCCTACACTGCGCCGCATGATCACCGTCCACCACCTGAACAACTCCCGCTCTCAGCGCGTGCTGTGGCTGCTCGAAGAGCTGGGCCTGCCCTACGAGATCAAGCACTACCAGCGCGACGCAAAGACCTCGCTGGCGCCGCCGGAGCTGAAGCGCGTCCACCCGCTGGGCAAGAGCCCCGTTATCACCGATGGCGGGCTCACGGTGGCCGAGAGCGGCGCCATCCTGGAGTACCTGGTGGAGCGCTACGGCCAGGGGCGGCTCAAGCCCACGGGCGAGCAGGACCTGCTCGACTACCGCTACTTCATGCACTTCGCCGAGGGCTCGGCGATGCCGCCGCTGGTCATGAAGCTGGTGTTCAACAAGGTCAAGCGCGCGCCCATGCCCTTCTTCGTGAAGCCCATCGCCAAGGGCATCGCCGACAAGGTGCTGAGCAGCTTCGTGCAGCCCAACATCGATGCGCAGCTCAAGTTCCTGGAGGGCGTGCTGGCCGCACGGCCCTGGTTCGCCGGTGCCGAGTTCTCGGCGGCCGACGTGCAGATGAGCTTCCCCGTCGAAGCGGCCGCCGCGCGCGGCGGCGACACGGCCGCTTACCCCAAGCTGCGCGAGTTCCTGGCCCGCATCCACGCGCGGCCCGCCTACAAGAAGGCGCTGGAGCGTGGCGGCCCCTACAGCCTGATGAGCTGACGACGTTGCCGCTGTGCGGCGCAATCCAAGCCGCTGCGGACAACTCTTGGAGTCCTTCATCAAATGCGCAGATCTGTCGCCACCTCGCTGGCGCTCTTGCTGAGCATCAACCTCTCCGCCTGCGCCGTCTACGAAGCGCTGGGGGGCATGCCGTACGCCGAGGACGACATCGCGTTCGCATCGAAGCCCGATGCGGCGCGGGTGATCGATTGCGTTCGCACCTCCGTCGTCACTCTCGGGAAGGACAGCTGGTGGGCAACCAATGTCACGAAGCTGGAGCCGGCCCGCGGGCTGCTGGAGACAGGCCACTACCCGGAGTCAAACCTGGCCGGCGTGAGGCTGCGAGCCGTCTACGACCCACAGCAGGCGGTCCTGCGACTGCAGATCAAGGCCGGAGGGCCCTACTACGTGGATCTGGGCGCGCAAAAACACCTGGATCAGCTCCGTACCAGCGTTAGCCGGTGCATCGACGCCTGAGCCGGCCACCTACACTGCCCACGGCTGCGCGCTGCAGCCCGCTCCCGTCTTGCCCCGCCGGCCTGTCGACCGGCCGCTGTGAACCAGCGGCGCTGACCTCCCCGTGTCGCATTGCGATTCACCACGTTGGTCACCCCGGAGGGCGCGCATGCCCGGCTACGACATCAAGGTCCAGACCCTCGCCATCGACGGCGCGGCGGACCTGCAGATCCGCTCCCTGCTCGACAACCAGCAGTTCGCCGACGCCGCCGGCGCGGCCGAGGCACTGGGCATCTCGTCGGCCCAATGGCCGCTGTTCGGCCAGGTCTGGCCTTCGGGCCTGCACCTGGCCGCCGCCATGGCCGTGCGACCGCTGCCGGACGGCGAACGCATCCTGGAGATCGGCTGCGGCCTGGCGCTGGCGAGCCTGGTCTGCCACCGCCGCGGCGCCGAGGTGACAGCGAGCGACATTCACCCGCTGGCCGGCGCCTTCCTGCTGGAGAACCTGCGCCTGAACGAGCTGGCGCCCATGCGCTACTGCCATGGCGACTGGAGCGAGGACGCCGTGATGGCTGAATCCGGCGCGCCGCGCGTGCAGGGGCGCTTCGACCTCATCATCGGCAGCGACGTGCTCTACGAGCGCGACGACGGCGGCGCGCTGGCCGCCTTCATCGAGAAGCACGCGCTGCCGCGCTGCGAGCTGCTCATCGTCGACCCCAACCGCGGCAACCGGGCAGCGTTCGTCAAGCGGATGGCGGGGCTGGGGTTCGAGTTCAGCGAGTCGGCGTTGAGTGCGGAGGCGGGGAGGCCGGAGTACCGGGGGCGGCTGATGCGGTTCGTGCGCGGCTGATACCCCGTCGCACTAACGAGCGCCAAGCCCTTGGCACCATTGCTGCTCGCAGGGCACGCCATCATGATCGCCGTCCATCTTCGTGCCGGGGCAGTGATTGATGAACCAGGTGGCCTCGGCGCATGAGGTCATATGTGAGCAATGGGTGCGCCCGTCGCAGTGATACGCCGCGCCATCTGACGTGGCGGGCTCAGGCGTCGCCAACGTGGCCGGCATGTCTTCGAGCTGCTGCCGGTGAGCGAGTGCTCGATAGCTCTTGAAGCCCCACGCCGCGATCGCAATGACCAAGCAGAGCCACAAGCCTTGGCCCCGCCATCCAACCCGTCGTGACTCGGTGCGGGTTGAGCGCCGCCCCCGAACCGGCTTCAAGTCATTGCCGATCGCAGTGCGGATGACGTTCACGGCCTGAACCTTGCCGTTCTTGCCTCGCCCCAGCTCGAAGCTCAAGGTCTCCCCCACGGTGGGTCGCGAGCCATCGCGCGGCATGGCGCTGATGTGAACGAACAACTCCGCGCCGCCCTGCGCCGGCGCGATGAAGCCAAAGCCACGGTCGTCATTCCAGGACCGCAAGATGCCTGTCGATCTCATGCAGCCCTCCCGAACGTACTTACCTTGGACGCTTGGGCGGGACCCCCTTCGGCCCGTACTCCACCACCTTGCACCCGCCCCCCGCGGGTCCGCACAGCACGCCGCCAGCTGCTTCAGGCTGTCCGTGAACTGCTCGTCCCACTGCGCCTGGCTGTGCAGGTTGCCAGGGCTCATCCAATGCGATTGCGGGTACTTCTTGGACCACTCGTCGCCGCCCTCCTGGTGCCCGCGGCCCGTGGACTGGGCCATGGTGACATTGCAGGAGTTCATGTTGCCCATGCGGTGGCAGGCCGTGCAGGTGTTGCCGCGCGTGGTGATGCCGAAGGCATTTAGCGTCGCCCAGGCTCGCCTGAAGTCCTCACCGATGGCCTTGGGCTGGTAGTAGCCGAAGGGGTCTCCGGGCAGCTTGGTCGTCTGCGCGATGTAGGGCGAGTACATGAACGGCCCACTGTCGTGGCAGCTGACGCAGGCGGGCTGGCTCCAGGCAACCTTGGCCGGGGGCAGCCAGACCTTATCGGCCGGCGGCGCGGCGACTCCCTCGGGGCTTGCAGGCGGCGGCTTGCGCGTGAGCGTGCTGGGCGAGGGCACCCAGCGGCCGTCGATGCCGCTGGCGGCGGTCAGCGGTGCAGCCGCCTTGGCGGTGAACCAGCAGGTCTTGCCGTCCTTCAGGCTGTGGGAGATGACGTTGATCTCGTCGAACAGCGCACTGCCCGCGGGCCGTGCGACCTGCTTGCGGCAGACGGCGCTGACCTGCGCCGTCTTGTCGTCGCGCAGCACCAGCGCGCGGCTGCCGGGCACGCACTGGCCCTGGCTGCCCGGGTCGTTCTGTGGCAACAGCGACGGCCTGTCGCAGCGCGCGGGCGCGGGTTGCGGCGGCACAGGCTGGCCGTCCACGGTGATGGGGATCTCCTCGCCGGCCATGCAGTTGAAGGCCGGGATCTCACTGATCTGCGCGGCGCACTGGCGGCCGTACTCGAACAGCGTCTCGGCCTGCGTGCTGCCGATCAGCCACAGAAGGAGCAAGGCTCTCATGGCTTCACCAGCCCTTTCTGCGCCAGCACGACGGCGCGGATGGCCTGGTGGTAGCGGGCGTAGCCGGTGCAGCGGCAGATGTGCTGGCCCACCGCGTCTTCAATGGCAGCGTCGAGCTGGTCACGCCTCACGGGCTGTTCACCCAGCCGGCCCAGCAGCATTTCTGTGGCCATCACGAAGCCCGGCGTGCAGTAGCCGCACTGGAAGGCGAAGTGGTCGAGGAAAGCCTGCTGCACGGCGCTGGGCTTGTCCATGCTGCCGGTGCCCTCGACGGTGGTGATGGACTGGCCCTGCAGCAGTGCCACCGGGGTGGAGCAGGCCAGCATGGGCTGCGCCTGCGCGGACGGCACGCGACGGGCCGCGACGGTGCAGGCCCTGCAGACGCCGATGCCGCAGCACAGCCGCGTGCCACTGAGGCCCAGCTCCTCACGCAGGAAGTCGACCAGCGGCAGGTCGGTGGGCACCTCGGCCTTCACGGGCCGGCCGTTGACGTGGAACTGGACGGGGACGAGCTCGGTCATGACAGCGCCTTTTCGATGTCTGCGGCGGTGATGGGCAGGCTGCGCCAGCGCTTGCCGGTGGCGTGGGCGATGGCATTGCCGATGGCCGGCGCGATGGGGCACAGCACCGCCTCGGCGATGCCCTTGGCCGTCGGCTCGTCGGTCGGCAGCGTCGTGATGTTCAGCCGCGCCAGCGGCACGTCGCACGACAACGCGACCTGGTAGCGGTCCAGGTTCCAGCGCCCGTCGCCCGCGCCGCCCGCCTCCAGTGGCAGCTTCTCCAGCAGCGCATAGCCGATGCCCATCGCGATGCCGCCCTGGGCCTGGCCCACGAGCAGGTCACGCTGCAGCACCTTGCCTGCGTCCACCCACAGCTCTACCGCGACGACACGCGGCTCATGCGTCCTCGCATCGATCTCGACCGCGATCGCCGCCCCCGACGGGGCATACAGGCTGCGCCAGTACAGCCTGGCCTCGGGGTTGGGCGGGATGACGTCCTGCCGCGGCACCGGCACCCACAGAGCCTGGCCGCCCGGCCGTAGCGACAACCCGTCGACGGGCAGCAGCAGTGCCGCGCCGGCAGGCGTTGCATAGGTCGCCGACACCCAGGCGCCCTGGTAGACGGCGTGCACCATCGCACCTGCCGTCAGCCCGGCCTTGTGCACCTGCGCGGCCAGCGCCGCCAGCGGCAGCGACTGCAGCCCTGGCGCCGACAGGCGCTCGCCCTCCCAGCGCGTGCGTCCCTGCACCTGCGCCACGGGCACGCCCCACAGCGCGGCTGCTGCTGGCAGCAGCCCGGCCTCGAAAAGCACACGGCTGGCCTGCTCGGTCACATGCACCTGGTGGAAGGCCGTCAGGCAGGCGCTGCTGGACATGCTGAAGCTGGCCGTCCAGCGCGGGTCGGCCCAACTGCCACCTTTGTCGCTGTGCAGGTCCAGCGCGTTGAAGCTGCCCACATCGCCCATGACGATGTCATGAGCGTTGCGGCCCAGCCATCCGGCCGTGCTGAGGGCCAGCGTCGTTGCAGAGCCATTGCCCATGTCCACGCAGTTGGTGCGCACGGTCAGGCGCCCGTCGGGTGCAACAGCCACCTCGGCCATCACGCCGTCCGTGCCCGTGCCATAGGCCTGGTTGGCCAGCGCAAAACCCACGCCGTAGCGGATGCCTTCGCGCGCCTTGCGCGCCTTCACCGCCTCGCGGTCGCGCCACAGCGGGTGGGCGCGCGCCAGGCGGCAGATCTCTTTCAGCCTCATCGTCTGCATCAGCGGCGCGCCCGTGATGGTGCGGTCGGCCTCGCGCAGCGCATTGGCTTCGCGCAGGGCGATGGGGTCACGCTTGAGCGCCACGGCCACTTCGTCCACCAGCGTCTCGACCGCCCAGCTGGCCTGCGGCCCGCCGAAGCCGCGCATGGAGCCCGCCACCACGCCGGTGCTGGGCTGGGCCACCGCGTCCACCCAGGCCTGCCGGATGTCGTAGCCGCTCAGGCCGCAGTAGCCGGCCAGCATCGCGACGAACTGGCTGTAGTTGTTCTGCCCACCGGCGGCCAGCACCTGTGAACTGCCGAAGGCCACGAACCGGCCGGTCGCGGGGTCCACCGCGATCTGCTGGCTGATGGTGCTGCCCAGTTGCTTGAGGCCGCTCTGGAACTGCTCGTAGCGGTCCTGCGCGATGCGCACCGGCCCGTCCGCCAGCGCGGCCGTGACGGCCAGCAGCGGCGGGAAGGTGGACACGTCGCGCCCACCGAAGCCGCCACCGGGATAGCAGGAATGCAGCGCGACCGTCTTCACCGACACGGGGCAGCCCTCGCCGAACATCGCCAGGCTGTCGCCCGCGTCGCCGTTCGTCGCCTGCGTGCCCAGCACCAGGCTGAGCGTGCCCGCGCCGCTGCGGTCCAGCCAGGCCAGGCCGGCCTCCGGTTCCATGAACATCGGGTCCAGCACCTGCGTCGAATAGCTGCCGCCGAGCCTGAGCAGCGCCGGGTCGGCCAGCTGCGCGGCGATGCGCCCGCGCAGCGCCTTGGCGGTGGTGTTGTAGGGCTGGGTGGTGGAGTCCGGTGCGTAGGGGTCGGACGCCACGCCCACCTGCACCTGCGAGAACGGCGCGATGCCCGGCGCCTCGTAGCGCGTCAGGTAGGTGGTGGGCGGATAGGGCTGGGCCGGTTCGGGCGGCACCGCGGCGCCGGCCTGCACGACGCCGGGCTCGAACTGCAGTTCACGCTTGGCGCGGCGAAAAGCGTTGGCATCCGCGAACACCAGGATGGCCACGGCCTGGCCATGGAACTGCGGCGCGGTGCCCAGCGGCACCAGCAGCTGCTGGATACCGTTGGCGCCCTGCGTCGAGAAGGGCAGTGTGAGGTTGAGCGAGGCCAGGTCGCGCTGCGGCCAGGGGTAGCCGGGCAGCGGCGCCTGCGTGATGGTCAGCATGGGCACGGCAGCGGCCGCGGCCAATCGGCCCAGGTCCAGGCCCGAGAAGACCTGTCCCGGCCGCGTCGCGCGCAGCACCAGCGCCATGCGCTCGGTGGCGGGCCAGCCGGGCATATCGGCTGCGCGGAAGTCGCGGGCATAGATCTTCTGCCCCGTGACCTTGGCCAAGCCATCGATGCGAAAGCGCGCCTGGCCGGGGCCGCCGGACCAGTCCGGTGCGCCCGGCGGCGCATGCGGCTGCGTGGGCGTGTCCACCGGCTGTGGCCGTGCGCCAGGCAGCCGGACGGCGGGCGGCTTGAAGGCCACGGCCAGCTCGTGCACCAGCAGCGTCACCGCCGCAGTGCCGGCGCCGATGACGCGGCGGCGGGTCAGCCTGAATGGCCCGTTTGGGGCCGTCGTCGAGGTGTCCGGCACGCCTGCTCCCCTGCTGGTGATGGGGGGCGAGTTTGGCACCGCGGCAGCGGTGCCGGTTGCCGGATGAGGGCGGGGTTTTGCCTGAGTCCGCGGGCTGCTCGGACGCCCTTCAGCGCGTGAGCCGATAGATCAGCAGCGCCGCGCGGATGGCGCTGCGCTGGATGGAGGCGATGTCCAGGTACTCGTCCGGCGTGTGTGCGCCGCCGCCACCGGCGCCCAGGCCGTCCAGGCTGTCGACGAAGGGCGCGACGAACTGCACGTCGCCCGCCCCGCGCTGGCCAGGCGGGAAGGCGGCCACCGTGCCCAGGCCGGCGTCGTCGCTGGCCTGGGAATAGCGCGCCAGCAGGCGCATGTTGCCGGGGGTGGGCGCCATGGGTGGGTAGCTCTCGTGAAAGCTGATGCGGGCGCGCGTGCCAGGCAAGGACTGCTCAACGATGGCCTGCATGCGCTCGCGGGCGCGGGCACCCTGCTCGGCCGTCAGGTAGCGCAGGTCGCCGCGCACGATGGCGTCGCGCGGGATGACGTTGCTCTTGCCGAAGGCCGTACCCTGGCTCTGGCCGTCGTCCCAGGCGGCGCTGGTGCCACCCACGATGGTGGCGGCGTTGAAGGTCAGCTCCGGCTCGCGCAGCTGCTCCTGAAAAGCGTTGAGGATGCGCGCCGCCTCGTACAGCGCGCCGAAGCCGTCGCGGCCGAACACGCCGGCGGAGTGCCCGGTGCGCGCCGTCACCTGCAGATGCCAGCTGCCCGACGCGCGCCGCCCGACGGTGCCCGTGGGCTGGCCCTGCTCGTCCTGCGCCGCGCCTTCGAAGGCCAGCGCCACGTCGCTTTGCCTGGCGGCGGCGACCAGCGCGGCGCGCGCGACCTCGGCGGGGCTGCCCACGCGCTCCTCGTCGCCGGTGAAGACGGCCCGCACCGTGCGGCCCTGCAGCGCGCCGATGTCGTTCAGCGCGCGCAGCGCGAGCAGCACGATGACGTCACCGCCCTTCATGTCGGACACGCCCTGGCCGCGCACCTTGCTGCCGTCGCTCTGCCACGGCGGCACGGTACTGTCCTTCTCGAACACGGTGTCCAGGTGGCCGATCAGCAGCACGCGCTGGCCGTGTTCGCCCACGCGCTCGGCCACCAGGTGGCCGGCACGCTTCATGTCGGCTGGCATGTCCACCCAGCGCGTCTTGAAGCCCAGGGCCTCGAATTCGGCGCCGAACAGCGCACCCACCTCGCGCACGCCGGCCGGGTTCAGCGTGCCGCTGTTGATGAGTACGCTGCGCTCCAGCAGCCTCAGCGCGTCAGGCGTGTGGCGCCTGACGTGGGCCACGAGCTGCTGCTCGTCGGCGCTGAGCGCCTGGGCCTGGGCCTGGGTCAGCGCCGCAGCCGTGACGAGCAGCAGGGCCAGGGCTTGTCGGATAGCGTGCGAGGTCTTCATGTCCAAAGTGTCACCCGACTCGCCATGCAACGCCGCCTGCTGCTGACCCTGCCCCTGCTGTCATCGCTGCCCGCCTGGGCGGCGGCGTCCACCGCGCTGCCCAGCGTCAGCGTGCTGCCCGAGCCGCTGGCCCTGCCGGGCCTGGCCCGCAGCCGCACACTGCGCCTGTGCCTGCCGCCCAGCTACGCGCTGGAGCCGCAGCGCCGCTACCCGGTCATCTACATGCACGACGGCCAGAACCTGTTCGACGCGGCCACCAGCTATGCCGGCGAATGGGGCGTGGACGAGACTTGTGCCCAACTGGCCAGGGACACCGGCTTCGAGGCCCTGGTCGTGGGCATTGACAACGGCCGCGAGAAGCGCAACACCGAGATGGCGCCCTACGACCATGCCGAGCTGGGCAAAGCCGAAGGCCGGGCCTACCTCGACTTCATCGTGAAGACAGTCAAGCCCTTCATTGATGCGGGCTGGCGCACGCGGCCCGAGCGTGAGCACACGGCGCTGATCGGCAGCTCGCTGGGCGGCCTCATCAGCCATGCCGCAATGCTGTGGCACGGCGAGGTGTTCGGCCGCTACGGCCTGTTCAGCCCGTCCTACTGGGCTGCGCCGCAGCTGTTCGACGCGACGGCGCAGGCCGGGCTGGCGGCCGGCACGCGCGTGCACCTCTACTGCGGCGGCAAGGAAGGCGGCAGCATGGCCGCCCTGACACAGCGCATGCACGCGCAGCTGGCCCGCCAGCTGCCGCCGACACAGCTGAGCCTGCACATCGCGGCCGAGGCCGGCCACAACGAGGCGGCCTGGCGGGCAGAGCTGCCCGCGGCGTTGCGGGCTTTGTTCAGGCTGGGCTGACCGCGTCGCGCACGGCGCTGCGCGCCACATCCAGCCGCGCTTCGGTGCGCCAGCCGTCCGGGCCCTCGGGGGCCTCGCGCGGCGACAGGCCGTTGGCGCGGATGGCGCCCACGTACCCGTCGCGGCCTTGCGCCTTGGCCGCGTACAGCGCCGAGTCGGCCAGACCCAGGCAGGCGCGCCAGTCCCACAGCCGCGGGTGGCGCGGGTCCAGCGGAAAGGCGCAGAAGCCGATGGACACAGTGACGTGCACGGTCTCGCCGGGGCCGATGTCGAAGGGGGTGTCGCGCACGGCGGCGCACACACGCGCGGCCAGATCGGCGGCGTCCCGGCGCTCGGTCTCGCGGGCCAACACCAGGATTTCCTCGCCGCCCCAGCGCACCAGGGAGTCGGTTTCGCGGAAGACCTGGCGCAGCCGCCCGGCCAGCTGCACCAGCACCGCGTCGCCGGCTGCGTGGCCGTGCACGTCGTTGACGCGCTTGAAGTGGTCCAGGTCCAGCAGCATCAGCAGCAGGTCGGCATCCGGCCCCGGGCCTTCGCCCTCCGGCGTCTCGAAGCGGCGCAGGCACAGGCGCAGGTCGTCGTCCATGCGCAGCTCCAGGTAGCGGCGGTTGCGCAGGCCGGTCAGCGTGTCGGTCAGGCTGAGCTCGCGCAGCTCGGCTGTGCGCTCGTCCACCAGCACGCGCAGCTCGGCCTCGCGCCGACGCAGCGAGCGCGTGCGCCAGCGCATCCAGCCCCAGATGACCACCAGCGTCAGCAGCCCACCGCCGATGCGCGCCCAGTCCGTCTCCCACCAAGCCGGCTCCAACGTGATGGGCAGCCGCAGCTGTCCGGTGCCCCACTGCGTCTGGTGGGCCGTGGCGCGCACCAGCAGCGTGTAATGGCCGGGCCGCAGCGGCCCGAAGCTGGGGTTGCGCGCGCTCGCGTCGACACGGGTCCACTCACTGTCCAGGCCCTCCAGGCGGTACTCGTAGCGCAGCCGCGAAGGGTCGGCGTAGTCCAGCGCGGCGAACTCGACGGACAGCGTGCGCTTGGCCGGCGGCAGCGTCAGCCCCTGCAGCGGGTGCGCCTGCTCCCACGGCTGGCCGTTGACGCGCAGCCCGCTGATGACCAGCGGCGGGTTGGACGGCAGTGCCCGCCAGGCATCGGGCAGCACGCGCAGCAGGCCGCGGCTGCCGCCGAACAGCAGGCCGCCGCCAGGCAGCTCGGTGCTGGCAAAGAACCAAAAGCTGCCGAAGTTGGCGCCCTCGGCGCTGCCGAAGTTGTCGATGCGATCGGCCGCGGGGTCGTAGACGTAGAGCTGGCTCCAAATGCGGCCCTGGCTGTCCTCGTGCAGGTTGCCGCCGAACACGCCGTCCACGCCGTGGCGCTCGCTGATGCGTTCGAAGCGCGCACGCCCCTGTCCGTCCCAGCCAATCAACCGGTGCAGGCCGCTGGCCGGCGTGTCCACCCACAGGCGGCCGTTACGGCCCCACAGCAAGTCCATGACGATGGGGCTGGCCAGGCCCTCCTTGGGTGCCTGCGGCACTGGCTCCAGGCCGCCACCGCCCGCCTCGCGCTCTCGGTACAGGCCTTGCTGGCCCCCCACCCACAGGCGGCCGTCCGGCGCCGTGCGCAGCACGTAGACGCCGCCGTGCAGCAGCGCGCCGCCCAGCGGGTGCACGCGCTCCGGCGCCGCCGCCGTGGCGCTGGCCAGGCGGTACAGCCCTTCCTGCAGGCCCACCCACACGCTGCCGTCCGTGCGCAGCAGCAGTTGCTGGGCACGGCCGCCGTCCAGCGGCCAGTCGCGCAGCAGCCGGCCGTCGGCGGCGCGGTGCTCCAGCCGGCCGGCCGCAGCCATCCACAGGCTACCGTCGCCTGCCTCGGCCAGGATCTCCACGACGCTGCGCCGCTCGCGCCCCCACTCGCCCAGCGTGGCCAACTCGCGGCCCGGGCGGCCGTCCAGGCGCACGACGTGGCCGGTCTGCGTTGGCGCCAGCACCTCGCCGTTCTTCAGCGCCAGCACGGCCCGCACGTCAGCCTCGGCCAGCGGGCCGGCGGGGTCGGCGTCCGGCCCGCGCACTGCCAGCGCCGGGTGGTGCAGGTGGCGCTGCACGCCCAGGCCGTAGCCGCTGACCCACATCGCGCCGCTGCGGTCGCGCAGCACGCCGCTGATGTCGTTGCCCGCCAAGCCCATGACGCGGCGCGGGTCCTGGCGCAGCCGGGCATCGATGCTGCCGCTGGCCGGGTTGACCCAGTACAGCCCGTTCTTGCTGCCCACCCACAGACGCCCATCGGCGCCTTCGGCGAGCGCCTGGATGGGCATGCCCAGCGCCTGAACCCAGCGCACCTGCCCTTGCTCGACGACGCCCAGATGGCCGTCCTGCGTGCCCAGCCAGATGCGCCCGCCGCGGTCCTCGGCCAGCGCCAGCACCGGCACGCCGTCGGGCAGGCCGGGCAAGGACAGGTCCTGCCAGGCGCCATCCACCCGCCGCGCCAGGCCGCGCCAATGGCCGGCCCAGACGGTGCCGTCAGCGGCGGCACGCAGCGCCAGCACGCGCGACTCGGCCTCGCCGTGCCAGCGCAGCACCTGGGCGTCGTAGCGCCGGGCTGCCGCGTCGTAGCGGTACAGGCCGCGGCCCATGGTGCCCACCCAGACGGCGCCGTCGCGGCCCTGGGCCAGCGCGCGGATGGGCGCCTGCGGGCCATCCTGGGCGTGGGTTTCAACGCGGTCCCGCTCAGGGTCGTAGGCCACCAGGCCCAGGAACTCCGTGCCTATCCACATGCGGCCGTCGGCGCCGGGTGTCAGCGCCCGCACCCAGCCCAGGCTGCGTTTGGCCGCGGTGTCACCCGCCGCCTCGATAGGGCGCAGCCGGTAGCCGTCGTAGCGCGTCAAGCCCTTGCTCGTCGCAATCCACATGAAGCCCGTGCTGTCCTGCGCGATGGCCGGCACGGAGTTCTGCGGCACGGCCACGCTGCGGAACTGCACCTCCAGCGGGCCCACGCCGGCGTCGGCGCGGGCCAGGCCCGCCCCGAGCAGCAGCAGGCAGAGCAGGCCTCGAATTAGGGGGTGCATGGGCCAGCATCCTAAAGGCGCCGATTGACGCCGCCGCCCGGTTAAGGCCGGCGCCGGGGCCTCACCCAGCCAACAAGTCACGCAGAGCGAGTTGGGGATCGGCCATGAAATCGCGGGTGACCCGGTAATGCTCGGTGTCCTCGTAGGCCACACGGCGCACGCCGTCGGCGCTGCACTGATAAATCCAAGCGTGCGGGTAGGCCATCAGCAGCGGCGAGTGCGTGGCGATGACGAACTGGGACTGCTGCTGCACCAGCGCGTGCAGGCGGGCCAGCGCGACGAGCTGGCGCTGTGGCGAAAGCGCCGCCTCGGGCTCGTCCAGCAGGTAGAGACCGCGCCCGCCGAAGCGTTGGTTCAGCAGCGCGAGAAAGGACTCCCCATGCGATTGCTCGTGCAGCGACCTACCGCCATAGGCGTCGATCACTGGCGGGCCACCCGGTCCCTCGTCCAGCTGCTCGATCTCGGTCGCCACGTTGAAAAAACTCTCGGCGCGCAGGAAGAAACCGTCGCGCGGCTGCTTGTAGCCCTTGGCGACGCGCAAGTACTCGTGCAGCTCGGAGTGCGAGGCCCGCGTGCCGAAGCGAAAGCTCTTGCTGCCGCCCTCCGCGTTGAAGCCCAACGACACCGCCAGCGCCTCCAGCAGCGTCGACTTGCCCGAGCCGTTCTCGCCGACGAGAAAGGTCACCCGGGGGTGCATCTCCAGCCGCTCCAGCGTGCGCACGGCCGGCAGGTTGAACGGGTAGCGGTCGAAGGACTCGACCTTGTCGCGCTGCAAGGTAAGGTGGAGAACGAATTGGGTGGCGAGCATGGCAGCAGGGCGCAGGAGCACCCACTATGCCAATGAACGCCACGCAGCCTCAGGCCAACGCACTCACCGCATCCACCACCACCCGCCCATCCAGCAGCCGCAAGGTCCGCGATGCCTGCGCCGCATGCGCCAGCGAGTGGGTCACCATGACCAGCGTCGTGCCCTCGGCGTTGAGCTCGCGCAGCAGGCGCATGACCTCGGCGCCGTGGGCGCTGTCGAGGTTGCCGGTCGGCTCGTCGGCCAGAAGCAGGGCTGGCCGCGCGGCGATGGCGCGGGCGATGGCCACGCGCTGCTGCTGGCCGCCGCTCAACTGGCTGGGCCGGTGGCCGGCACGGTGGCTGAGGCCCAGGCGCTCCATGACCTCGGCGACGCGGTCGCGCCGGGCGCGGCTGGGCAGTTCGCCGTATTCCAGCGCCAGCGCGATGTTCTCGGCCACGCTCAGGTCGTCGATGAGGTTGAAGCTCTGGAACACGAAGCCGATGCGGCCGCGGCGCAGCGCGTTGAGCTGCTTCTCGGTCCAGCCGGCCACGTTGTGGCCGTCGAACCAGTACTCGCCGCCGCTCGGCGCGTCCAGCAGCCCAAGGATGCCCAGCAGCGTGGACTTTCCGCAGCCCGAGGGGCCCGTGATGGCCAGGTATTCGCCGGCCTCGATGTCGAGGTCGATGCGGTCCAGCGCCGTGGTCTGGATGTCGCCGGCATGAAAGGTCTTGGTGAGGTGGCGGAGTTTGAACATGGTCAATCCAGTTGGATGGCGGTCGCGCCGGCAAAGGCGCGGTAAGGGGAGACGACGACTTGCTCGCCGGGCTGCAGGCCGCCCAGCACTTCGATGACGCCGTCAGCGCGGCGGCCCAGCTGCAGCGGTCGGCGCTGGGCGTGGTGGCCGTCGGCCTCCAGCACGAAGGCCCAGGCACCGCCGGTGTCGGCGTAAAAGCCGCCGTCGCGCAGCAGCAGGGCGGCCTGCGGCTGGCCCAGCGTCAGGCGCACGTCCAGGCCCTGGCCGACCTGCAGCGGCGGCGAGTCGGCGTCGAAGGCGAGTTCGGCGGAGAAGCGGCCGTCCTTGACCTGCGGGTCGATGCGGGCGACGTGCAGGCCGTGGCTGCGGCCATCCAGCACCAGCTCGGCGGAAAGGCCTTCGCGCACGCGACCGAGGTGGAATTCGTCCAGCCGCAGGTCCAGCTTGAAGCGGCCCAGGCTGTCCAGCCGCGCCAGGCGGCTGCCGCTGCGCACGCTCTCGCCCACCTGCAGCGCCAGGCCCGTCAGGCGGCCCGCCACAGGCGCACGCACGGCCAGGCCGTCGCTGGCGGCGCGCATGGCTTGCAGGCGCTGGTCCAGGTCAGTCACGGCACGCTGCATGGCCTGCACGGACTGCTCACGGGTGCGCAGCTCCTCCCGGCCGTCGGCCTGCAGTTGCGCGAACAGGCGCCGTGCCATGGCCAGCCGGTCGGCCGAGTCTTCCAGGGCGGCCGGCGACAGGAAACCCTGGGCGGCCAGGTCGACGTTGCGCTGGTGCAGCCGGCGCACGCGCTCCAGCTCGAACTCGCTCTGCGTCAGCTCGCGGCGCTGTGCGGCCTGCGCCTGCGCCAGACCGGCGCGGAAGGTGGCGAGGTTGGCGAGCTGCTGGGCGGCCTCGCTGGAGCGCGCCATCAGCTCCTGCGCGCGCTGGCTGCTGGCCAGCACGACCAGCAGCTGGCCGGCCGCGACGCGGTCGCCGTCACCCACCAGCACCTGCTCCACGCGCCCGTCCTCGGTGGCGTCGAGCAACACGGACTGCAGCGGCTGGACCGTCGCGCGGCCGACGACCACGTCGCGGAAGGCCCCCGTGCGGGCCGCGGCGATCTCCACGTCGGCCCGGGCCACCGCCACGCCGCGCGGCCAGTGGCGCGCCAGCAGCGCGGCCAGCGCGAGTGCGGCGACCACGGCCAGCGCGGCCAGGCCGTAGCGGCGTGGCCGCGCCACGCGGCGGTCCATCGCGGCGCCCGAGCTCAGCACAGCGCTCATCCGCGCAGGGCCTGCAGAGGCCGCAGCGCCAGCGCCGCGTGCAGGTGCCGCGCCACCGCCAGCGCAGTGACCAGCGTCAGCAGCGCGACGGCCGCCAGCAGCGCCCACAGCGAGAACGGACCCAGGGGTGCGCGCTCGACGAAGCCTGCGAGGTAGCGCTCCGACAGCCAGGCGGCGCAAGGCAGCGCCACCACGCAGGCCGCGGCGAGCACGCCGGCGAACTCGCCCGCCAGCAGCCCCGCCACCGCGCCGGCCCCGGCGCCGTGCAGCTTTCGCAGCACGATCTCGCGCTCGCGCCGGCGCAGCGTGTAGGCCGCCAGCGCGTAGATGCCCACGGCGGCCAGCAGCAGGGCCAGCGCGCCGGTGATGGCGACGAGCCGGCCCAGGCGCGCGTCCTCGGCCACCGTGGCGGCCTGCTGCTCGCGCACCGACAGGGCCTGGGCCTGCGCATCGGGCAGCATCTCGTTGACCAGGGCCGTCAGCTTGCGCCTCGTCTCGGCGGGCTGGCGGCTGTGCACGCTGATGGCACCGGCGCCGCGTTCCGTCACGGGCGTCACCACCAGCGGCACCGGCCGGCTGCGCGGGCCTTCCAGCCGGATATCGTCGATGACAGCGACCACCGTGACCGGCTGGCCGTCGCCGTAAGTGGGGCTGACGCCCAGCGTCTGGCCGATGGCGCTGTCGGGGCTGGCAAAGCCCAGCGCCTGGACGGCGCTGCGGTCCAGCACGACGCCGTGGCGGGCCTCCTCGGCGCGATGGTCGGCCGACAGCCGGCCGGCCAGCACGCGCATGCCGTAGAGGTCCAGGTAGCCGGGCGTGAAGCCCACGCCGGTGCGCAGGTTCAGCGTCTGCCCGCTCGGGCCGCGGAACTCGGAGAACCAGCTGCTGAAGTCGCGCCCCGGCACATCGTCGGCCGCGGCCGCCGCGATGACCTCGGGCCAGCCGCGGATGCGCGCCAGCAGCGACTGCGTCTGCGCGGGCTGGGTGTCCCAGGGCAGGTCCACGGCCACGCGGTCCTCGACGCCGAAGCCGCGGTCCAAGCGGCCGGCGTGCTCGGTCTGCCAGGTGACGGTGACGGCCAAGGCCGTGAACAGCGCGGCGGCGCCGAACTGCAGCGTCGTCATCAACCGGCGCAGCCAGCGGCTGGCCCGGCCCTCGCTGTGGCTGCGCCCGGCCAGCGACTCGGCCGGGCGCACGCGCAGCGCAATGCTGGTCAGCGGCAGCGCGCTCAAGGCCGCCACGGCCACACACAGCAAGGCCGTCAGCGCCACCATGCCGGGCGCCAGCACCGGCGCCTCGAAGCTGTGCTGCATCAGTGCCGACACGGCCGGCGTGCTCCACCAGGCCAGCAGCAGGCCGGCAACCCCGGCCAGCCCCGCCACGGCCAGCGCCTCGACGAAGAATTGCGCCGCCAGCGCCGGGGCGCCCGCGCCCAGGGACTTGCGCAGCCCGATTTCGCGCTGGCGCCCGAGCGTGCGCACGCTCCACAGGTTGACGAAGTTGATGACGGCCAGCGCCAGCACCCCGGAAGCCGCGGCCGCCAGGCTGCCCAGCTGCAGGCGCCGCTGCGGGCTACCGGCGCCGTGCAGGCCGAGGTCGGCCACGGGCAACGCACGCAGGTAGGCCCAGTGGCCGCCCCCCTTCAGGAAGTCGGCGGGCAGGCCTTGCGGCGCGGGCTGCCGGGCCAGCAGGCGCTGGGCCAGGTCGCCCACCTGGGCCGCCGTGGCGCCGGGTTGCAGCCGCGCGAACAGCCGGCCGCTGGAATGGGTCCAGCTGTCCGAGCGCGCCAGATAGGCCTTGGCGGCCGGCGCATGGAAGCCGGCGAGGGCGTCGTAGTTCAGCGTTCCGTTGGGGTTGGGCGTGGGCAGCACGGCCTTCACGGTCAGCGCGAACTGCATCGCGGGCGCGCGGCCCTCGGGGTCGGGCGGCAGCGCGATCGTGAACGTGCGGCCCAGCGCCTGCACGGTGCCGAAGAGCTTCTCGGCGGAGGCCGCCGTCAGCGCGATGCCCTCGGGCGAAGCCAGCGCGGCGGCCAGGTCGCCGGCCAGCGGGCGCAGGCCCAGCAGGGCCGGCAGCTCGGCGTCGGCCATGGCAATGACGAGCCGGGTGCTGCGTTGCACGCCTTGCGCATCGGCAGCGCGCGACGGCAGCTGCGTGTAGAGCACGCGGCTCATGGCGCCCACCGGCGCGCCGGTGTCGCGCAGTGCGGCGGCCAGCGGCACGGCGGGCACGTCGCTGAACCACTCGGTCGTGATGCCGCCGGGGCCGCGGACCCGCCACTCGAAGCTGGCCAGCCGCTCGGGCTCGGGCAGGCCGGCGTCAGGCCAGAGCGTGTCGCGCAGGAAGCTGACGGTCAGCAGCGTCAGGGCCAGGCCCAGCGCCAGGCCCACGATGACGAGAGCGGCCGGGCCGGGTTCGGCGCGCAACTGGCGCCAGGCGCCGAGCCAGAGGGTGGGGGAGGAAAGCAGCTTCATGACCGGCTGTTTTGCAAGAGGCGGGCCAGCGCCGCTTCCCAGGCAGGACCGCCAGCGCAGGGCCGCGAACGTCCGAAAGCGGACACCCGCACTGTCCGCTTCCGGACACCGCCTTCCCCCGCACGCGCGGGACGCCTACAGTCGCGCCCTTCCATGAGCGGCCTCCTCATCCTCGACGACGACCCCGACGTGGCGCTGGCCGCGCGGCTGGCGCTGCGCAGGCTGGGCAGCGTCGCCGTGCGGCATGACCCGCGAGAGCTGCCGGCCGCGCTGGACGAGATCGCGCCGGACGTGCTGTTGCTGGACATGAACTTCACGCCCGGCGCCAGCGACGGCGCGGCAGGGCTGGCGCTGCTGCGCGAGGTGGTGGCACGCCAGGGTGCGGTTGCGGCACCGGCCGTCATCGTCATGACGGCCTATGCCGAGGTCGAGCTGGCCGTGCAGGCGCTCAAGGCCGGTGCGGTGGACTTCATCACCAAGCCCTGGGCCAACGAGCGGCTGGTGGCCTGCGTGCAGGCGGCGCTGGCACGGCGCGCACCCGTCCAGGCTGCGGCGGCCACGGGCGAGCTGCTGGGCGGGTCTGTCGCGATGCAGTCGCTGCGCGCGCAGATCGCACAGGTGGGTGCCAGCCAGGCCAGCGTGCTAATCCTGGGCGAGAACGGCGTGGGCAAGGAGCTGGTGGCGCGTGCGCTGCATGCCGCCTCGCCCCGTGCTGCCGGCCCGCTGCTGGCCGTTGACATGGGCTCGTTGCCCGAGGCGCTGGTGGAGAGCGAGCTGTTTGGCCACCGGCGCGGCAGCTTCACGGATGCGCGCGAGTCGCGCCCCGGCCGCTTCGTGGCGGCGGCGGGCGGCACGCTGTTCCTGGACGAGATTGGCAACCTGCCGCTGGCCAGCCAAGCCAAGCTGCTGGCCGCGCTGGAGCGCCGCGAGGTCACGCCCCTGGGCAGCGACAAGCCCGTGCCAGTGGACGTGCGCGTGCTGGCCGCCACCAACCTGGCCGAGGCCGAGCTGTTCGACGCGCGGCGCTTCCGGCCCGACCTGCTGTACCGCCTGAATACCGTGGTGCTGCGCGTGCCGCCACTGCGCGAGCGCGGCGCGGCCGACATCGCGCTGCTGCTGCGGCACTACCTGGCGCAGTTCGCCAGGCGTGCGGTCGAGCTGACACCCGACGCGCTGGCGCGCCTCACCGCCTACCGTTGGCCCGGCAATGTGCGCGAGCTGCGCCAAGCCTGCGAACGCGCGACGCTGCTGGCACGCGGGCCGGTGTTCAGCTTCGCCGACTTCGGCCTCACCGACACCGCGGCGCCGGCGCCCGCCGAGCAGGGCCTGGGCCTGGACCTGGCGCAACGCGAGCGGGAGGCCGTGCAGGCCGCACTGGCCCAGGCCGATGGCAACATCAGCCAGGCCGCCAAGCTGCTGGGCCTGAGCCGGGCGGCGCTGTACCGGCGGCTGGAAAAACATGGGCTCTGAGACCGGACATGACCGCGCCCGCATCGTTGGCGCAGCGGTCGTGCTGGCGGCCAGCGCAGCCGGCGTCACGGCCTCGCTGGATTCGCCGCGCCTGCTCGTGGCCTGCGCGCTGGCGGGCCTCATAGCCGCCGCCTTCGGCTGGGCTGCGCTGAAGCGCCTGGCCCACCGGCCCGCACCACTGCCGCCCGACCCACCGCCCGCGCCGCGGCCCGAGCTGGACGCCGCGCTGGAACACGCGCCCCTGGCCTTGTGGCGCCTGGTCGCGGGCGGCCCGCCGCTGGCGCTGAACGCCGCCGCCCGCCGCCTCCTCGCCCCTGGCCGCGCCGTGGAGCCCGCCGGCCTGCTCGCGCTGCTGGAAGCTCCACCCGGCCGGCGCGTCGTCACGCTGCCCACCGAGCACGGCCAGGAGCGCGCCGTGCTGGCCGTGTCCGCACTGACCGTGCAGGGCCAGGCCTGGCGGCTGGCGGCGCTGGCGCCCATCGAGTCGGAGCTGGAGACCGAAACCCTGGCGGCCTGGCGGCAGCTCGTGCAGGTGCTGACGCACGAGATCATGAATTCGCTGACGCCCATCGCGTCGCTGGCCACCAGCGCACCGGCGCTGCTGGCCGCCGGCGAGCAGGGCGAGCTGGAGGCTGCGCTGGCCACGCTGGCGCGGCGCGCGGCGCACCTGCAGGGCTTCGTCGAGCGCTACCGCAGCGTCAGCCAGCCCCCGGCGCCGACGCTGGCCGACGTGGCCCTGCTGCCGCTGCTGCAGGCCGTGCAGCGCCTGGTCGAGCCAGCCTGGGCCCAGGCCGGTGGCACGGTGAAGGTCACCGTCGAGCCCGAGACGCTGGCGCTGCGCACCGACGCGGCCCAGCTGGAGCAGGCGCTCATCAACCTGGCGCAGAACGCGTTTCAGGCCTGCGCCGGACGGGCGGCGCCCCACCTTCACATCGAAGCGGTCCTGAGCCGCGGTGCACGCCTGCGGCTGCGCGTCAGCGACAACGGCCCGGGCGTCGCGCCGGGGCTTGAGGGCCGCATCTTCACGCCCTTCTTCACGACGCGGGCCGGCGGCAGCGGCCTGGGCCTGGCCGTCGTGCGCCAGCTGGTGCACGGCCTGGGCGGTACGGTGCGCTACGCCAAGCGGCCGGGCGGCGGCGCCTGCTTTTTGCTGACGTTCTGAGGCCCCTCGGCCAAGGACGGCCTCGGGCGGCGTGAACAGCCGCGACTGCTGGCAAAAACTGCGCAGTGCGCCCCGGGAACACAGGACTTCCTGGGTGGTGCGGGCGGGTGGCACGGTGTTAGGCTGCCCGGTCTCACAGACTGGGGTTGGGGATGTTTCACGAGTTGCAGGAGTTGCTGGGCGCCTACTTGATGCCAGTGCTGATCGCGGTACCACTGGCGATCATCGTGCTCATTGCGGCTTTCAAGCGTGACGACTATCGCCCTTCGCGCGAGTACACCCCGCCGCCCCGGCCGCCCGGCGGCACCCCGCGCGCCGCCCAGCCGCCCGTTGTGCTGCCGCCGCTGCCGGGCAGCCCGGGCGCCGGCCGCTCCATGGCCAGCGCCTTCGTTACGGCGCCCACGCCGATGCAGCTGCCGCCCAGCGAGGCAGCCCCTGCCGTGCCCGAGGGCCCGCCCACCGTGCTCATCGCCGACGACTCCGCCGTCGTGCGCACCAAGCTCAAGCGCCTGCTCGAAGGCGCCGGCCTCACCGTGCTGCAGGTCAACGACGGCAACGAGGCCATTGCCCAGCTGGACGCCCACCCGGAGATCGCTGTGCTGATCACCGACCTGGAGATGCCCAACAAGGACGGCTTCGAGCTGATCGCCGACGTGCACGGCAGCCTGACGACCGAGGACCTGCCCGTCATCGCCATCACCGGCCACGACGAGCTGCACGGCCGCGTGGGCCAGATCGAAGGCGTCTACGGCATCTTCAAGAAGCCGTGGAACGACCGCGAGCTGCTCAAGCGCGTGGAGTCTCTGATGCACCTGCGCACCGCCGCCTCGCGGCGCGGGCGCCGGGTGACGGACCTGCGGACGCCGCCGAGCGCGTGACCCCCGGCCGCGCCGACTTCAGGCGGGCCGAAAGCTCCACTTCATTTGGATGTCCGTCTGCCCGGCACCTGCCGGCAGGTGCGCCTGGTCCTGCCCTTCGGCGCTGAGCTGCACCAGCCGCCGCTGCAGCCAGGCCTGGGCCTCCAGCCACTGCAGGGGGATGCGTCCCTCGTGGCGCTGCGCGCGCCGGTTGGTTTCTTCGCGAGTGCGCACGCCTTGCACGTCCTGCGGCACCATCGCCAGCGCCGTCCAGACGCGGCCATTGCGCGTGTCCAGCACCGCCTACAGCGTGGGGCAGGGCAGGTCGTCGCGGCGGGTCTCGCTGCCCTGGGCGGTCTCGGTGTAGTTGACGACGCCTTGCACGTCGTTGAAGTGGCCCTGCACGCGGTCGTCCAGCCTGGCACTCAGCTGCAGGCCGCAAGCCATCACGCCGGTGAAAAGCAGGTAGGGCGTGGCCGGGCCGCTGTCGTCAGGGGCTTCCACGCCGCCACCGGCCTGGCTGCGCGCGTCGGCACGGCAGGCCTCGCGCGACTTGCCGGCGGGCTGGCGTTCGCAGGCCGCGGCCGCCTGGCCGTAGGCCTGCAGGCGGCCTTGCGCGCTCGGGTGGGCACCGGGCATGGCGGCCGCGCTGAGGGCGGACGCCTCGCGCATGAGGCAGGCGCTGTCCTGGCCGCAGCGCGCCTGCAGCGCCTGGGCCCGGGCCCGCATCGCCGCCAGGTCGGCCGGGGGCGCCATGGGCCCCGACAAAGCCATGCGCTGGGCCGATTGCGCGGCCTGGAACTGGCGGCGGTGGTCCTCGGGGTCCAGCGGGTTGTAGGGGATGGGCGTGCCGTCGGTCTGCAGCAGCGCGCTGAGCTGCCAGCGCTGGTTCAGCCGCTGCTCGCCGCGGTCGGCACCGGCCTGCACGGGGCCCTGGCGCTGCAGTTCAATGTCCAGCACGAGGCGGCGTTGCTGCGGTGACTGGGCCTGGGATGCATCGGCCAGCAGCCAGAAGCCGGCCAGGGCGGTCAGCACGGTCAGCGCAAACCGCGGGTGGGGGGTGGTGGCGGTGGTAGCAGTGGGCATGGTCAGGTTCCGGCAGGAAAAGCGATGCCGTCATCCTCGGCCCGTGGCCTGTCGCGCGCATCGACCGGGAGAGCCATGCCTGCCGGCCCGACGGGCCATGCCGCGCGCATGGCTCCACGCCAGGCGCGCCCTGAAAAGCGCCTTCAGCGGGGCCGGGGCAGGGCGCGCGGGCTGACCACGGCCGCGGCGACCGCTAACGCAAACGCCAGCAGCAGCACGGGCAGCACCTGGCGCGTGTCCGGGTTGAACAGGAGTCCGGCGCCGCCCAGCGCGGCGCTGCTGACCAGTGCGTCGCTGAGCTGCAGCGCCGAGGTGTTGCCCCCCTGCTGCGCCGGCGGCGACAGCTTGAGCAGCAGCACGGACAGCATTGGGAACGACAAGCCGATGCCCAGGCCCACGCCGATCCAGCCGACGAGGGCCAGCCACGACGGCAGCGCCGCCACGGCGACGGGCACCATGACCACCAGCAAGCCGGTTGCCGCGACGCCAAAGCCCGTGGGCAGCAGGCGGCGCCGCGCGGCATCGCCCTGCACGCGCGCCTGCACGGCGCTGCCGATGCTCCAGGTGACGGCGCCGGCGCTCAGCGCGATGCCGGCCTGCGTCAAGCTCCAGCCGAATTGCTGGGTCAGCAGCAGCGGCAGGAAGGCCTCCGCACTGGCGAAGGCCGCGGCGATGAAGCCGCGCAGCAGGATGACCGACGGCAGCCCCGGCGCCGCCGCCAGCGTGCCTGCCGGCAGCAACCGCCGCGCCGCGCAGAAGGCGGCTACCAGGCCCGCCGCGAACAGCAGCCCCGCGCGGGCACCGGCCTGCTGGCTGGCGCCATGCAGCAGCAGCGCGCCGGCGCTGGCCAGCAGCGCCCAGCGCATCGCGCCCCAGCGCAAGGCCTCACCGGTGCCGTCGCCCGCACGTTTGAGCGCCGGCAGCATCGCCGCCGCCGCGACTGGCACGGCCGCCGCCACCGCCAGGAAGACCGCGCGCCAGCCCAGCAGCGCCACCAGGCCCGACGCCAGGGCCGGCCCCAGCAAACCCGGCAGCACCCAGGCGCCGGCGAACATCGCGAACAGCTTGGGATGCAGTGGCGCCGGCACGACCTGCCCCACACCCACGTACAGCGCCACGCCCAGCACGCCGCTGCCCAGCCCCTGCAGCGCGCGGCCCAGCACCAGCACCGCCATGGACGGCGCGAAGCCGGCCGCCAGCAGTCCGAGCAGGAAGGCCGCCAGGCCCACCAGCGACGCGCGGTAGGGCCCGCGCTTGTCGCACAGCTGGCCGGCCGCCGTCATGCCGATCACCGAGGTCGCCAGCGTCGCGCCGAAGGCCAGCGCGTACATGGACAGGCCGTTCAGCGCCTGGGCCACGGCCGGCATCGCGGTGGCGACGGCGATGGCCTCGAAGGCCAGCATGGAAATCAGCGCGATGGCGCCGACGCAGGCGGCGCGGCGGCCGGGGGCGAAGAGGCGGTCAGGCGCCACGGAGTCGGTGAAAGCCAGCATGGAAATTGTGAAATGGCGTCAAAGCCTGGATGCTCGAAGTTGAAGTGCGCTTGAGGTCAAGCCCCGTCGACGGCCCGCCCCCCTAGAAACAAGCCGTCCGGCCCTAGGCAGCCGAGAGTTTCCGCCGGATGCTCGGCGCGGACGGCTGCACAGCCGTCCGCCATGCGAAACCAAGAAGGAAGGGTAGGCGCATGAAAAACTCCCTGAAGGCCTTGTGCGCCTTGCCCCTGCTGGCCCTTGCATTGAGCCATCGGCCCGCGCGGGCCTACGCCGAGTTCGGCTACTACAGCGGCGCCTACGCGACGCCCGGCGAGGGGGGGTGCACGGGCGCTGATGGCCAGGGCATCAATCCCTACGGCGGCTGCACGCCGGGCACCTTCCCGCTGACGCTTGCTACCGCCTTCGTCTACGGCTTTCGTGGCCACAACAACTACGCGACGGCCACGGCGGACCTGGCCCAGGCCCAGTTGCGCATCAGCTCGCATTTCCCTGGCGGCGCCTCCAATGGCCCGGGCGCTGCCGCCAACTTCCTGGACACCATCACTTTTGCCGGCAGCCTGCCGGCACCCGTGAACGTCGTCGTCAAGCTGACCATCGACTCCACGGTGCTGGGCCCGCCCGATTCGACTGACGGCACGCCGCTGCACGCCGTGCTGCTCAACGGCAGCGGCCTGCAGACCTACTACAACCGCGAACTGAGCACCTGCTACTGGGCGCTCAATGATGGCGCCTCCTGCGACCTGGGCTTGGGTCATACGCTGCGGACCATCACGCACACCGAGACGCTGGATGACACCCACCGCAGCTTCCAGGTCGCGGCGGCGCTCTACGCTGGCGGCAGCTACCTGCTGGTCGACGGCACGGCGACGTTCTCCTTCGCCGTGCCGGCGGGGCTGAGCTACACCTCCGCCTCAGGTCTCTTCGCCACCGCCCCGGTGCCCGAGCCCCGGGGCTGGGCGTTGCTGCTCGGTGGCCTGGGCAGCCTGGCCCTGCTGCGCCGGCGGCGCCCCGGCTGAGCCACGCATGGGCGGCAGGCGCGACGACAATCGCGCCCATGTCTGTTTCCGTTCTGCATTGCGCCTCGGCCGGCTTCGAGTCGGCCTGCCGCATCCCCGCCCTGCCCGCCTCGCACCGCAGCCACGGCCTGCACGGCCACAGCTATTTCGCGACCGTGCGCGCGGCGCTGCCCGGCGGCTGGGCGCCGTTCACCGGCGGTGAAGTGGAAAGCCTGCGCACGCGCATGGCCGCAACGGTGGCGCCGCTGGATCATGCGTTGCTCAACGACCACCTCGCCGAGCCTACCGACGAAAACCTGGCCCGCTGGGTGCGCAGCCGGCTCAATGCCGACGTGCCCGGCATCGTGCAGGTGGGCGTGCAGAGCACCCCGCACAGCGGCGTCGACCTGGACGGCGCCGGCCACGCCCACGTGTGGCGCCGCTACCGCTTCCAGGCCGCGCACCAACTGCCCAACGTGCCGGCGGGCCACCAGTGCGGCCGCATGCACGGTCATGGCTTCGAGGTCATCCTGCACGCCAATGCGGACCTGGGCGAGCGCGACCTGTCGATCGACTACGACCACCTCGACGAGGTCTGGGCGCCGCTGCACTTCGAGCTGAACTACAGCTGCCTCAACGACATCCCGGGTCTGCACAACCCAACCAGCGAGAACATCTCGGCCTGGCTGTGGGCCCGGCTGAAGCCGGTGCTGCCGGAGCTGAGTTGGATCACCGTCTACGAGACCGGTTCGTGCGGCGCCAACTTCAACGGCCAGAGCTACCGCATCTGGAAGGAGATGACGCTGGACAGCGCCGTTCGGCTGCAGCACGCGCCGGGCGGCCATCCGCTGGCCGGCACGCATGGCCACACCTTCACGCTGCGCTTGCACCTGGCGGCAGCGCTGGACCAGGTGATGGGCTGGACGGTGGACTTCGGCGACGTGAAGACGCTGTTCAACCCCCTCTTCAAGCGGCTGGACCACCACCCGCTGTACGAGATCGCCAACCTGCCGGACGGTGACGCGGCCAGCATCGCAGCCTGGGTGCTGCGCGAGGGCGGCGGCGTGCTGCCGCAGATCGACCGCGTGGACTTGTACGAGACACGCGGCTCCGGCGCCATCGTCAGTCGCGCGGATTCGGAGGAGCTGATTCCGGTATGACGTACAGCGTTAAAGAGCTTTTCTTCACCTTGCAGGGCGAAGGCGCCCAGGCCGGCCGTGCGGCCGTGTTCTGCCGCTTTGCCGGCTGCAACCTCTGGACCGGCCGCGAGCAGGACCGCGCGACGGCGGTCTGCACCTTCTGCGACACGGATTTCGTCGGCACGGATGGCGAGGGGGGCGGCAAGTTCGCCGATGCCGAAGCGCTGGCCGATGCGATCGCCAAGGCTTGGCCTCGCGGTGCCGAAGGCGCCGCAGCGCATGACCGTGGGAAACCGTATGTCGTCTGCACCGGCGGCGAGCCGCTGCTGCAGCTGGACACGCCGCTCATCGATGCGCTGCACACGCGCGGCTTCGAGGTCGCCGTGGAGACCAACGGCACGCAACCCGCGCCGCCCGGGCTGGACTGGATCTGCGTCAGCCCCAAGGCCGACGCGCCGCTGGTGCTGACCTCGGGCCACGAGTTGAAGCTGGTTTACCCGCAGCCGCTGGCCCAGCCCGAGCGGTTTGCCGGGCTCGACTTCCAGAACTTCTTCCTTCAGCCGATGGACTCGGTGCTGCAGCGCGAACACACCCGGGCCGCGGTGGCCTACTGCATGGCACATCCGCAGTGGCGGCTGTCGGTGCAGATGCACAAGGTGGTGGGGATCGCCTGAGCTAGAAGAACCAGACGGTTCGGATCAGCCCCTCCGAGACCTTGTAGACGGCCACGGCCTCGACAACGCCGTCCTGCAGCCCCGTGACGTGCTCGTGATCGACCACCGTATCGCCGCTGACGATGCGATTGACGACCTGTGCATGGAGATGGGGCAGCACGAAGCGGTTCTTCGCGTAGTGCGCCGTGAAGGCCGGCTTGCCGCTGAGGACGGGTTCCACGGCGGGTGAAACGTAGACCTGGATGTCGTCAGCGTACTGGGCCACGAACCGCTCGATGTCATGCGCGTTGTAGGCCTCGAGCTGTCGCTGCACCGGATCTGCTGGATTCATTGCTGGCTCCCGCGCCCGTCAGGCGCGAGGCCATGGTACGGGTCAACAGCCGATTTCCACCGCCTGCAGCACGGCGCCATCGCGCGCATCGACCGCCACGGCCATCCAGCGACTTGCATGGCCCGGCTCACCAGCACTCACCGGCACGGTCCAGTCCCCTCGCGCGCTGCCATCCCAGGCCGGCAGACGTGCGTACTCCCGCACCACGCGGTCATGGCTGAGGGTCTCCCCACGGTTTTCACCGGCCTTGACGCGGCTCTGGTGTCCGTCCTCCACGCGCGCCCACCAGACCTGGATGCGGGCGGGCGCGCCGGGCAGGGCCTCGGCGCTCAGGCGCAACTCGCCGCTCGACATGCGTGTCCATGCCAACCGCACCCGTGCGGGCTCAGCCGGCGCCGCCGGCAGGCTGGCACCACGCCAGTCCCGCCCGTTGACGACGATCTGCGGCGTGTACGCATAGCGCGAGCCATTGACGCCCACGCCCTGCTGTTGCCGCTGGGTGTAGGCCGGCGCGGAGAAGCGATCCGGCCAGCCCAGACCGTTCCAGTAGTCCACATGGAAGGCCGCCGCGATGACGCCGGGCTGTCCCTTGAGCGAACTCAGCCAGCGGTCGGCCGGCGGGCAGGAGGAGCAGCCTTCGGAGGTGTACAGCTCGACCACACGTGGCACCGCGGCGCCACTTTGCGCCGTGGCGCTGGGGCAGCTCTGGGCGAGCACGAGGGGGGTGGCCAGGGCCAGCAGCAGGAGATACAGCTTCATGCCTGTGTGTCGCTTTCAAGCGCCGAACCTGACAGCCCAGAAGCGAAAAAGGGAGCCCGGCCGGGCTCCCTTCGAGTCGGGCGGCGGCGCATGCCGCCAGCAGTGCGGGCTTAGAACCGGTAGCCCACGCCGAACTTGATGGACACGGGGTCCAGCGTGGTCTCGATGGTCTGGCCGGTGGACAGGCTGCCGGTCGTCTTGATGAAGGTCTTGGTGACCGACAGGCTGGCGGACCAGTCCTTGGTGACGTTGTAGGCACCACCCAGCTCCAGCGTCGTGCCGAAGCGGCTCTTCATCGACAGCGTCGTCGGGTTGCTGGGCGTGCCGCCAGTGATGCCAGACAGCACGGCCGTGGCCTTGGGCTTGAAGAAGTAGCCATAGGTGACGCCAGCGCCGATGAAGGGACGGAACGCACTGCTGGCTTCGCCGAAGCGGTACTGGGCCAGCAGCGTCATCGGCAGCGACTTGACGGTGCCCAGCTTGCCGACGCCGTCGATCGCGCCGGCGCCGACGACGTCGTGCTTGAACGGCAGTGCGATCGGCAGGTCGATGCTGATGTTGTCAGTCCAGTAGTAGGTGATGCCGCCGACGAACGACGTCGCCTTCTTCACATCGACCTTGGTGCCGGCCAGGCTGGGAGCGGTCAGGTCACCGCTCTCGACCTGGGGGTTGATCTGCGCGGCGCCGCCGTAAACGACGATGCTGCCGGCCGACTGCGCGAAGGCGCTGCCGCAGGCGATGAGGGCTGCGAAGGCACCGAAGAGGATCTTGGTTTTCATGGGAGGTCTCCGATTCAGTCGTGCGGCGGATTACAGCCAGCCCTTGGTGGCGAGGGCCTTGCCGATCAGCTGCTGCGTGAGCTGGTGGCCGTAGGGCGTGGGGTGGAAGCTGTCGGAGAAGGCGTAGGTCTTCCACCAGTCGGCGCCACCGCTCACGCCGGCGGGCGGTGCCGCGGACAGGGCCGCGGCCGTGCAGGCCGGGAAGTTGTAGGTCGGCAGACCGTCGCTGCCCACGCCGGCGATCGGGCAGGCAGGGGTCATCACATTGCTCAAGCCGAACTGGGCCGGTGTGGAGACCTGGTCCTGGAAGGCCTTGAAGAAGTCGATGACGATGACGCGGTCGTCGCCAGCCAGCTTGGTGGCGAGCTCGGTGTTGTAGGCCGTCATCCAGCTCTGGAACAGCGCCTGCGACTGGGCACGTGCGGCCGCGCCGGCCGTACCACCACCGCTGGCTGCGGCGATGCTGTCCAGCACCATCTGAAAGCGCGGCGTGAAGGTGACGTCGGGGATGTTCATGACCACGACGTGCGTGGCGCCCTTGTCGAGCACGCTGGCCTTGATGGACGCGTAGAACTTGTCGGCCAGGGCCGTCATGTAGGTCGCGCCGATCTGGGCGGTCGTCGTCGCGCCACCGGCCAGAGCCGTGCCAATTTGCGTGGGCGTCAGCAGCGTGCCGAGCAGGGCCGAGTAGCTGGCAGCCCTGTCCTTGGGGATGGTCAGGTAGGCACCGACCAGGTCCGCCGAGTCATTGCCCCCGCCGTCAACGATGACGAGGTCGGTCGCAGCGTAGGCGCCCAGCGACGCGTAGGTCGCCATCTGCACGCCCACGTTCAGCGGGTTGGTCGGGCCGGCACCGGCGCCCGTGTAGGTGATGCGGCCGCCGCCGATGGAGAAGTTGGTGCAGCCCGCCTTGCTGTTGGCCGCGAAGGTCGTGCCGGTGAAGACGTAGAAGTTGCACAGCGTCTGGCCGTAGTTGGCCGCGATGCGCTCGGCGTAGATCAGGTTGTCGGCGCTCTGGACCGTGAACTTGTAGCCGAAGGTGCCGCTGTCCTGGATGCTGTCGCCGAAGACCTTGACCGAGCTGATGCTGACCTTGGGCGTCGTATCCGCCGTGGCGCCGCCGCCGCAGCCCGCCACCAGCAGGCTGCCCAACAACGCCGCCGAGGCGGCGGCAATCCGGTTGAGGAAGGGTTTCATCGTTGTCTCCTAGGCGACACCGCGGGTGCGGCGCATTCAAATTCGGGGAGCGCAACTCTAGCGTCAGCTTTTTAGTACGGTCGTTCGTTTTTCCCCTCGGTTCTCGTAAAGAAACGACAACGAAGGGCTGGAGCAAGTCTGTGGATGGTTCCGGGACAACCTGCCAGATATCCACAGGACCAGGCCTTCCGGCGAAGTTGTACCCAAACGGGAACGAAGCAGTCCGGTCCGGCTGCACAGGCTTGTGCGTTGGCCAAACGCTTGCTGCGATTGGACTTTTTGGCTTTGTCCACAGCGAAGGCGGCCCTCTACTACCACCACCAATTTGAAATCTTGAATACCGTTTGGAATACGTTGGACACTTCCGGCATGGATATCCCAGCGCTGCAGCGCCGCCTGCGCCAGTTCGCCACCGACCGCGACTGGCAGCCTTACCAGACCCCCAAGAACCTCGCGATGGCCATGACGGTGGAGGCTGCCGAGCTGCTGGAGATCTTCCAGTGGCTGACTCCGGAGCAGTCGCTGGCGCTGAACGACGACCAGCGCCGCCACCTGGGCGAGGAGTTGTCCGACGTGCTGCTGTACCTGCTGCAGATCGCCGACCACGGCGGGGTGGACCTGGAGGCCGCCGTCGAGCGCAAGCTGGCGATGAACGCCGTCAAGCACCCCCCGAAGAAGTCTTGAGGAGGGCGGTCATGCAAACCATCGCCGTCATCGACTTCGAGACGACGGGTCTGGGCCCCACCAGCGGCGGCCGGGCCACCGAGATCGCGGCCGTGCTGGTACGCGACGGCGTTGTCGTGGACGAATACGCCAGCCTGATGAACAGCGGCGCCTGGGTGCCGCCCTACATCCAGGCCTTGACTGGCATCAGCAACGAGATGCTGGCCGATGCGCCGGACTCGAGGAGCGTCATGCACGAGCTGGCCCGTTTCACCGAGGGCTGCCCGCTGGTTGCGCATAACGCGTCTTTCGACCGGGGCTTCTGGCAGGCCGAGATGCAGCGCGCCGGCATCGCACCCGACTCCGCACATGAATTCGCCTGCACGGTGCTGCTGTCACGCCGGCTGTGGCCCGAGGCCAAGAGCCATTCGCTGGGCGAAATGACGCGCTTTCACGACATCCGCTTCAGCGGCCGGGCCCACCGGGCGATGGCCGATGCACGCGTAACGACCCAGTTGCTGCTGAAGGTGAGGGACGAAGTCAGCCGGCGTTTCGCGCTGGATCTGGGCGACGCCGAGGTCGACCATGCGCTGCTGGCGCAACTGCAGCGCACGCCATTGCGCTGGCTGCGCCGCGGTCTGGTGGAGCACGTGAAGGCACAACGCGCCGCCGCCTGAGTGCAGGAAATAATTCTGTCAAGACCCCACCTTGCGGCAATGGGCAAGGACAATCGCGCCCTTTCGTCCCCGTGCCATTGCCCAAGAGTTCCATGTCCGTGATCCAGGTTCGCCCCGCCACCCTGCGCGATGCCAAGGCCATCGCCGAGATTCACGTCGCTTCCAGCCAGGATGCCTACAAGGCCTTGCTGCCTGCGGCTGCGCTGGATGCGATGTCGGTGCAGAAGCGCCAGGCCTTCTGGCGTGAAGCCATCGACCTCTGCGAGCCGCAGGTCATCGTGGCCCATCTGGACAACAAGATCATGGGCTTTGCCGGCTTCGACCGCTCGCGCGACAAGGGCACGCCTGCCACGACCGGCGAGGTCTGGGCGATGTTTGCTGACCCCGTGCACCTGGACAAGGGCGTGGGCCTGGCGCTGTGGGATGCCACGCGCGACGGCCTGCAGGAAGAAGGCTGCACCAAGGCCACCCTGTGGTGCTACCTGCGCAACGAACGCGCGCTGCGCTTCTTCGAGCTGGCCGGCTTCAAGCGCGAGCTGGGCAGCGCGCGCACGACGGAAGTCGGCGGCGCACGCGTCGAAGAGATCCGACTGCACCGTTCGCTGGTCTAAGCCCAGCGCCTGCCCGCTTCACGAGCCCCCTCGCGGGGGCTTTGTTGTTCCTTCGCTCGGTCAGCCGCGACGGCGGCGTGCGGCGAAGCCCACGGTCAGCAGGCCGCCCAGCATCAGCGCATAGGTCTCGGGTTCCGGCACGGCGCTGATCGTGAAAGCCGTCGTGTTGGGCACCGTGGTGGCGTAGTTGCCATTGGTCGTGTCGACCGTCCAGTTCGACACATTGCCCACCAGCGCCTTGTAGGCGGCGAAGCTGGCCTGGCCGCTGCGCGGGCCGTTGTACTGGCCGAAGTCGGGTGTCGTGCTGGTGGCGTTCTTGTTCAAGCGGATGGCATTCAGGCCTTCGGTCAGGCCGGTGTTGGCGATGCCGCCGTCCACTGCGAAGCTGCCGTTGGTGATGGCGCTCAGGAAGGTTGTCGGCGCCGTGGCGCTGCTGCCGAGGTAGGCGTAGATCACCTCGTTGCTGTTGGCCGTGCCGTAGTTGCTGCTGCCGCTGACGGCCTGTCGTGCCAGCGTGCCGAGCGAGGCGCTCAGGTCCGTCGCGTCGGTCTTGCTGAAGCGGATGACGGTGCCGGCAGCGATGACGCTGTTGCCGCTGACCCAGCGGTGATAGCTCTCGCCGGTATTGAAGGCGCTGCCGCTCCACTCGTTGTCGCTGAAGTAGACCGTGGTGTTGGCGGCGATGTTGGCGAAGGCGACCATCGCCCAGCCGTCTTCGTCGGCATTGAAGCCGGTGAAGACGAGGTCGCCGGTGCCGAGTGCAACGGCTCCCTGGGAAGCGAGGGCCGCAGCGGCGGCGAGCAGGGCAAAAGACTTTTTCATGGGGGCTCCAGAGGCAGACCGGCGCACTGTCCGGTTGCGCAGTGAAGCCTCCGTGACAGCCTTGGCCGACCTGACCCCGTGGTTGCGGGGTCAGGCGGCGTAGCCCCCGGTGGCCAGCGCCCAGCCGTCGGTCGCGTCGTCGTGGCGCTGGATGCGCACCGGGCTCAGCTGCTTGGCCGCGGCGCGCTCGACCAGGCCTTCTGCCTGCTCGGGCGTCAGCTGCAGCGCAAAGCGCGTCCAGCGTTTCTGCACCAGCGGCAGGGCCCAGGCGTCTTCGAGTGCCCAGCGGATCTCGTGCGGCTGTTGCAGCTCAGCAGCTGCCAGCACGCGTGGCGCCAGTGCCAGCAGGAAGCGGTTGAAGTCGGTGCGCAGCTGATCCGTCGGCAGCAGGGCTTCCAGACGGGCCAGGCGGGCACTCCAGCCCGGCGTGGCGAGCTGGCGCGTCACCAGTGCCTGCAGTGCCTGGATGGGGTTGAACAGGCGCAGGCGGTTGGGCGGCAGCACGCGCAGCGGGATCTGCGCAGCCTGCTCGTGGGCCAGCGGCGTGACGAAGCTGGCCAGCACGGCCAGGCGCTGCCAGTCGGCCTCGGCCAGGCCGCCGATGCGGGTGATGGGCCCGGCTGCGCAGCTGGCGGCCATGTCCAGCAAGGCGCCGTGCTGGCGCGAACCCTTGGCACGGTTGGCGCGGTGGCTCATGACGGCGAGGTTGCCGGCCGCATAGCCGGCGTCGTCGCGGACGCGGTCGATGCTGCGGTTGTCGTCGCCCAGCAGCTCGCGGGTGATGGGGCAGTGGCTGGTGTCCAGCTGGGCCAGGTGGTGGGGCGTGAGCTGGATGTCCTCGAAGCTGCGGCCACGGGCCCAGGCATGGGTGCGCAGCGCCAGCCAGAGCTCGACCTGCGGGCTGGCGGGCATGCGCGCCGGGCGGCTGAAGACGCGGGATTTGGCGGCCAGCCAGCCACGCTGCAGCGGCGACTGTGGGTACAGGTGGGCGATGGGCGGCGTGATGCCGTGCAGCGCATAGTCGCGGCCCAGGGCCAGGCCCGTGCGCTCGTGGGCGCTGACACTGGCGGGCGCGTCGTCCATGTCCAGGTCGAACTGGACCAGGGCAGGGCGGGCTTGGATCTGGGTGTTGAGGACGGCTTGCATGGTCGGGCTCCAGGGATTGAGAGGCACGCCGATGAATTCGCGGGCCTTGCAAGCAGTCTGTGAGCCATGTGGCTCATGAGATGATCCACCCAGAAACCACTGTAAATATTTTCAGGAGTCGGCCGGATGGACCGCACCGAACGCTTCTACAAGATCGAGCACCTGATCCGCACCCGCGGCTGCGTGTCGTTTGCCGAGCTGATCGCCTCGCTGGAGGTGTCGCCGGCCACGCTCAAGCGAGACTTGGCCTACCTGCGCGAGCGACTGGACGCGCCCATCGAGTACGACGCCGCCGACAACGGCTACCGTTTCGGCCAGCAGTGGCGTGGCGGCAAGCACGAGTTGCCGGGTGTGTGGTTCAACGAGGCCGAGCTGCATGCGCTGCTGACCATGCAGCAGATGCTGGCCGGGCTGGACGAGCAAGGCGTCGTGGGCCGCCACCTGCAGCCCATGTTCGACAAGATCACCGGCATGCTGGGCGTGGACCAGGGCGAGGCGCAGGAGCTTCGCCGGCGCGTCAAGCTCATCGGCACGGCGCGACGGCGCATTGCCAGCGACAGCTTCGAGACCGTGGGCAGCGCCGTCGTGAAGCGCCGCCGGCTGCAGATCCGCTACCGCAAGAAGACCGGCGCTGGTGGCGTCAGCGAGCGCGAGGTGTCGCCGCAGCGCCTGGTGCACCACCGCCACGCCTGGTACCTGGACGCCTTCTGCCACCAGAGCCGGGGCTTGCGTCGCTTTGCGCTGGACGGCATCGAGGCCGCGACGCTGCTGGACCGCGAAGCACAGGCCGTGGCGCTGGACGCGCTGGAGGCCGAGCTGGACCGCGGCTACGGCATCTTTGCCGGTGGCACGCCGAGGGAGGCCGAGCTGCTGTTCAGCCCCGAGGCCGCCGCCTGGGTGTCGCGCGAGGAATGGCACCCCGCCCAGCGCAGCGAATTCCTGCCCGACGGCCGCTGGCACCTGCAACTGCCCTATGTGGACGACACCGAGCTGCTGATGGACCTGCTGCGCCATGCCGGGCAGGTCGAGGTCGTGGCGCCACCGGCCTTGCGCGAGGCCTATGCGGCGCGCTTGAAGCAGGCCGTCGCCACGCTGTAGGACAAGCCCGCTTCATTTGAGGTGTGTCATGCCAGGCTGCGAGCAATCGCGTTAGGCTCGAACCGTGTTTGATTTCCGACCGAGGAGCTGACGATGAGTGATGCAACCCAGGCTAAGGAAAAACTGGCAGCGGATTTCCGCGCGGTGATGACTGACATCGATGCGCTGATGACGGCCACGACCAACAAGGCGGATGGCGAGGTCAAGGCCTTGCGCTCGCGCATCTCCGAGCGCCTGGACGGCGCCAAGGAGAAGCTGCTGGATGCCCAGCACGAAGCCATCCAGCGTGCCAAGGACGCCGCGACCGCCACCGACGACTATGTGCATGCCAACCCCTGGCAGGCCATCGGCGCCGCGGCCGCGGTCGGGCTGGCGCTGGGTGTCCTCATCGGCCGCCGTTGAGCCGCCCTTGAGCGACGCGAAGGAACCCGTCTCCGGGCCGCTGCGGCGGCTCGGGGTCTCGCTGCTGACGCTGGGCCGCATCCGGCTGGAGCTGTTCGCCATTGAGGCCCACGAGGAGAAGGAGCGCATCGCCGGTGTGCTGCTGTGGGCCGTGTTCGCAGCGCTGCTGGCGGGCTTCGGCCTGCTGATGCTGACGGTGCTGATCACGGTCGCGCTGTGGGACAGCTACCGGCTGCTGGCGCTGGGCGTGTCCACCGCTGTGCTGCTGGCGGCGGCGGGTTTCGCCTTGGTCAAGCTCAAGGGCTTGATCGCGCTGCCGTCGACGCTGTTCCAGGCCAGCATTGCCGAGTTGCGCGACGACGCCGACGCGTTGCGGCGCCGGCCGGGGCCATGATTCCCAGGATCCCGACCGACCCGGCCTTGCGCGCCCGGCGCAAGGCCGACCTGTTGCTGGCTTCCGGGCTGTTGCGCGGCCAGGCCCAGTTGGCCGTGGACGACATCGGCCATCGCGCCGATGGCTGGGTGGTGCGGGTGCTGGCCTGGCGCGACCTGCTGGCCAACCCCGTCGTGCTGGCCGCAGCGGGCGGCGGCGCGGCCTTCTTTGCCGCCTCAGGCAAGCAGCGGCGCGGCAAGCTCTGGCGCGGGATGCGCTGGGCCTGGCTGGCGTGGCGAGTCTGGGGACGAGGGCGCTGAGCGCTCAGTTCTCCGCGGCATCCAGCCGCTTCATACGCTCGCTCTGCCAGTAGACGTCGTCGCCGCCCAGCCCGTCCAGGTTGGCGCGGTTGAGCACGCGGGCCATCACGAAGAGCAGGTCGGACAGCCGGTTCAGGTACTGGCGCGGCGCGGCACGGATGGCTTGCGGCTCGGCATGGGCCAGCGTGATGACGGCGCGCTCGGCCCGGCGGGCGACGGTGCGGCAGACATGGGCGATGGCCGCGCTGCGCGTGCCGGCCGGCAGGATGAATTCCTTCAGCCGCGGCAGGTGCTCGTTGTGGTGGGCCAGGGCCTCGTCCAGCCGCAGCACGGCGGCGTCCTTCAGCAGCTCGCCGCCGGGCCAGGACAGCTCGCCGCCCAGGTTGAACAGTTCGTGCTGGATGACGACGACGAGGTCGCGGATGTCGTCGGGCAGCGGCTCGGCCAGCAGCAGGCCGAGGTTGGAGTTCAGCTCGTCGACGTCGCCCATGGCCTGCACGCGCAGGTGGTCCTTGGGCACGCGGCTGCCGTCGGAGAGGCCGGTGGTGCCGTCGTCGCCGGTGCGGGTGGCGATCTGTGAGAGTCGGTTGCCCATGAGCGTGGTCGAAGACATTGCAATGGGCCCCATTGTCGACCGCGTGCTGTCTTGCCAGGCGACTGTCAAGGAACCGGCACTGCCGGGCCGTTGGCAGGGGCCCCCGCGAAGCGCGCAGGGGCTGAGCCGTCCCTCAGTGCCGCTTGCCGCTGCGGTGGAAGGCGGGTTTTTGCACTGGCGCTGCGTGCGGCCTGAGGCCCTGGGCCGCCGTCCAGCGCGGTGCCGGCGGCGCGTCGTGGGGTGGGGGTGGATCGCCGAAGGCCTCGCGCCAGCGTGCGGCCAGCACGTCGAAGCGCGTGGCACCGAAGACGATGAGTGCGGCTGCGGCGATGACCAGCAGCCAGATCAGGGTGGGGTCCATGCAGATCTCCCAGGGTGTGTGGCCATGCTGTCACCACGGCGCGGGCGCTGCAAGACAATCTTGCGTCTGCTGTGGAGCCGCCCATGAACGCGCCCGAACACCTTGCCCCCGCTGCGCCGTTGCCGGCCGCCTTGCTGGACGCGCTGCGCGCCGAGTTCGGCCAGCGCTGTTCGACGGCACTGGCCGTGCGCGAGCAGCATGGCCGCGACGAGTCCGTCTTCGACGTGCCGCCGCCGCAGGCCGTCGTCTTTGCCGAGAGCGAGGCCGAGGTCGCGCGCGTCGTCGCGCTGTGCGCTACGCACCGTGTGCCCGTCATTCCCTACGGCGCAGGCTCGTCGCTGGAGGGCCACCTGCTGGCCGTGCAGGGCGGCATCAGCCTGGACGTGTCGCGCATGAACCGCATCCTGCGTGTGGATGCGGAGGACCTGACGGTGACCGTGCAGCCCGGCGTCACGCGCAAGGCGCTGAACGAGGCGCTGAAGCATGAAGGCCTGTTCTTCCCCATCGACCCCGGTGCTGATGCCAGCCTGGGCGGCATGGCTGCCACGCGCGCCAGCGGCACGAACGCGGTGCGCTACGGCACGATGCGCGAGAACGTGCTGGCGCTGCGCTTCGTGGCCGCCAGCGGCGAGGTCGTGCGCACCGGTTCGCGAGCAAGGAAGAGCAGCGCCGGCTACGACCTGACGCGGCTCATCATCGGCAGCGAAGGCACGCTGGGGGTCATCACCGAACTGACGGTCAAGGTGCATCCGCTGCCCGAGGCCGTGTCGGCCGCGGTCTGCTTCTTCCCAGGCATCGACGCGGCGGTGCGCACGGCCATGCAGGTCATCCAGATCGGCGTGCCCATCGCCCGCTGTGAGCTGCTGGACGCCAACGCGATCAAGGCCGTCAACGCGCACGACAAGCTGGGGCTGAAGGAAGCGCCCATGCTGCTGATGGAATTCCACGGCAGCGAAGCCGGCGTGGCTGAGCAGGCGGCGGTGGTGCAGGACGTGGCAGCCGACTTTGGCGGCGAAGCTTTCGAGTGGGCGACGACGCCCGAGGCCCGAACACGGCTGTGGACGGCGCGGCACCACGCTTACCTGTCAGGCCTGCAGATGCGCCCCGGCTGCCGTGCGGTGACGACCGATACCTGCGTGCCCATCTCGCGCTTGGCCGAGAACATCAACGCGTCCATCGCTGAGGTCGAGGCCACCGGCCTGCCCTATTTCATCGTGGGCCATGTGGGCGACGGCAACTTCCACATGGCCTATCTGCTGGACCCGGTCGATCCGCAGGAGTTGGCGACCGCCGAGCGGCTGAGCGCGCAGATGGTGGCGCGGGCGATTGCGCTGGAGGGCACCTGCACCGGCGAGCACGGCATCGGGCTGCACAAGCAGGGCTTCCTGCGCGACGAGACCGGGGACGCGGCGGTGGCGGTGATGCGGGCGGTGAAGGCCGCCTTGGACCCGCTGGGCATCCTGAACCCGGGCAAGATCTTCGCGGCCTGACTTGCGGGGCTTGGGGGGTGTTCACAATCCGGCTCGTTCCAACATCTCAGGAGACAAGCCATGTTCAACCACATCATGGTCGGCACCAACGACATCGAGCGCAGCAAGCGCTTCTACGACGCGGTGCTGGCTGTGCTCGGCGCGCCCGAGGGCATGCGCAATGCCGCGCCGTCCGGCCACCAGCGCGTGTTCTACCGCCATGCGGGTAACAGCTTCGGTGTCAGCCAGCCCATCAACGGCGAGCCGGCCTGCCATGCCAATGGCGGCACCATCGGATTCAAGTGCGAGTCGGCCGAGCAGGTGAAGGCCTTCCACGATGTGGCGGTGGCGCATGGCGGCCAGTCCATCGAAGAGCCGCCGGGCCTGCGGGACAGCTCGATGGGACCGATGCACCTGTCCTACGTGCGTGATCCGGACGGCAACAAGCTCTGCGCCATCCACCGCGTCAAGGTGGCCTGAGCGCGCCGCTCCGGCCCATAAAAAACACCCCGGACGCTGGACGGGTGTCCAACTTCCGGGGTGCAGTTCACCAATGGCGGGGTTCTTGGCTTCGGCAGAGGCCGCTCAGAACATCGCCTTGAGCTGCACGCCGTAGGTGCGCGGCTCGTTGATGAACCCGGTCAGGTTGTTGAAGTCGATGGCGCCCGTCACGCGGACCTGGTTGGTCACGTTGCGCACGAAACCGGCGGCCTCGTACTTGCCATTGCCCCACAGGTAGCCCACGCGAACGCCGCCTTCGGTCAGGCTCTTGCCCGTGAACTCGGTGGCCTCGTACAGGAAGAAGTTGACCTTGGAGCGGTAGGCCCAGTCGGTGTAGACGTAGACCTCGTCGCCGCTGGCCAGCGGGATGCTCCAGCGGGCGGTCAGGTTGTAGGTCCACTTGGGTGCGTTGGGCAGCGGGTTGCCGTCGACCATGGCGTTGCCGCCCACGACCGGGTCCAGCACCGTCGGGAACACGCCACCCACCTTCAATGAGCCGCCCGGGGGCACGCCCAGGCCAGCGTCCTTGAGCTTGGTGTTGTTCAGCGAACCGCCGAAGGTGACCATGACATCAGGCGTGATCAGCGCTTCGAGGTTGATCTCGGCGCCGGTGCCGGTGGCCTTCTTCGCGTTGAGCAGACGGGTCGCGTTGACGCTGCCGCCCACGGCCGTCAGCTGCAGGTCCTTGACGGTGTAGCTGAACAGCGAGCCCGACAGGCGCAGGGTGCGCTTGAGCAGTTCGCTCTTGAAGCCCACTTCATACGAGTTGACCGTCTCCGGGCTGGCCTGCGACTGGCCGGCGAAGGCGGACGCGTTCTGCATGGACGACGCGCGGAAGCCGTTGGCGTAGCGGGCGTAGAGGTTGGTGTCGGCGTCCAGCTTGTAGGTGGCCGACAGGTCGCCGCTCCACTTGCCGTCGTCGGTGCTGGCCGTGGTGCCGGTGGAGGTGTTGAACAGGCCCGTGCCGGCGTGGGTGGTGGACAAGTCCTTCTTGTCCTTGGTGTAGCGCAGGCCGGCGCGCAGCTTCAGCTCGTTGCTGACGGCGTAGTTGACCGAACCGAACACCGCGCCGGCCTTGTTGGTCTGGGCGGTGTAGATGTGGTCGACGTCGGCGTGGGTGGTGGTGTTGTAGGTGATGTTGTCGATCGTGTACTTCTCGTCGAAGAGGTACACGCCGGCCTGCCAGCTCAGGGGATCGGTGGTGTTGGATTCGAGGCGCACTTCCTGCGTCAGCTGGCGGTGGCCGTTCATGCCGCTGCCGGTTTCGGACTGGAAGGGCACGCCGGCCTGGCCAGGCACGCCGCCGTCGATGTCGCCACGGGACAGCGGCTTCACATGCTCGCCGCCGGTGATCGAGTAGATGTTGATGCCGGGCAGCGACCACTTCAGGCGCAGGCTGCCGCCGGTCTGCTTCAGCGTCTGCTCGTTGACGCCGTTGAAGGCGGCCTTCTCGGCGTCGAAGCCGTCGGCCAGGTCGTTGGTGCCGCGCTTGATGGCGTTGGCACGGAACAGGCGCGGGCTGCCGTTGAGGTCACGCACGTGCAGGTTGGCCAGCGCGCTGAACTGCTTGTGCGGCTCGTACAGCACCTGGGCGCGCACGGCGCTGTCACGGTAGCCCTCGGTCTTGGGCGTGACGGCGCCGGGGGCGGTGTTCTCGGCCCAGTCGCTGCGGCGCTGGCTTTGCGCGGAGATGCGGGCAGCCCAATCGCCGCTCAGCGGCAGGTTGGCAGCACCTTCGAGGTTGAGCGTGCCGTAGTTGCCCACGGTGACGCTGGCGTAGCCGTCCTGCTTCTGGCTGGGCTTGACGGAGTCGAACTTGACGACGCCGGCCGGCGTGTTGCGGCCGAACAGCGTGCCTTGCGGGCCGGCGACCACTTCAACAGCGGCCGTGTCGAAGATGGGGAAGCCCTTCAGGATGGGGTTCTCCTGGATCACGTCGTCGACGATGACGCTGACCGGCTGCGAGGCGTTCAGGCGGAAGTCGGTGTTGCCGTAGCCGCGCAGGTAAAAGCGCGGGAAGGCGCGGCCGAAGCTGGACTCGATGTTCAAGCTGGGCACACGGCCCGACAGGAAGCGCAGGTCCTGGCCGCCGGAGGCCAGCACGTCGAGCTTCTCGCCGCTGATCTTGGAGACGGCGTTGGGCACGTCCTTGATGTTCTCGGCACGGCGCTCGGCCGTGATGACCACGGTTTCGAGCTGGGTGCGGTCTTTGGCCGGGGCCTCTTGGGCCAGCGTGGGGAGGGCAGTGCTCAGGGCGAGGGCCAGGAGGCTGAGGCGCGGTGCGTTCATCAAACAACGACTCCAGAAAGTGAAGCGGCCCCACATCAGGGCCGGCGGCGATTGTGCGGCGCAGCATGCGGGCTGCCGGCCGTCACGCCGCGGGTGTTGCGCAAGTCTGACGGAGTAGTCAGTTTCGGGACGGGCGAGCTTGGTGCCCCCGCACCCGGGGCGTGCCGCGGCGCACGAGAATGCGGCGCATGAGACGCCGCACCCTGATTGGCCAGGCCGCTGTGCTGGCCGCCCTGCCCGCCCGGACCGCTTTCTCGCGGCCCACAGCGACCCCGGACTTCGCCGCGCTGGAGCGCAGCGTGCAGGGGCGACTGGGCTGGTTTGCGATCGACACCGGCAACGGCCGCACGCTGGCCCACCGGGCCGACGAACGGTTCTCGACGGCCTCGACCTTCAAGATCCTGCTGGCTGCCCGCGTAGCCCAGGGCGTGGAGGGCGGGCGCTGGCGCTGGGACGACGAGGTGGCGCTGCACAAGAGCGAGCGCGTGCCGCACTCGCCGGCCTTTGACCGGCTGCTGCCCAAGGGCCGCGCGACGCTGGCGGAGCTGGTGCAAGGCATCATCGTGGAGAGCGACAACCCCTGCGCCAACGTGCTGCTGCGCCACTGCTGCGATTCGCCCGCCGGCCTGACGATGTGGCTGCGCGAGCAGGGCGACACGGTCACCCGGCTGGACCGCTGGGAGCCGGAACTCAACGAGAACGTGCCCGGCGACCCGCGCGACACCAGCACGCCGCGCGCCGTCGCGATGACGCTGCAGCGCCTGCTGCTGGGTGAGGCCTTGAGCAAGCCCGGCCAGGCCCGGCTGTGGGCCGACCTGCAGGCGTCCCAGACCGGGCTGAAGCGCTTGCGTGCCGGCGTGCCCGGTGCCGGCTGGCGGGTGCTGGACAAGACCGGCACCGGCTACCGCGGTGCGGTCAACGACGTGGCGCTGGTGTTCCCGCCTGAGGGCCGCTCGCCCTGGGTGGTGGTCGCGCTGCAGTCGGACTCGCGGGCGTCGACGGACGAGCTGTCCGCCGTGCACGCTGAGGCCATGCGCCAGCTCGTCCGCGCCTGGGGTTGAGCGTACCGGCCAACGCCAGCCGGCGCCAGTACGAAGCCCGCATGCACCGCGTGCAGGCCCACATCGACCGCCACCTGGACCAGCCGCTGGACCTGGAGGCGCTGGCCGCCGTCGCGCACTTCTCGCCCTACCACTTCCACCGCCTGTTCCTGGCCTGGATGGGCGAGACGTTGGGCGACTACCTGGCGCGCCGCCGGCTGGAGAAGGCTGCCCAGCGGCTGCGCGGTCAGCCGGATTCCACCGTGCTGAGCATCGCGCTCGGCGTGGGCTACGGCTCGGCCGAGGCGTTCACGCGGGCGTTCAAGGGGCGCTTCGGGCTGCCGCCCACGCAGTGGCGCAATCTGGATCAGGCGGACAGCAATCTGGATCAGGGCGGCGCGTGGCGCGAGGGCGAGCATGGCTTCTCCCGCAATCCCGACGAAGGAGATCCCGTGAACGTCCGCCTCATCGACCGTCCGCCCGTGCGCATGGGCTATCTGCGCTACCAGGGCGCCTATGGCCCCGAACTGGGCCGCTTCTGGGCCGAGACCTTCAACCCCTGGCTGGCCACGCAGCAGCTCGGTGCGGTGTCGCGCTTCGGCATCGGCCACGACGACCCCAGCCTGGTGCCGCCCGAGCAATGCCGCTACGACGCCGGCATGGCCGTGCCCGAAGGCTGGCTGCCCAACGGCGGCGCGCTCGTCACCGAGCTGCCCGGCGGCCGCTATGCCACGCTGGACTTCGTCGGCACGGCGGCCGAGATTGGTGCCGCCTGGTCGGCCATGATGGGCCGCTGGCTGCCGTCCAGCGGCCTGCAGCTGGATGCACGGCCCTGCTTCGAGCACTACGGGCCGCAGGCCAGGTTCGACTACCGGACCGGCGTGTTCGACTGCGAGCTCTGCATCCCGGTGGCGCCCCTCTAAATCAGGGGCGCGAACTCGCTGACCGTGCGATCGCGACCGCTCTGCTTGGCCTGGTAGAGGGCGCGGTCGGCGCGGTCGATGGCCAGGTGCAGGTCCTCGCCCGGCGCGCACTCGGCCACGCCGGCCGAGAAGGTGATGCGCAGGCCCGGCACGGCGGCGGTGTGGGACGCCGCGGCCAGTGCCGCGCGCAGGCGTTCGACCAGAGCCGCGGCCGTGGCGGCGCTGGCCTGGGGCGTAACGACGAGGAACTCTTCGCCGCCCCAGCGACCGGCAAAGTCCGTGCTGCGCAGCGTGGCCTGCAGCGTCGCCGCGAAATGGCGCAGCACCGCGTCGCCGGCCGCGTGGCCGTGCTGGTCGTTGACGGCCTTGAGGTGGTCGATGTCGATCAGCACCAGGCTCATGGTCTGGCCGCTCTGGCGCTGGTTGAGCTGCTCGGCGGCGAGGCGCTCGCTGAGGTGGCGTCGGTTGCTGATGCGCGTCAGCTCGTCGTGGTGGGCCAGGTACTGGATGCGCTCCAGTGCCGCGCGCAGCTCGGTGGTGCGCGCCCCCAGCTTGGCGCGCAGCCGTGCCATGTTGACCGACAGCACCGACACGGCCGTCATCAGGATGGCCGCGAAGCTGAAGTGCAGCGCCTCGACGGCGGGCGGGAAGCGCTGCGGATCGGTGGCGGCGCCCCAGCCCATCGCCGCACCCAGCGCGGCCAGGCCGAACAGGTACAGCCCGAAGGCCTGGCGCTGCGTCAGCACGAACATGCCCCACACGAGGTTGAGCAGCATGATGGCGATGATGGCGCCGCGCAGCGCGGGGTCGATGGCGTAGCCCCAGGCCGTGATGAGCACGCCGAAGACCGACTGCGGCAGTGTCAGCGACGGGTCTTGCCCCAGGTGCCGGCTCAGGCCCGTGCGCACCAGCAGGTAGAAGGCCGCAATGCCCGCCAGGCTGAGGCCGCTGACCCAGGCGCCGGGGCCGGCGTCCATCAGGCCCAGGTGCACCTGCACGGCCACATTCAGCGCGAACAGGCCGTAGACCGCCAGCGCCAGCAGTGTCAGCTTCACCGCGCCGCGGCCCTGGCCCTCCGGGCCGAGCAGCCAGTCCAGCCCACGCGTGGGAGCCGGGGAAAGGCGGGGTGCGGGCGTGGGCAAGGTGGTGGCAGCCGGGAAGGGGTAGCGGGCGAGGATAGCGGCCGCCGAAAAGCCGTGGTGGCAGGACACAGTTCGTTGCACGGCGAAGCGTCATCCGTTCGGCCCCGCCCACACTGGCCGCACCCCTTCCACTGCGAGGCGCGCCATGCCCCACATCACTTGCTTCATTCGCTACGAGATCGACCCCTTCCAGCGCGAGGCCTTCCGCACCTATGCCGAGAACTGGGGCCGCATCATTCCGCGCCTGGGCGGCCGGCTGCTGGGCTACTGGCTGCCGTGGGAGGGCAGCAACCACGAGGCCTGGGGTCTGGTGGGCTTCGACTCGCTGGCCGACTACGAGGCCTACCGCGTACGCCTCAAGGCCGACCCGGAGGCGCGCGCCAATTTCGAGTTCGCACAGGCGCAGCGCTTCATCCAGCGCGAGGCGCGCACTTTCTGTGAGGATGCCCAGCCATGATCGCTGTCATCTTCGAAGTGCAACCTACCGAGGAAGGCCGCCAGGCCTATCTTGACCATGCTGCCGCGCTGAAGCCGCTGCTGGACGGCATGGACGGCTTCATCTCGGTGGAGCGCTTCCAGAGCCTGGCCCAGCCGGACAAGCTGCTCTCGCTGTCTTTCTGGCGCGATGAAGGCGCGGTGCGGGGCTGGCGCGAGATGGAGCGCCACCGCGAGGCGCAGGCGGCCGGGCGCGGCGGGCTGTTCGCCGACTACCGGTTGCGCGTGGCCCACGTCGTGCGCGACTACGGGCTCAACGACCGGGAACAGGTGCCGCGTTGAGCGGGGAGCCGCGCCTCGCCCGTATCGCGGCTGCAATCGCAGACCCGACCCGCGCGCGCACGCTGGCCCGGCTGCTGGACGGCCGCCTGCACACGGCCGGCGAGCTGGCCAGGCATGCCGGCGTGGGCGCCGCGACGATGTCGGCCCACCTGAAGCTGCTGGTGGACGAAGGCCTGGCGCGTGTGCGCCCGCAGGGCCGGCACCGCTACTTCGGCCTGGCGGATGGTGACGTGGCGCATGCGCTGGAGGCGCTGCTGCGCGTGGCTGACGGTCGCGACGCCGCCGGGCCTGCCGCCGACCTGCAACGCTGGCAACGCCCCGCGATGCGCGGCCTGCGGCATGCGCGCAGCTGCTACGGCCACCTGGCCGGCGAGCTGGGTGTGCAGTGGCGCGAGGCCTTGCTGGCCAAAGGCTGGGTGAGGGCGGCACCGGACGGGCGCTACGAATTGAGTGACACCGGCCGTGAGGCACTGGTGGAGCTGGCGCCGCAGGGCGAGGCCGGGACGGGGCGCCTGCTCTACGACTGCGTGGACTGGTCCGAACGCCGCGACCACTTCGCCGGCCCGCTGGCGGTGGCGTGGCTGGAGGCGATGGTGACGCGCGGCTGGCTGCGGCGCGTGGCCGACACGCGCGAGCTGGCGGTGACGCCCGTGGGGCAGTTGGCGCTGGCGGGCACCTTGTTGCGCTACAACCCCGGCCCATGAGCACCACCCCCCTCACCCGCACCGCCACGCTGGCCGATCTCGATGTCGTCGCCGCGCTCTTTGACGCCTACCGGCAGTTCTACGAGCAGGCGCCCGACCTGGCCACGGCCCGCCACTTCATCCGCGACCGCTTCGAGCACGAGGAGTCCGTCATCCTGCTGGCGCTGGACGATGCCGGGCAGGCCATCGGCTTCTGCCAGCTCTACCCGGTCTTCTGCTCCATCGAGGCCCGTCGCACCTACCTGTTGTCCGACCTGTTCGTGACACCCGCGGCCAGGCGCTCGGGTGCCGGGCGGGCCCTGCTGCTGGCGGCCGAGCGCCACACGCTGGAGAACGGCCGCGCCAAGATGGAATTGACGACAGCCCGCACCAACCAGGCCGCTCAGGCCGCCTACGCGTCGCTGGGCTGGCAGCGGGACGAGGTCTACTTGGCCTACAGCAAGCGCGTGCAGGCCTGAGAGGTCCGGTCGTGCAGGTCGGTCGCGCTGCCGCAGAATGCCGGCGAAGTGGACGGTACAAGAAAGGGAGCGAACGGATGAAGATCAAGATGTGTTGGGCGGCGCTGAGCCTGGTGGCCCTGCAGGCCGTGGCGGCCGATGCGGCGGCGCCTTACCCGGTGTCGGTGTGGACGCGGGTGCTCTTCGGCGTGGACGGCAAGCCGGCCGAGTACACGGTGGTCGACGAGGACAAGTACCCCGCCAAGTTCGTGGAGAACGTGAAGTCGCGCGTGGCGCAGGCCAAGATCCAGCCGCCGGTGGTGGACGGCAAGCCGGTCACGATGCGTTCGGGTGTCGAGATGCGGTTCACCGTGACGCCCAATGCCGAAGGCGGCGGCTCGGTGCGCGTCGACGGGCTGTCGGTCGGGCCCATCCCGCTCAACAGGTCGCTGGCCAACTACCCGGCCGACATCGCGGCCAACGGCGGCTGGGAGGGTCAGGTCCTGGGCATCTGCACGGTGGGCGTCAACGGCCGCTGCAAGACCGTCGACGTGGTGGCCCAGCCAGGCATGCCGGACAGCGTGCGCCGCTACGCCAAGGCCTCGCTGGATGGCTGGGTGTTCGAGCCGCAGCTGGTCGACGGCAAGCCCGTCGAATCCGAGTACCGCCTGCTGATGTATCTCAACACGCTCGATTCGACGCCCGAGGACTTCCGCCAAGACAAGTTCGAGCGGTTGCTGAAGAAGAAGTGAGCGGCGTGCGGGGTGCGGCCGTGATCGTTGGCAATGGCCCACCCGCGCCAGGCGGCCGGGGCGGCCGGCAGAATGCGCCGGATCACCTCACTTCTGCATTCAAACCATGGCTTGGTTGCTGCTGTTCATCGCTGGCCTTCTGGAAGTCGGCTGGGCCATCGGCCTGAAATACACCGAAGGCTTCACGCGCCCGTTGCCCACGGTGCTGACCGTGGGTGCCATGGTGCTCAGCGTCGGCCTGCTGGGCGTGGCGATGAAGACGCTGCCCGTGGGCACGGCCTACGCGGTGTGGGTAGGGGTGGGCGCGGTGGGCACGGCGGCGCTGGGCATCTTGCTGTTCGGCGAGCTGGCGAGCGTTGGCCGGCTCGTCAGCCTGGGGCTGATCGTGGCCGGCATCGTGGGCCTGAAGCTGGCGTCCTGAAACGAGCGATCTGAAACGAGCGATCTGAGGCTGGCGTCAGGAGGCTGGCGTCAGGAGGCGTGCACTCAGATCGCCTGCGCCGGGACGTTCCAGCGCCGCGTCACGTCGCCGCGGCCGTTGACGCTCTCCAGGTTGACCGCAAAACCCCACAGTCGGCCGACATGCTTGAGCACTTCCTGCGCGCTGTCGTGCAGCGGGCGGTTGAGGTGCTGCACGTGGCGCAGCGTGAGCGAGCGGTCGCCGCGCAGGTTGACGTTCCAGACCTGGATGTTGGGCTCCCGCGTGGAGAGGTCGTACTGGCGCGATAGCGCCTGGCGCACGTGGCGGTAGCCGCCTTCGTCGTGGATGGCCGAGATCTCGTACTCGCTCTTGGTCTCGTCGTCCAGGATGGAGAAGAGCCGGAAGTCGCGCATGATCT